>JAWVYW010000124.1:0-11223 GCA_033722535.1 Promineifilaceae bacterium (SeqCode)
TCGGAGATTATAATCAGCGCGGGTGCGGTGTCAAGATCTTCGCGCCCCAACGCTCGCTCCGGAACCAGTACGGCGAAGCGGGCACGGAGCGAGTCTCCATGCTGCACACGAGCTCCAGCTGCCACGAACAGCGCCATATTCCCCCTTAATGGGGCGTGTGAGGAGGCCTCCCGCTCACGACAGTTCAGTCTCTCTGGTGCTGGTCGAGCCCTTTCCGCGTTCAGGCCGAGCAGCGCGACCTCTGAGCTCTCCCGCCGGCCGCCTCAGTCGCCAGGCGCGGGCGCCAGACCCAACTGCTGCATCAGCCCCAGCTCGTCAAACTCGCCCCACGCTTCCACGATCTTGCCGTCCTCGAAGCGATGGACGTCGATGCCCGTAACGTGGGCCTCCTTTCCCGTCGCCGGGATACCCATTAGATCGGCCGTATGCGTCCCGGTGGCCGACCAGAGGGTGACGACGGTATCGCCTTCCGCTAGTTGCTTTTCGACGGTCATGTGGACGTCGGGAAAAGCGGCGAGAAAGGCTCCCAGGTATGCCCGCGTCCCTTCGATCCCGGACGGCAACCCTTCAGGCAACTCATGGTTAACGACGTCCGCTGCGAACAGCTCGTCGAGGACGTCGACCTTGTTCTGGTTCCAGTACTCCGTGTACAGCCGGCGGTCGAGCGCTTTGTTTTGCTCAGACATGAGAGAATCCTCCCTAAAGGTGGGCGCACCTCGTGCAGAGAGTGCGCGAAGACAGTCTGGCTCTTTCCAAGATGGTGGCGCGACGTGGGGGTATGGCGAGGTATGGTGACGGGTCTTGCAGGGATGGAGGGCAACTCCTGCCCACCGCGAACCTATCTTCATCTTAAGGCAAGATGGCTTTAATTTCAAGCTCTGCGCAGCCGCAACTTTCCAGGGAGCGCGTTAGGTGCTGAAGCGCGCTCGTTCACAGGCACGCATCGGCGCAGATTTCCTCAGCAAGCGACTGCGAAAAGAAGCACGTCGATGCTTACGGCACATATCCAGCCACGCGCCGTGACGAACGGAGTCTACGTCTCGCCGCACACACCTCGTCAATGGGCGCGTTCAGGTGCCAACGCGTCAGAAGTCGTTATCCGGCCATTGTGACTCTCCTGCTCGCCGGCGTGCCCCACTGCGTTCATAGTAATTTCTGAACGATCGGAGAGTACAATCAGCGCAGGTGCGGTATCAAGATCTTCGCGCCACAGCGCTGGCTCCGGAACCGCTAGGGCGAAGCGGGCACGGAGCGAGACTCCACGCTGCGCAGGAATTCCAGCTTCCGCGCCTGTGCATCGCCGATGGCATCGCCAATGCGCCGATCGCCGTTCAACAGCCGGACGCCGGTAATCTCATTGTTCTCGCCCAGGTCGAGGACGTCGCCACTGTTGCCGATCAGGATGTTGTCGACGGCTGCGGGGCTAAAGAAGACGTCGGCCACGGACGCTTCAAAGCGCGCGATGTTATTGCCGACGAGCGTGTTATTGTCGTTGACGACGTCGGGCAGGATGCCGAAGTTCCAGATCGAAAGGGCAAAGGAAGCGGAGCCGTCCAGGCGGTTTGCGCCGACGTAGCCGTCCGATGCGCCGAGGGCGAGGGTAATGCCGCCGAAGTGGGAATCGCGCATCGTGACGTGGTTGCCGCTGACGTTGACGTTATCGGTGAAGAAATTGGCGATGATGCCGTCGGCGCGCGGGTTCTCGCAGATGATGCGGTTGCCCCGCACCCACACCGGTGCGCCACTCTGGGTAACGAAGTTGGAGATGAGGATGCCATTGCCGGCGGAGCTGACGGCGGCGTAGCGTTCGGGGCCGGGAGCGACGAGGTTGTTTTCGATGAGGTGGGGGCTGCTGTATTCGCCCACGAGAATGCCGGCGGTGTTAAAGCCGCGAAAGAGATTATCGGCGATGGTGGTCGTGGCGTCTGTGCCAAAGATGGCGATGGCGTAACCGAGCTCCGCATCCACGTCGCGAATGACGTTGCCGGCAATGAGCATGTCGCCACTGCCGACGGAAAGCACCCAGATTCCCTGGCCCTTGCGGATGTGGGGCGCGAACGATAGTGGGCTGCCGACCACGTTGACGATCTCATTGCCCACGATGCGCGTTCCGCTCGCCTCGACGAGATAGATGGCCGCCGAACGGGCGCCGTCGAAGCGGATGCCCTCCACCGAAAAGTCGACCCGCTCGAAGCTGGAAAGGGAGCGGTAGCCGCCCTCGATGGTCGTCGTGGCCCCGGCGACAGTTTCGCCGAGGAACTGGACATCCTCCGTCAGGAAGACGCGCCCGTCGCTGCCAAAGTTGAATGGCGTCGGCGCGCCGTTCGCAGCGGTGGCTTTCAGCCGCACCCGACCTCCGTTGTCTGCGGCTGCCTGCACATTCTCGACGTCAGTCGGGAAGGAGCCCGTGGGGTAGACCACCTGAGCAGGAGGGGCGGGGTCAGAGGGCGGACCGGCAGTAGCTGGGGAGGGTGCGAGGAGTAGGGCGACCAATGCCAGAAGGAACAGGAACAGTAAAGGCGACAAATGTCGTCTCATTATGAACCTCCGTTCTTATCTTGGCAGGTTGCACAGCTGTGAGCGAAGGATGGTGGGTGGTGGCTCTTAGGAGATTGGGGCTCCGGGCGGGGAGAGAGGTGCCTACGACGGCCGAAGCACGCTCACACAGAGAGATCGTACCACGGGCCCGAAGCAGATGTCAAACGGGGCTGGTGGCTGAAGCGCACGCTTTCGCGGCCCGCGGTTAACGGGCCACCATAGCCCGACATTTCTATCCTGGCAGGCTTTCCGGCGCGGGCGGCGACGCGAGCCAGAAGATATGCGGTTGGGAAGCCGCTACGACCAGAATGGGCGACGAAGCGCTCAGCTACGCTGCCGGCGCGCCACCCAGACGGAGAGCGGCGCGAGCAAGAGAAATAGTAGCACCAGCGGCCAGATCATGTTGGCGCTCGCGCCGAACGGCAGCAGTGATTGCATGACCGCCGTGGGCGTCGCCGGCTGCGGGCAGGTGAACGGACCGCTGATGGCACTCACCAACAAGCTACCGTCGGAGCTCGGGGTCGCACCGCGCGCCGTGACGCGCAGGTTGTACGTCTCGCCGCACACAGCGCCGTAGTCCTGGTTCTGTACGAAGCTCGGCGTATAGTCCCCGACCGGCATGCGCGAATAGCTAGCGTCGGTGCTGAAGTGGTAGAGCAGGAGACTGGTGCCGCCGCTCTCATTGTTGGCGCTGAGCCTGAACTCCGCAAGACGCTCATTATTCGCAGCGTCGACGTTAATCGTGAACGGCTCTACGTGGATGCGGCACTGGTCGAGCTCGGCCAAATAGCAACCGCCGTAAATCTCGTGGGCGAAGACCTCCGGCGCCTGCGGTTCGGCGTCATCCTGCGCCAGCACGAGGCTGCCCGTAACCAGCAGCACGCTCAGCGCCAACAGCGTCGTCAGGACTGCCTTGCGTCTCATAAGATGCCTCCTCACTCTTGTAAACGCGCGTCTGGCCTCACCAGATGCTGTGGATGATCAGATGATAAACGTTTGGCAATTCGGATGTCAAGAGACGCGCGGGGCACCTTGTAGTGGGGCCGGCAGGAGCCGGCCCTTCAGCCCCTGCCGTGCGGGAGCGCGAAAGCGGCTGCGCCAAGCGCCTCACAGCTCCTCCACCACATCCACCGCCAGCGCCACCGCCCGCGTGTAGTAGACGGCCCACAGGGCCGGCAGAACCAGGGCGGCGGGCCACAGGCCCAGCCCGCCGACGGCGACGAGTAGCGCGAAGGTGAGGGGCCAGGGCAGAAGGGTGGCGACGGGGTTTCGCAGAGCGAGGAAGATGCTGCGCCGCAAGCTCTCGCGCAGGCCGAGCGGGCCGCGCTGCGCCGCGCCGGGTGGGGCGCCGTCGACCACCTCGGCGAGCGCCCCCTCCCTCGAAGGGGCCGCTTCTGGTGAGGGAGTATCCCCGGCAAGGAGGCGATGGTGGAGCAGGTAAAGCGCGGGTACGTAGGGCTGGAGGAGCAGCCACACGATGAGCAGCCCCATGGCGACGCCGCCGGCTACTTCGCCGAAGCTGCCCGCCATGTTCCAGTAGAAGTTGACGTTGGTCAGGAGCACGACGACGACGAGCGCCACCAGCAGCGCCCACTTATAAAAGAAGCGGGCGTGGGCGCGGGCGTCCTCGTACCACTCACGCCAGCCGGCGATGCGCCCGCCGGCGATGCGCAGCGCGACGCCATAGGTGCCGGCGAGGACGAAAGGGAGGGGGATGATGAGGAGGGAAAGGAGGCCGCCGATGAAGCCGATGCTGAGGATGACGAAGGCCTCTTGCCACAGGTCGCGCAGGGTGAGGCGCAGGGCACGTAGTCCGGTCATGGAGGGGAGTATAGCGAGGAACAAAAAAAGGCGCACCCCGGGGCCAACCGGCCGGCCCGGGGTGCGCGGATGCGGCAGATATTGCGCGCGCGTTCGCCATCTGGCGGCACGCGCCCGCGGGAAGCGAGGATACAGTCCTCGGCTACGCTGCCGAAGGGCGCTCTACCCTAATCCTCTTCCCACTCTTCGTCCTCGTCCCAATCCTCCTCATCCCAGTCCTCGTCATCCCAATCTTCATCGTCCCACTCTTCGTCGTCTTCCCAATCCTCGTCCTCGTCCCACTCTTCGTCGTCATCCTCGAAGGGGCCGTCGGAGAGCGCGAGCGTGGCCAGCGCCCGGAGTAGGAAGCCTCCGAATAACAGCCATAACATGCCTTGCAACCAGCGAATCATCTTCAATTTCCTCCTGATCTTCTATACGACTTCTCTATCTGCTCTATGGCCCTCTTAGCCGGTCACCGCCCACGGCTCAGAAGGGGAGCGGGTCGTCGCCGCCATCGCGGCTGTCCCCATCCCGCCCGCCTCCGGCTCCACCGCCGTCGTCAGGCTCCTCCTCGTCCAGCGCGTCGTCCAGCGCCGAGAGCCACGGCTCCGCGAGGTCCGCACCCTCCGCCGGCTGCCGGTCGCGATCACGTTCGGGTGGCAGCACGCTCAGGTCGAGCGTGGCCAGGAGTTCCCGCCACAGCGGGTCGAGGCCCGAGGGATGGGCGCTGCCAGCGGGGGGATCCGCTTGCAGGCGGTCGCCGTCGTGAATGGCCGCTTCGTCGCCCGCATAGAGGACGATGCGGCGGTAGTCGGGCGGCCACTGCAACAGCAACCGCCGCCCGCAGAGCGGGCAGTACCACTCCTGCGCACCGTCCGGGTGGACCTTCGCCAGTTCCATTTTGTGCCGCTCGTCGTGCATTGCGTGCCACCTCAGCTTTACCGCCGGCCCGGGCGGTGTCGCGCCGGGGCTCGTCGGACCTTTTGCTAATGATGGCCCGCCGCCGGCGCACACGATATGGGGCGTTTCCCTGATATTATCGAAAAAAAGATCCTATTTGCAACAGATTGGCGGAGCGAAATGCGGCCCGCGCGAGCGTGTCGTCCTCAGGCCGGAGCCCTACACGGCCGCGGCGCGCCAGCGCTGCAGGCGCTGCCGCACGAGCGGCTCGAGCACGCTGAGCAGCGTGGAGCTGAAGAGGACGAGGACGGCGGCCAGGGTGCCCATCGCCGCGCCGTCACTGTAGGGGTTGCCGGGCACCGCCAGCCCCCACGCCGCCATGCCGACGGTAGCGGCGAACATCTCCCACCAGGGCCAGTTGCGGGCGACCGGCAGGGGATCCATCCCCTCGGCGGCGCGCTTGCTGGCATAGATAGCGAGCACCAGAAAGGGACTGAGAATGACGAACGCCCAGTAGATGGTCTCCGCGGCGAATTCCGGGATCGCCGCGCGCACGCTGGGCGCTGCGGCGAGCACCGCCACGTAGAGCGTGACCGCCTCGGTGGGAATGTAGCGGATCAACATCTCCAGCGCGTTGCTGATGCCGTTCCCCGCCAGCGCCTTCTCGTGCCCCAGCTGCTGCGAAACGCCGGGTCCATAGCCGCCGACGCCGCGTACCAGCTTCTGCACCCGCGGCGGTGGCTGTACCCTCCAGTCCTCCTTCAATGCCTCGTCGGTCATCCGGTTGATGCTCATGCCCCTCTTCTCCTTTGATACTGCGCACGAAATTACCCCATTTTTAACGCATTTTTCACGCCAGGCAAATGGAGCAGCAGGCGTTTACCCCCCTTGCTCCCCTGCCTGCTCCTCCGTAAAATGAGCAGACGACGCGACACGCACCGGCGGGAACCTGAGATACCGGGCCATCCCAGTGCCCCTGCGCCGGGGCAGAGACAAGCGCCAGAGGGCTGGCACCCTGGGCAGGAGGATGACGTATCTCGTGAACAACGCACGGACCCGCTTCCCTATTCACCGCTACCTGAACGTCGAGAACGCCTACTTCCCCGGCTTTACCGCCGATGGGGAGCGGATCACCTTCCTCAGCAGCCTGACCGGCCTGCCGCAGTTGTGGCAGACGCCGGCGGCGGCGCCGGCGGGCGCCAGCGCTCGGCCGCGGCCAATGTGGCCGGAGCAGCTGACCTTTGGCCAGAATAGAGTGATGGGGGCGTGGCCGGCGCCCACCAGCAGCGCCATCGTCTTCGCGCGCGACGTCGGCGGCAACGAGAAGGCGCAGCTCTTCCTCCTGTACCCCGAGCGGGCGGAGCTGGTGAATCTCACCGCCGGGCACGAGGAGGCGATGCACACCTTTGGCTGCTGGGCGCACGACGGCAGCGCCGTCTACTTTTCCGCCAACCGCCGCGACCCGGCCATCTTTGACATCTACCGTCTGCGGGTAGATGGCGCCGGCGAAGGCGGGGCGGAGGCGGAGCTGTTATGGGAGCACGACGAGCCGGGTTACCTGGTCAGCTTCACCCTCAGCCCCGACGGACGATATCTCGCCTTCAGCCGCATGCAGGCTTCCTTCGAGCACGACCTCTTTGAGCTGGAACTGGAGAGCGGCGAGGCGCGGCGTCTTTCAGAGGGGAATGCGGAGGCACGCTACTACGAGCTGAACTACGCGCCGGGGGAGGGCGGCGCGCGGCGCACCCTCTACCTGCTCACCGACCTGGAGAGCGACTTCCTGCACCTGCGCAGCCTGCGCCCGGCGACGATGGAATGGGAGACGCTTTTTGCACCGGAGTGGGACGTGGAGATGCTGGCGGTGGCCCCGACGGGCCGCTATCTTGCCGTCGCGGTAAACATGGAGGGCGCGGGGCGGCTGGAGCTGCTGGACATGGGGATGGGTATGGCGCGCCCGGGGCCGAACCTGGGGGCCATCGGAGCCGGCTCGGACGAGGAGACGGGCGAGAAACCGCCGGGCAAACCGGCGTCCGATCCACGGGCGGTGCGCGCTGTGCCGGGCATGGTCGCCAGCCGCATCACCTTCTCCCCGGACGGCGGGCGCGTCGCCTTTGCCTATACCGCCGCTACCCGCACCTACGACGTCTACGTCTGGGACATCGAGAGCGACGACCTCTACCCCGTCACCGGTTCCGGGCACGGCGGCCTGCCGCTGAGCTCCTTCGTCGCGCCGGAGCTGGTGCGCTACCCGTCCTTCGACGGGCGGGAGATCCCGGCGTGGTTCTATAAGCCGTCTGCACATGAGGGCGACGCGGAGCGAGCGCTGCCGGTGGTGATCATCGTCCATGGGGGTCCGGAAAGCCAGTTCCGCCCCTACTTCCACGCCATCGCCCAGTACCTCGTCGCCTCCGGCTACGCCGTCTTCGCGCCCAACGTGCGCGGCTCCACCGGCTATGGCAAGCGGTATAGCCACCTGGACGACGTGGAGAAGCGCATGGATTCCGTCGCCGACCTCGCCGAGGGGGCGCGCTGGCTGGCAGAGCAGCCGGAGGTCGACGGCGAGTGCATCGCCGTTTACGGCGGCAGCTACGGCGGCTTTATGGTCCTCTCCGCCATCACAACCTATCCAGACCTGTGGGCGGCGGCGGTGGACATTGTAGGCATCAGCAACTTCGTCACCTTCCTGGAGAACACCAGCGATTACCGCCGCGGGCACCGGGAGAGCGAGTACGGCAGCCTGGAGCAGGACCGGGAGTTCCTGGAGAGCATCGCACCGATCGACCACCTCGACGCCGTAGAGACGCCGCTGATGGTCATCCACGGCGCCAACGACCCGCGCGTGCCGCTGAGCGAGGCGGAGCAGCTGGTCGCGGCGCTGGAAGCGCGGGACGTGCCGGTGGAGTTTCTCGTCTTCGACGACGAGGGGCACGGGATCGTGAAGCTGAAGAATAAGCTGGTGGCCTATCCGGCGGTGGTGGCCTTTCTGGACAAGTACCTGAGGGACGGGGGCGCGGACTGAAGGAGTCCTTCGTCTACACCCTCTCCCGCCGTAGGGGAACGGCCTCCACCGGCATGACCACCGACCTGTAGCGGCCCGTCTGGCAACAGCAGGGGCAGCGAATCGGCGGTTTTATCAGGGGCGACGATGTGAATCGGCCTGTCTACCTTGAGGTGCGTGGCGATGTGCGGCAGGCGAGCGCACGGGAGGAGAAGCAACGGCAGGGCTGGCGCCGCAGAAACAGGTCAGGCTCGTCGAGACGCAGAAGCGGAACTGGGCGGATCTGAGCCGTCGCTCGTACGAGGAGTAGGATGCCCAGCAGCGCCCGGATAAGAGTAGCGCCGCTGGGATATCTTCGCTTCGCTCGAGATGCCAGGTGGAGGTGACGGGTTTTCAGCGGCGGGCCGGACGAGGCGTGGCCGGGGAACGCAACCTCCGGAAGAAGTTGAGTCCCCGATCCGCACGCACGCCTCGTCCACCCTCTCAAGCGTTACTCTTCCCGCCAAGCTACTTTTGCCTGTCCAATGAGCAGCTTCAGGTATAATACGATCACCGCGTCGTAACAGCCGGAACAATTTGCGAGGAGAGAGCTGCCGCCTGACTTGCTCGAGTTATGAAATATCTTGTCTCCCTCCTGCTGCACTTCTATCGTGACCAGCCGAGCCGAGTAAGCATTCGCTCTCTGTTGCGCTTTCTGGCTGTCTTGGCCACGCTGGTCACCGTCTATAGCGTGCTATTTCACTTCCTCATGGCCTACGAGGGGCGCCAGGAGAGCTGGCTTACCGGCTTCTACTGGACCCTCACGGTCATGTCTACCCTCGGGTTTGGCGACATTACCTTCCAGTCCGATCTGGGGCGGCTGTTTTCCACCCTCGTTCTTTTTAGCGGCATCATCTTCTTGCTGGTGCTGTTACCGTTTACCTTTATCGAGTTTTTCTACGCGCCGTGGATGAAGGCGCAGCAAGCCGCGCGCGCTCCCCGAGAGTTGCCAGAAGAGACGGAAAATCATGTGATCATCATTCAGCGTGATGCGGTGACCGATCGGCTTATCGAGAAGCTAGAGCGGTACCAGTACCAGTACGTGCTTCTGGTATCAGATCTGATGGAGGCGCTGCGGCTGCACGACCTGGGGTACAGCATTGTCCATGGTGATCCCGATTTGCCGGACACGTACCGGCGCTTGCGGGTAGAGCGGGCCGCGCTGCTGGCGACGACGGCGAACGACCGGCTGAACACGAACGTCGCCTTTACGGTGCAGGACGTGAGCGCGGCGACGCCGATCGTTGCGACGGCGTCCAGTCCCGCTTCAGTGGATATCCTCGAACTTGCAGGCTGCGATTATGTTTTACAACTGGGAAAGATGTTGGGGGAAGCGCTGGCGCGGCGGGTTGCGGGTGGCCCTTCTGCGGTCCACGTCGTCGGCCAGTTTGGCGATCTCCTCATCGCCGAGGCGAGCGCGCGCGAGTCGTCGCTGCTGGGCAAGACGCTGCGCGAGAGCGAGCTGCGCCAGCGCGCCGGCGCCACGGTGTTGGGCTTCTGGGATCGCGGCGCGTTTGAGAGCGCAGCGCCAGACGTGCGCGTGGAAGAGAAGATGGTACTTGTGCTGGCGGGCACGGCCGAGCAACTGGAGCGCTATGAGGCGCTTGTTTACAAGGAGGTAGATACGGAGGAGGGGCCGGTGATCATTATTGGCGGTGGGCGCGTAGGGCGCGCTGCCGGGGATTTCCTGGAAGGACAGGGCATGGATTACTGTATTGTGGAGCAACGGGCGGATCGGATCCGTGCTGACGAGAACTATGTGCACGGCGATGCGGCCGAACGCGAGGTCCTGGAGGCGGCGGGCATCCGGGAGGCGCAGGCGGTGTTGGTGACCACCCACGACGACGATACCAACATCTACCTGACGATTTATATTCGCCGCCTGCGGCCCAACGTACAACTGGTGAGCCGGGCGCGGCTGGCGCGCAATGTAACTACGCTCCACCGCGCCGGCGCGGACTTCGTCCTTTCTTACGCCTCGATGGGCTCGGACGCTATTATGAATCTACTCCAGCGCAGCAACATTTTAATGGTTTCCGAGGGGCTGGATACTTTTGCCGTGCAGACTCCGGCAACCCTCGTTGGCAAGACGCTGGCGGAGAGCGACATCCGCCGCAAAACAGGATGTACGGTAGTCGCACTGACCAGGAATGGAGAGACGGAGGTCAATCCCGACCCCCACCGCCCGCTGCCGGCCGAAACAGAGATGATCTTGATTGGCACGGTCGAGGCGCAGGGGGAGTTTTTGAAGCGCTTCATCCACTAGCGTTTGGGCTCTGTCTACTGCCCATCGTTGCGTGAAAACGAACACTCCAGCGCCTAGCCGGGATTGGTTCCCCGCAACATTGAGAGCGCACGCTTTCGCGCTCCTTGCCGCGCAGCACCGATTGTTCCCGTTCACAGGGAGGGCATCTCCCTAGCCGTTGCTTGAGAGCTGCGAATATTGCCGCTGGAGCTAGCGCATTCACGTGCCCATCCCCTGCCTCACTCCTCCTCCACCCTTTCAAACGTCATGCTCCCCGTCTCGTTCGCCAGCACGAGTGTGTCGCCGTCCAGCTCGTAGTCGAAGCTGATGACGCCGGCGGGGCCTTCGAGCTGGATCTGCTCTTCGTCGACGATCTCGTAGTCGCCGGCAAGGGTCTCGTCGATGATGACGGTGCCGTCGGCCTGGAACTCGATGGTCCCGGTGTTGCCCGCCTCGTCTACGCCCGACCAGACGCCGACGATCGTCTCTTCCGGCTCGGCGGCGCAGGCGCCGAGGGCGAGCGTGAGGGCGGCGGTACAGATGAAGATGAAGAGGATGCGGGTCAGGGGGTGTTTTTTCATGGGTGTCTCCTCTTCCAGTTCAGTCCCGTGTCCCTTCCGCCACATGTGGGGAGCAAGCCTCATGCCAGCGTCTGAAACACACGCTCTACGCGTGTGCGTACATGTAGGTACAGGTGTCA
>JAWVYW010000125.1:0-11153 GCA_033722535.1 Promineifilaceae bacterium (SeqCode)
CGAAGACCTCGCCGTGCTGGTAGGGGGACATCGTGCCGGGGTCGACGTTGATGTAGGGATCGAGCTTCTGCACCGCGACTGTCAGGCCGCGCGCTTTGAGAATCCGCCCCAACGCGGCTGCCGTCACGCCTTTGCCCACCGAGCTGACGACACCGCCGGTAAAGAAGATATACTTTGTCATACGTTGCCTCTCGTCTTCCTCATCTATGTTGTCTCAATTGTACGCGTTTTGCGTTAACCTTGTATAAAGAAAAGTGGGGCATGTCAGCTTTTGTGACATGCCCCAAAAGGGCGGTTTCACGGTCGAGATGAGGCGGAGCAACGTCGCCTCCAGAAAGCACAGGAGCCGCGCCTGCTTAACCAGGCGCGCCTACTATAAGAGGCGGGCGAGATCGGCTGCCGTACGGCTGGCGTCAAGGAAAATAAGACCCAGCTTGGCCGTGCTACGGGCGAGCACGGTCAGAACTGCATCCTCGCCCACTGCCATCAGGACGATAATGCCCTCGCTGCCGCTAATATAGACACGCTCCAGCCGCCCACGGCTCAACTCATCGGCGATCCGGTCACCCAGCGAGAGCATGGCTGCGGACATGGCCGAAATCCGGTCTTCGTCAACGCCGGCCGGAAGAGACGATGCCATGATCAATCCGTCGACGCTGACGACCGCCGATGCTTCTATGTCCGGCGTTCCGGCCTGCAAATCCCGCAGGCGATCGACCATCATCTCGGTACGCGATCTCATCCGCAATCTCCTTGTTACATAAAAGAAAGCCCGTGACGGGCAATTGTCGGTGGTGAAAGGCCTTCCTGGCGCGACTACATTATGTAAGGCCGAACGCCTGCATCATACCATACCGAAAATTGGCTGTCAAAGCTGAACCGACGTTCATCAGACCCCTTGAGGCGCTCGAATGCACTGCTAAATGTGGTGCGTGACGCGGGCAGGCGGAGCTATTCTGAACGGTCACTTAGTGGCCGCCTGGCGGCGTCGAGAGGGAGCGGGCAGCGCCGTGAGGAAGGAGCGCTTCGAGCAGGTCGCCGTGCAGGTGGCCGTTGCTGGCGATAATCCCGTTGACCTTTGGATAGGGGCGGTTGAAGACGATCGGTTTGCCGTCGAGATCGACGCAGCGACCGCCGGCTTCCTCGACCAGCAGAGTGCCGGCGCAGACGTCCCACTCGTGCTTCGGCCCGCGGCTCCACGTAGCGTCGGCCTGTCCGGCCGCCACCCGGGCCAGCTTGTAGGCGATGCTGCCCATGACGTTGACCTTCACGAGCTCCTCAAAGGGCTCGAACTCACCCCGCTTCATCTCAGAGCGGCTGGCGTCGACGAGCGCGGATTGTAGCGCTCGGCGCTCGCTGGTCCGAGCCGGGTCGCCGTTGTAGTGGAACCCACCGCCGCGCAGGGCAGCGTACAGTTCGTTGGTAGCGGGGTTAAAGACGACCGCCAGGGCCGGAAGGCCATCCTCTACCAGCGCCACGGAAATCGAGAACTCGGGGATCCCCATCACGAACTCCTTCGTTCCGTCCAGCGGATCGACGACCCACACGCGCTCTTTCTCCAGCCGCGCCGGGCTGTCCGCTGTCTCTTCGCTCAGCCAGCCACTGTCGGGCAGCAGCGTGCCCAACCGCTCTTTCAGCAGTTGATCGGCGGCAAAGTCGGCGTCGGTGACGGGATTGTCGGGGGACTTGTCGTCTACAGCAAAGGTGCTGCGATAGAAGCGCATAACCTCCTGTCCGGCGTCGCGTGTGATCTGAATTGTCTTTTCCAAGAGAGCGGGATCAGCCATTCCTCTTTCCTTATATTTACAGTTATGGTTGTGACGGGCGAATGCCATCATTTTTCAAAGGCGGAACTCGCGAGAGCCCGACAGGGTCCGTATTGTAGCTTTGGTTGACGCTACTCTCAACTTCTGCCACAATGGGGTCGAGTTTTGGGCCAGAGGAGGTTCGTCCCGGCGTGCAACATTTCCCCGATGCGGTGCAGTTGCTAGAAGCGGTTGCGGATCATCTGACCGACCAGGTGCTCCCTACTTTGCAGGAGCCGCGGCTGCGCTTCCGCACGCTGGTCGCCGCCAATGTTCTGGCAGTGGTGGCGCGCGAGCTTACCCTGGCGCCGGCGCAGGCGCCGGAAGAGTGGCGCCGCCTGGCGGCCTTACTTGGCGACGAGGGAGAGTGCCCGCCCGGATATGAGGAGCAGCGGGCGGCCATCGAACGGATGAACCGTCGCCTGTGCGGGGCCATCGAACGGGGCGACTTTGACGAGCCGGCCGCCTGGAAACAGCTCCTCGCTCACTGTCGCCAGACGGCACAAGACAAACTGGCGATCGCCAATCCGTCCTTTCTAGAACGACTCGCCAGAGAAGGGGAAAAATAAAAAGCGCCCAATCAACTGATTGAGCGCTTTGATGCCGAAGGTGGGATTCGAACCCACACGGGCGTAAGCCCACTACGCCCTGAACGTAGCGCGTCTGCCGGTTTCGCCACTTCGGCTCCAACAGATAGATATTATAGCTGTCGGCGGCAAAAAGTCAATTTGGCGCGGGCGATTCAATACGCTTCTAATATTGAATTTTCACGAGGTAGTTCATGGGCCAGGATGACATCTACTATAAAGTGAGCTGCGTCGTCGAAGATAGTTCCTATACCGGCTCCGTTCTCAACTGTGTGCAGCCACCGCAGGTGGGCGACGAAGTGAGCTTTGACGGCGCCGTTTTTGTGATCACCGAGCTGGCCGAGCTGATGCCGCCTACCGGCGATTTCGGTTTTCTCCACGCCACAGTCCGTTTCGTCCGCGAGGCGGACGAGGAGGGGTGAGCCGGCCGATGGAGCCGGTTGGGGAGTTCAGATGATGTCGAGCGCCTCGCGCGCCAGCCGGCCCGCTTCTTCCAGTCCCGCAGAATCGCCGAACTGATCGCCCTTGGCGCTTGTCCAGTGGACGTTCACCCGCTGCATCTGCCGGTCGAGCGCCTGCCATAGATCGGCGTTGGCGACCGCTTTACCCCCTTTTTTCTGCCAGTTCCGTTGACGCCAGCCGTGAATCCAGCGGGTGGCGCCCTGGTAGAGATAGTCGGAGGTAGTGATGAGCTGCGCCTCACCACCGGTCGAAATCTGCTCCAGCGCCTCGAGAGCCGCCCGGATCTCCATGCGGTTGTTCGTGGTGGAGGGTTCAGAGCCGCTCAGCTGGGTGGTCTCGTCCCCTCTTTCGACGACGACGCCCCAACCGCCCGGACCCGGGTTGCCCCGGCAGGAGGCGCGCACGTAGAGGCGGGGCATATCTTGCGCCATCGTCTCGTCCGCGGTAATTTCCAGTCGCGCCTGGCGGGCCAGTTCGTCTACGCGCTCATTCAGCGGATCGCCGCTGTGGCCCTTGACCCAGCGCCAGTCGATCTCATGTTGGCGTGTCAGCGGCCAGAGCTGCTGCCAGAGGTCGACGTTCGCGATCGGTTTGCCGCCGCGACGTTGCCAGCCGGCTTCCGCCCAGTTGTCGATCCACTCGGTGATGCCGCGCCGCACGTACTGCGAGTCGGTGTAGAAGGTGATCTGCCGGCCCGGAGGGAGGGCGCGCAGCGCCTCGATGGCGGCGGTGAGCTCCATGCGGTTGTTGGTCGTCTGCGGGTCGTGCCCCTTCAGCACTCTCTCCCGCCCGTCCATGCGCAGGATCGCCGCCCAGCCGCCGATACCCGGATTGGGATCGGCACCGCCGTCGCTGTAGATCGTTACCGTCTTGCCCCCCTGCTTGGCTGCATCACTCACGATCGCTCCAGGGCCTCGGCCATCTCTTCCACCGTCACGAACTTCACCCGCGGCCGGCCCAGCTCTTCACCGCGCGCGACTTCGATTTCGTCGAGGCGCAGCCAGTCGTCGTAGGAAAAGTAATCAGGCTTTTTGGCGGCCACCATCTGCCGGGCCGCGTCGGCGCCGGGCGCTTCGGGATCTAGATGCCGGCCCCCGGCGAGGTCCTCCATCATCGCTTCGACCGTTTCGGCCGCGTCCGGTTTATTTGTGCCGATGACGCCAGTTGCCCCGCGCTTGATCCAGCCGGCAGTGTATTCTCCGGTTACCGGCTCGTCGCTATCAGGATTGATAACGCGCCCTGTCTCGTTAAGGATGACGCCCCAGCTTTCCTTGAAGGGCACGCCGGGCAAGGGTACCCCCCTGTAGCCGATGGAGCGAAAGACGAGGCCCACCGGCAGAATCTCCGTCTCGCCCGTTGCCCGCGGCCGCAGGGTGCCGGCGTCGGTACGGTAGAGTTCGTTCTTCATTAGCTCCAGCGCCACCACTTCCCCATCGTCGTTGCCGATAAAAGCGGTGGGCGAGACAAGAAAGCGGATAATAAGCCGCTTCTGTTTGGGACTGGGAGGCTCTTCGGCGTAGCTCTGAATGATTTCCACTTTACGCGTGGTTGCACGGTCGGCGCTGTCGGCAAGCGCCTCCTCGCTGAGCGGGTCGAGCGCGGCTTCATCCGGGAGTACCCAGACGTCGCTGCCCTCCATCTCCCCCAGCTCCTTAATCTCGGGGGTGGTAAAGGCGGCCTGCGCCGGTCCGCGCCGGCCCAACATATAAACCTCGCGGATATTGCTCTCCCGCAGCGCCTCTAACGCGTAGTCGGCGATATCCGTCTTCGCCAGCTCCTCCGGCGTGCGCGAGAGGATACGGCAGACGTCGACCGCGACATTACCCACGCCGATAACGGCGGCGCGCGTGACCGAAAGGTCGAAGTCGCAGTCGCGGAAGTCAGGATGGCCGTTGTACCAGGCGACAAATTCGGTAGCGGAGTGGCTGCGCTTCAGATTTTCCCCCTCGATATTGAGCGAGCGGTCTGTCTGGGCGCCGGTCGTGTAGACGATCATGTGGTAGTGGCGGCGGAGATCGTCGACGGTGATATCCTGCCCCAGCTCGACGTTGCCAAAGAAGCGGAACTCCGGCCGGCGCGCCGTGCGGTCAAAGATACGGGTCACCGACTTGATCTTCTGGTGGTCGGGCGCCACCCCGTAGCGGACGAGGCCGTACGGGGTCGGCAGACGCTCGAACATATCTACTTCCACTTCAACCTGTTTTTGTTTAAAAAGCTGTTCTGCTGTGTAGAAGCCGGTGGGGCCGGCGCCTACAATGGCAACCCGCAGTGGGTTGGCCTCGGTCCCAATCTCACTCATCCTCTCTCTCCTGGGTGTAATGGTGGAGTCTCTTCGGTCACGACAGAGCCTCCTCTGTCTGGTTGCTATGCTTCGTCGGCCATAATCTGTGTTTCGAGGGTGTCGATCTCGCCCCGGTAGGTATCCCGTTGCGCTTTGACCACGTCGCCGATAGAGATGATCCCGATCAGCTGCCCTTCGTCGACAATCGGGAGGTGCCGAAAGCGTTTCTCGGTCATGGTATGGATTACGGAGTAAACATCATCCTGGGGCACACCGGTAATAACGTCCCTTGTCATCAGGTCGCTGATCAGCTCGTCAAAGAGCGTCTCGCTGCTCGCTGCGCGCCGGATAATGTCTCTTTCCGAGATAATGCCCACGGGCGTACCTCCGTCGTCGACGACGACGAGCGCTCCGATGTTGTGCTCCGCCAGGAGGGCAACAGCATCGCGCACGGCCTGCTCGGGGCCGATGGTAATCACTTCTCTACCTTTGGTTGCCAGAAGACGCCTGATTTTCATGAAGTTACTCCTATTTCTAGTGCCGGCGCCGGGCGCCGGTGACAGGCTAAGATTCGCGTGACTGTCAAGGAATGGCAACGACTTCCAGACATATTATAGGTGGTGGCCCAGAACGAACAAGGTCAGTGAATGTCCCGCTCGCCGGCTCCAAAAGTTAACTATTCTCTATGGCAGGATCGGTTATACTTGTAGCATGGCTCCTACAGTCTGATAAAAGAGTGTGAACCCGTTTCCCAGTTCGCACGAGCAAGCAGGTGATGAAATGGCTTTAATGGATGTAACGCGCGAAAGCGTTGTCGAAGAGATCGACTTTTACGAAGATGTTCTGCAGACCATCGGCGACACCCCTCTGGTGCGTCTGAACTCCGTCGCAAGTGATTTGCCCTGCACGCTCCTCGTAAAGGTAGAGTTCTTTAACCCCGGTGGCTCGATCAAGGATCGCATCGGTCCTCCGATTATCGAAGATGCTGAGAAACGTGGTGTACTGAAGCCGGGCGGTACCATTGTCGAGGCTACGTCCGGTAATACGGGCGTGGGACTGGCGATTGCGGCGGCCGTCAAAGGATACCGTTGCATCTTTGTCATGCCCGACAAGATGTCGCAGGAGAAGATCCAGCTACTCCGCGCCTTTGGAGCGCGCGTCGTCGTGACGCCGACCGCGGTCGAGCCGGATGATCCTCGCAGTTACTATTCGGTGGCCGAGCGGCTGGTGGAGGAGACGCCGAACGCCATCCTCGCCAACCAGTACCACAACCCGGTGAATCCTTACGCTCACTACGAGAGCACCGGTCCGGAGATTTGGCGTCAGACGGCGGGGCAGATCACGCACTTTGTCGCCGGTATGGGTACCGGGGGCACGATCTCCGGCGTTGGCCGCTACTTGAAGGATCAGAATAGCCGGGTGCGGGTTATCGGCGTCGATCCCATCGGCTCCATTCTGTATGACCTGCACCGCACCGGCGAGTATACCAGGGCAGAGAGCTACAAGGTCGAGGGAATCGGCGAAGACTTCCTTCCCGGCACCACCGATCTCAGCGTGGTTGACGAGGTTGTGCAGGTAACCGACCGGGAAAGCTTTCTAGTCACCCGCCGCCTGGTCCGCGAAGAGGGGCTCTTCGTCGGCGGCTCTTCGGGCTCTGCCGTAGCCGGCGCCATAAAGTATGCGCGCGATCACAACCTGGGCCCGGACGACGTGATAGTGGTCATTCTGCCGGACTCTGGTTCCCGCTATTTGAGCAAGCTTTTTGACGACGATTGGATGCGGGAACATGGCTTTCTGGAGCGAACGTGGGTCGATTTTAGCGCCGCCGACGTGCAGGCGGCGAAGGGAGACGGTACGCTGATCCTCGCGCGGCCGACCGACCGCCTGCGCGACGTCGTCGCTTCCCTCAAGCAGCACGGAGTGTCGCAGTTACCCGTGGTCGACGGGGACGGCCGCCTCGTCGGCATCGTCCGCGAGATCGATCTCCTCAAACACATGTTGACCGCCGACCACCGTCATGAGCCAGATGAAACGATCGCCGAGATGGTGGACCGTACCGTCGCCGTCGTGCAGCCGAATACGCCGCTGGAGTCGTTGATGGGTATTTTCAGCAGCCAGCGTTCAGTCGTCATTGCTCACGGCGACGACGTGGTGGGAATCCTGACCCACATCGATATCCTGGACTTCCTCTCCTCCCAGCTCGGGCAGGGGGAGAGCTAGCGCGGCAACAGAAGATTGCTTGAGAAATAAAGCACAAGTATAATCGCCTGAGGCGATTGCCTGTCGCAACAAATACTCGGAGAGGACATCTTCATGAATCTGTTCACGATTGCCGGTATCGTCGGCATCCTGGTGATTATGATGGGCGTCTTATTTTCGGCGTTCTTCGTCGGATTGAGCCGCATGGTTCGGACAAGCGAGGCGGAGCTTGAGGAAGAAAAGAGCGCCGTCAATCCATCTGTAACACTGGGTTACGCGATTCCGGTTAATGCCGACGTTCCGGAGCAGCTAGAACGGGCGCGCAAACTGGCGGCGGCGCGGGCAGCAGCGTTGCCCCGGGGAGCAAACATGCGCATCGGCCGCCTGGGCGCGGAAAATACGCGCGGTGCGGGCGCGGGTGTCACCGAGGATCCGTGGACGGCAGTCAAGATCGCTGCTTTCCACAGCTGGCAAGGCGCGCGCAGTGGCCCACCGGTTGCCGGGGCAGCTCCAGAGACGGCGGCAGTGCAAGCGCGCGCGGCAGCGGCGCCGACCAAAAAGCCAGAAGATCTCAAGCCGGGGGTAGACTACGAGTATACGGAAGTGACGGCCGAAATGTCTGGGTCGGAGCGGCGTCAGGCGCGGATCGCCAACGCCAAAGCGCGGGCAGCGGCTATCAAAGCGTTGAAACAGCAGGGCGTGGCGGCGGCTGCCATGCCGCCCACGGCGGGCGAACCCGGCGCTCCGCCCACAGCGGATGCAAAGAAAGTCTCCCCCGCTGCGCCGGTGGCTACGACGACGGTTCCAGAGCCGGACTACATCGAGATGACGGACGATATGCCGGCGGACGAGGTGCGCAAGGCGCGCATCCACAACGCGCGCGCGCGCTCGGCCTATCTGAAGGCACTGAAGGAGGCGGGCGTCGATCCATCGCAGGTGACCTCCACCATAGAGCACCCCGGCGCGGCGCCGGCGGCCACAGAAGAGTCGCCAAAGGCGGCAACGCCGGCTGCGCCGACCCCGGCCTCGGGGCGCGAGGCAGTCGCAGTCCCGGACGATCTCCCCGAGCCGGACTACATAGAGATCACGGACGATATGCCCGCGGACGAGGTGCGCAAGGCGCGCATCCACAATGCACGCGCACGCAGCCAGTTCATGAAGGAGCTCAAGGCGCGGGGAATCGATCCGGCGGAGTATGAGGCGCAGCAGGCCGCGGCGGCCGATGCTGCTGTTCAGGCTTCACCGCCGGAAGCGGCTGCTGCACCGGCGGCCGAGTCTGCCCCGGCAGCGGAGCCAGTAGCTGAGGGCACGGCGGTTGAGATCCCCGCTCACATTGCACCGCCCGATTACGTCGAAATCACCGACGATATGTCGGCCGACGAAGTACGCCGGGCGCGGATCACCAACGCACGCGAACGCTCTCGTTACTTTAAAGAGCTGAAGGAAGCGGGAATCGACCCCAAGCAGGTCGAAATGTAGTTGTATGCGCTGTCCGGATCAGGCTTCGTAACGCTTGATCAGGTTAAGCAGCTCCAGCTCCATCTCCGCGCTGCGCCGGCCGAGGCTCGCCAGCTCTATACTCGGGTCCTCGCCCGATAGGTGGCGCTCTGCTTGCACAAGGCAGGTTACTGCCCACTTCATGTTACCCATGATCTCCCAGTAGGCGACGGCGGTCCGATCGAGCGGCTGCTGCCTTTCTTCCTCATAGGCCGTCAGGAATGGCTCTGCGTCTGCGATCCCCCCCAGCCGCAGGTGGTCCCGGCCAAAGCGCCAGTCGCGCACGAGCGGCCACGCAACATCTTCCACCGGGTCGCCCAGGTGGGCGAACTCCCAGTCGATGACGGCTGACAATCCCTCCCGCCCGACGATGAGATTTCCGATGCGGAAGTCGCCGTGCACGAGCCGCAAGGCCGGCGCGGGTGGCTGATTTTGTTCCAGCCAGCGCAGACCGGCCGTCAGACCCGGACTGTGAAGGTCGAGCCGCTCCAGCGCGCGGCGCAGCGTGCGGATCGTGTGCTGTGCCGGCGAAAGGTCAGCGACTGGCCGCGGGAGGGTGGCAATTTCCGGTCTATCTGGATTCAGTGCATGAATACGGGCCAGCTCCCGCGCCATCTGTACCGGCAGCGCGCGCCGCGCCGATGCCAGTTCGGGCCGCCGCACCACGCGCGGGCCGATCGACTCACCGGGGACGAACCCCATTAGAAAAAATGGCGCGCCCAGCACCGCGCTGTCGACACACAGCCAGTAAGGGCGGGGAGAAGGGATGCCGGCGCTATAAACGACCTGCAACAGGCGAAATTCTTCTTCCCGGCTCAGTGCCTCCTCGTGCATCGTCGTCGCAGTATCCAGCCGCATTACAAGCGAGAACGGGTCGCCCTGAATCTCGATCTCGAAGTGCCACGTCTCGCGGGAGGCGCCGCCAGCCAGCGGGCGCAGCCGTTCGACGGCTACATCCTCTCCGATCTTGTGCCGTAAAAAGTAGGAAAGTCTCTGCTTAATCTCTGCCTGCACGTCTTGCCTCTCCTGTAAAGGATATGATTCACTGCCGATACTATTTGATCTTGCTTACCACCGCAACGGGGGCTACACTGCCAGCGGGTGGGTTGTTATCATTTTTTCACGAGGAGGAGATTAGGCCCATGTTTGCCGACTCGGAGCGCGTTCAGGAGCTGACACGCCACGTAACTGCTTTCATCGAAGATGAAGTTGTTCCGGTGGAGCAGGAGACGACGTTGGAGGAGGGCCTTGCCCCGGAGAGACTGGCCGCACTGCGGGAAAAAGCGCGCGCTGCGGGTGTCTACGGACCACAGCTTCCAACGGACTATGGCGGACTGGGGCTGGACATCGAGGAGATCATCCCCGTGTTCGAAGCGGCGGGAAGAAGCCTCTACGGACCGTTGGTCTTGAACTGTGCCGCTCCGGATGAAGGCAACATGCACCTGCTCCACCTTCTGGGCACCGAGGCGCAGAAGGAGCGCTATCTGCAGCCGCTGGCGGCAGGCGAGATGCGCTCCTGCTTCTGTATGACCGAGCCACCGCCTGGCGCCGGCTCCGATCCACTGATGATCCAGACGCGCGCCAGCCGAGATGGGGACAAGTGGATCATCGACGGCTACAAGTGGTGGTCCACCGGCGCGGACGGTGCAGGCGTTTACCTGGTCATGGCGCGCACGGACGACACCGTTACGCCCCGCAGCGGGACGACGATCTTCCTCGTCGACGCCGAGAACGACGGGCTGCAGGTCGAGCGGCGGATTGGTGGTCTGAACCACTCACCCGGGGGCCACTGTGAGGTGCGAATCGAACGTTGCGTCGTTCCCCATAGCGCCATCCTCGGAGAGGAAGGGGCGGGATACGCTCACGCGCAGGCGCGACTGGCACCGGCCCGGCTGACGCACTGCATGCGCTGGCTGGGGGTGGCACAGCGCGCGCTGGAGATCGCGGGGGAGTACATTTTGCGCCGGCGCGCCTTCGGTAAGCTACTGGCGGAGAATGAAGCGCTACAGTGGATGGTGGCCGATTCTGAAATCGACCTACACACGAGTCGCCTGCTGGTACGCCACGCCGCCCGGCGAATCAACCAGGGCCACAGTGGAAAGCAGGAAAGTTCGATGGCCAAGGTTCACGTCGCCGAGACGGTGGACCGTGTCATCGATCGCGCCATCCAGATGTGCGGGGGGACCGGGGTCTCCGATCTGACGCCGCTGGCCGACTTCTACCGCGAGGCGCGCGCTTTCCGCATCTACGACGGTGCCTCAGAAGTTCACCGCTGGGTTATTGCCCGCCGCGTCTTAAAGCGTATGGCAGCTGACGGAGCAC
>JAWVYW010000126.1:0-11119 GCA_033722535.1 Promineifilaceae bacterium (SeqCode)
AGGAGAAACAGCGCGGCGGCGACCAGCCAGACCGCCATAGAGAACGATCTGAAAGTCTAGAAAGAGGGCCGCGAGAAGGGCGAGCCCCATCCCCACCCCATTTTGCCACCGCCCTGCGGTTGCCAGACGGCGCAACAACAGGAGCGCCAGTGCGATGGGTCACACGGCGGCGAATGAAGGCTTCCCGGCGCGCAAGTGAAAGGTCAACGCAGGGCCCGCCGCAACCAGTGTGCCTGCAATCAGCGCGCCTGCGTCATCTTCCAGTACTTCCCGTGCCAGCAGGTAAACTGTATACCCGTTGAGCGCAACGGTAATGAGGATCAGTGCGTTCAGTGCTCCCGCAGCGCCCCAGAGAGGCTGCACTGGGATCGATAGGAGCCCATAGAGGGGAGCAAAGTTATGCATCCGCAGATCGACAGTAAACGGCGCAAAGACGTAATCGGTGGTGAACGGGTTTTGGTGCAGTTCCAGCAGCGAGAAGCGCGTCCACCAGAGACTCCAGCTAAATGTCGCTTCCTCATGATCGTGACTCCGCCCGACGATGGTCGTTGTAAACTTCCCCACCAGCGGGTACGTTAGCGCCACGGCAACCACCAGGTAGAGACACGAGACAGCCAAAGATCGCTTCGTCTTCTTCAGTGCTTGCGCCATGGCGCTCCTTTTACTCCAATCATCTTCCCAGCGGAACTATTCGCCCGACGAGGCCGTAGAAGCAGTTGCAGCCAACGTGAATCTTACGTAAACTTCGCCAATGAAGAAAGTCGACTTTCGTTCGGACACAGTAAGCTGGCCCACGGAGAAGATGCGGCGGGCAATGGCCAGTGCCGAAGTCGGCGATGACGTCTACGGCGAGGACCCGACGGTCAATCGGCTGGAGGCGCTGGCGGCGGAGCGGCTCGGGAAGGAGGCCGGGCTCTTTGTTGCGAGCGGAACCATGGGTAACCTTGTAGCCATCCTCAGCCATGCCGGGCGCGGCGACGAGGCCATCGTCGGGCGCGACGCGCACACCATCTCCTGGGAGGCCGGCGGTATGGCCGTGCTCGGCGGGGTGGTGCCGCAGCCACTGGCGACCGACGCCAACGGCTGTATGGACCTGCAGGAGCTGGTCCAGGCAATTCGCCCGGACAACGTCCACCTGCCGCGCACGCGCCTGATCCTGCTGGAGAACAGTTACGGCGCCAAGGCAGGCGCGGCGGTGCCGGTCGACTATTTTAAACAAATCGCCACCATCGCCGCCGAACATGATCTGCGCGTCCATCTCGACGGCGCGCGCCTCTTTAACGCCGCGGTTGCTCTGGACGTTGCGCCCGCCGCAATCACGCGCCACGTCGACTCCGTCTCTGTCTGCCTCAGCAAGGGGCTTTGCGCGCCCGTGGGATCGGTGCTCTGCGGCTCCGAATCCTTCATTCATCAGGCGCGGCGGACGCGCAAGCTGTTGGGCGGCGGTATGCGGCAGGCCGGTGTTATTGCCGCCGCCGGGCTGGTGGCGCTGGAGGAGATGGTCGAGCGCCTGCCGGAAGACCATGCCCACGCGCGTCTGCTGGCGGAGAAGCTGGTTTCGCTTCCCGGCATCCATGTCGATCCAGAGCGCGTGCGGACCAACATCGTCTTCTTTTCGCTCCGGGAAGAGGTGCCTCTCACAGCGCCGGAGGTGGCGCGGCGGTTGCAGGAGGAATTTGGAATCTGGATCGGCGCGCGTGGGGAGCGCAACTTCCGCGCTGTTACCCACTACTGGATCGGCCCGCCTCAGGTTGAGCGGTTGGTGGACGGGCTGCGCCGTGTACTGGACGAGGGTTAAAGGTAAAAATCTGACACAGGGCATCTGACATGTCGAGCTTAGTAGGTCGCGAACTGGATGATAACTATCGCCTTGAGGCGCTGATCGGCGACGGCGGGATGGGCGCCGTCTACCGCGCGTACGACGTGAACCTCGACCGTGTCGTGGCGATCAAGGTCATGCACGGTCACTTTGCGCGCCAGTCACAATTTCGGGCGCGCCTCCGTCAGGAGGCCAAGGCGGTCGCCAGCCTCGACCACCCCTCCGTTGTCCGCGTCATCGACTACGGCGAAGACGACGGCCTGGCCTATATCGTCATGGAATATATTAGGGGGGGCAGCCTGCGCTCCCACCTCCAGCGGCTCCAGGAGCGCGAGCAGGTGCTACCCCTTTCCGTGAGCCTGCAAATCGCCTATCAGATCGCCGAAGCGCTCGACTACGCCCACCGCCAGGGCATCATCCACCGCGACGTCAAGCCGGGTAACATCCTCCTGAAAAGGCTCAGCCGGCCCGAAGAGACGGGCGAACAGCCCCTGCGCGCCGTGCTCACCGATTTTGGACTGGTGAAGCTACTGGAGGGAGAGAACATCACCCAGAGCGGCACCACCCTCGGCACGCCTGCCTACATGTCTCCCGAGCAGTGCCGCGGAGATGAGCTGGATGGCCGTAGCGACCTCTATTCCCTCGGCGTCGTGCTCTACGAACTACTCACCAACCGCCTCCCGTTCCGCTTCAACTCCCTCGCCGATGCCATCGCCACCCACATGCGCGGGGATATGCCCACGCCCGTGCGCCTGCTACGACCGGAAATACCGGCCGTCGTCGACGCCATCGTGATGAAGGCGCTGGCCAAAGATCCGTCCGCCCGCTTTATCAGCGGCGATGCCATGGCCGCTGCGCTGCGGAGTGCCATCTTTTCCCTTTCCGGCGAGCCGACGCGCGTGATGCCTGAGGAAGAGCGCTCGGCGCCGACCCCCATGGCAGCGCCGGAAGGCTACCGGCTCGTGATCGAGACGCCCGGTCACGCCCCCGTACGCGTGGCGCTCGTGCGCCCGGTCGTGACCCTGGGGCGCGACAGCGAAAATGACATCGTCCTTCCCGCCGAGGGTGTCTCCCGCCGCCACGCGCGGCTGGAAGCGGCGGGCGACGGGTGGGAACTGATCGACCTTGGCGGTGTCAACGGGACGCGCGTCGACGGCGAGCGTCTGCCCGCCAACCGGCCCACCCGTGTGATGCCCGGCGAACGCATCCGCGTCGGCCCCTACACGCTGGTGCTGGAGCAGCCAGAGGTCGCCCCCGCCGAGCAGCCGCAGCCGGCAACGCCATCGCCGGAAACGGTGGTCGAGCCGGCCTCAGAGGCGGCGTCGGAACCGGCGTCGCCCGCCCGCCCGCCGCTGGAACTATTTCTCGCCCGCGATCGCATAGCGGTTAATCCAGGCGAGCGGGCGACCTTTTCTGTCGAAATCGTCAACCGCAGCGCCGTCGACGACCGCGTCACGCTCCAGGTGACCGGGTTGCCTGAGGGTTGGGTCGCTGTGCCGGAGGACTTTATCGCCGTGCCCGCCGGCGAGACGCGGCAGGTAACGCTTACGGTCCGCCCCCCGCGGCACACCGAACTCCCCGCCGGTCGCCAGCGCTTCCGCCTCTCGGTGCGCTCCCAGCAGCACCCTGAGGTCGATGCCGCCACCAGCGGCAGCCTGATGCTCGGCGCCTTCGAGTCGTTTGAGGCGCGCCTCGAGCCTCAGGAGGTCCGTCTCCCGGCTGTGGTCCACGTCTTCCTTCAAAACACCGGCAACGCCCCGGCCGAGTACAGCGTTGTCGGGCGCGACCGCGCCCGGACGCTCAACTTTGCGGGTGAGCGGGGCCGCATCCGCTTGGAGCCCCAGCAGCAGGCGACCGTCGATCTCGCGCTCGAAGCGCAGGATCAACCGCTGGTGACCGCCGGCGAGCCGCAGCCCTTTGAGATCCAGGTCAGCACGCGCAGCGGGGCGCAACAGGTGCTCGCAGGCACCGCGCTCGTCCCGCCCATCGTGCCGCCCTGGCTCTCCTACCCGTTGCTCATTCTGACCGTCTTTAGCTGTGTTTTTGCCGGCCTCCTATTACTGGTCGGCGAACGCGGGGGCGATCTATTTGACCGCGAGGGGCGCGCGCGCGCCGCGCTGACCGCTACCGCCGTGGAGGCCGCCAACGTCAACGCCACCGTTGCCGCCGGGGCGACCATTCAGGCGGCGACGCTGCAGGCCGCCTCCCCCACACCCGGAGGTGATCTCGACGACGACGGCCTCAGCGACGACCAGGAACTGCTCCTCGGAACCGATCTCCGCGATCCCGACAGCGACGACGACGGCCTCCGCGATGGGCCGGAGGTGCTAGACTTTGGCTGCAACCCGCTGGAGCGCGACACGGACGGCGACTTCCTGAACGACTGGGAAGAGGTCAACATCTACGATACCGACTGCAGCGACCCCGACACCGACGACGATGGTATTCTCGACGGCGTTGAAGTGACACAGGGGCTCGATCCCACGCAGCCCCTGACCCCTACGCCGACGGTGACCGGCACCGGGACCGCCACCCCCACGGGAACGGTGACCGGCACGCCGACCACTTCGCCCACCCCCTCCGACACGCCTATACCCTCGATAACGCCCTCGGCGACCTCCACCGCCGCCCCTACCAGTACCTTCACCCCGCAGCCCACCGGCACCGCCACGCCGCCGCCCACCGCGACGCCCTCGCCGACGCCGTCCGTCAGCCCCACGCCCTCCTTTACCCCCACGCCGACGGCGACGCCAATTCCACAGCTGGTCTGTCTTTCCCGCCCGCCCGTGGTCGATGGCGATCTCGAAAACCGGCCCTGGGCCGAGGCGCTCGCCTTTATCTATGACTCTCCTGACGCACCCGGCCGGCCGATTGCCGTCTATCTCGGTAAGGAGACCGCCGCCCTTTACTTCGCCTTTGTCATCAGCGATCCGCAGGTCGATCCGACCGATGGCCTGCGTATCTACCTCGATACCAACCACAATCAGGGCGACCCGGACGAGGAAGACTGGCTCTTCATCATTGAGCAGGATGGCGACACCGCCGTAGAGCGCGGTATCGGCGACAACGACGACAATCTGCTCTTCGAGCCGGTCACCTTTGATGGTTGGCTCGCCCAGGTCGATACCTTTGGCCAGAGCCAGTGGCTGGTCGAGATAGGAATTGAGTTGGAAGCGCTGGACGGCATCGCTGACCCGGCCAATCCCTTCGGCATGATGTTCATGGTGACCTTTGGCGATGCTGTCGCCGTGTGGCCCGAGGATGCCGAGCTGGAGGAGCTCGACACGTGGGCCGAGATTGAGAACCCTGACTGCTCCTAACACTCTCCCCACCCTCCTCGCCGGCGACGGGCGCGGGGCTCCATGCAGATAACGCTCGTCACCGTCGGTTCGCGCGGCGACGTACAACCCTATGTCGCCCTCGGCTGTGGTCTGCAAGCGGCAGGATACCGGGTACGGCTGGCTACACACGATAGCTTCCAATCCTTCGTCCGCTCCTGGGGCCTCGACTTTGCGCCTATCGCCGGCAACCCGCAGCAGATCATGCAGACCGACGCCGGGCGCAGCTGGACGGAGAGCGGGCGTAACCCGCTGCGCTTCATGCGCCGTCTTCAGGAGCTGCTCGGCCCCGCCGTGCTTCAGATGGGGGCCGACATTCGCGACGCCTGTCGGGGCAGTGACCTCCTCGTCTACTCCACTCTCGGCTTCGTGACCTTCTATGTGGGGCGGGAGATGGGCGTTCCCGTCGTCGCCGCGCCGCTTCAGCCCACACAGCGCACGCGCGCTTTCCCCAATATCTCTTTTCCTCAGCACCTCCCGCTGGGGCCGTGGCTGAACTACCTCTCCCACGTCGTGGCCGAACAGCTTTTCTGGCAGCCTGTGCGCCCCGTGGTCAATCAGTGGCTGGTGGAGGCCTTGGGTGTTGCGCCGGAGGGCCTTCTCGGCCCCTTTCACCGCCTGCACCACAATGGCCCGCCCGTCATCTACGGCTTTAGCCCCACGGTGGTGCCCCCACCGCGAGACTGGGGCGGGCGCACCCATGTCGCTGGCTATTGGTTCCTCGATCAGCAGGCGCGGTGGACGCCCCCCGCCGATTTACTCGCCTTCCTGGATGCGGGGCCGGCGCCGGTCTACATCGGCTTTGGCAGCATGGCTGGGCGCCGCCCCGAAGAGACGACGCGCATCGTCCGCCACGCACTGGCCCTTAGCGGCTTACGTGCGGTAGTTTTGCGGGGCTGGGGCGCTCTCGAGCGCGCCGACTTCGGCCCCGACGTCTTCGTCGTCGACAGCGTGCCCCACGACTGGCTCTTTCCCCGTGTTGCCGCAGTCGTCCACCACGGCGGCGCCGGCACCACCGCCGCCGGGCTGCGCGCCGGCGCCCCTTCCGTGCTCATCCCCTTCTTTTCCGACCAGAACTTCTGGGGCGAGCGTGTCCACGCGCTGGGCGCAGGCCCCGCCCCTCTTCCCCGCAGCCGTCTCACGGCAGCTGCGCTCGCCGCCGCCCTGCTGGAGGCAACCGGCAACGCCACCATTGAGGCCCGCGCCGCCGCCGTCGGCCGCCACATCCGCGCCGAAGACGGCGTCGCCCGCGCCGTCAGCCTCCTCGAGCACTACGCCGCCTGATCGCCCTCTAGCTCTATCTCCATCCTCTATCTCCCCTCTCCCTCTATCTCCCCAAACAGATCGTCCAGCGTCAACCCCGGCGTCGGCGCCGGCCGCGCCATGGCAAAATACTCTGTGCTCAGGATCTCCTTCATCTCCGCTTCCGGCAGCTGCCGGAAGCGGCTGTTCGGGCCGAACTGCGTCCGGTGGCAGTTCCACGCCTTCCACTTGTTCTCTATCGTGGCAGAGACGTCGAGCGTCGCATGGATCTCGTTATCCGGCCAGCCGCCCATCTTGCGCCGGTTGTTGATCAAATCGTCCATGCGCCCGGGGTCGATGTCGTGCGCCACCATCCGCTGGCGCATCTCGCGCAGCGTCCTAGTCGGGATCACCGGGTAAAAGAGGCGCCCCGGCCGCCACGGCGCGCCCGCCTCCGGGTACTGCTCCGGATCGCCGGCGGCGTTAAAGGCCGCCAGCGTGTGCCGGTTGGCGGCGATGTGGTCCGGGTGACCGTACCCGCCATATGGCTCGAAGGTGAGCACCACGTCCGGCCGCAGCCGCCGTATAATCCGCACCAGTCGCCCGACCACCTCTTCCGCCGGGGCGTTGATAAAGGCCTCCGGGTGTTCGTTCCCCTCGCTGCCTTCCATGCCCGAGTCGCGATAGCCGAGCCAGATCAGATCGGCGACGCCCAGCGAAGTTGCCGAACACTCCATTTCGCGCACGCGCACGTGGGGCAGCGTCTCCGGCGTCGCCGTCCCCGGCCGCTGGATCTCGCCCGCCTCGCCGCGCGTGGCCATGACCAGCGCTACGTGCACGCCATCATTCGCGTAGTGCGCAAGCGTTGCCCCCGACCCCAGAATTTCGTCGTCAGGATGGGCGTAGATGCCCAGGATCGTCCGTTGTTTCTCGTTGGCACTATTCATAGCCAGCGATTGTATGGAGCCGGTGGGGGCACGGCAAAGATCGGTGCCCTCAGTGCCTCACTTCGTGCCGCCAGTCGCCTCTAGCAGGAGAACCGGATTCTGCGCCGGATCGTGAAACAACACACCCATCTCACGCGCCTGCAGCGGCACGCCCGCCTCCTGCAGCCGCTCCAGCAACGCGCTCCGGCTCGCGGCGTCGGGTACGCGAATGGCGTACCATCGCAAACCGACCGCATCCTCCGGGGGTGGGGGAGCGCCGGTGCCGGCCCACGTGTTCAGCCCCAGGTGGTGATGGTAGCCACCGGCTGAGAGGAAGGCGGCGGCGTTGCCGTAGTGCATGATCAGCTCTAGCCCCACCACGTCGCGGTAGAACTGCTCGGCCCGCTGCAGATCAGAGACGTGCAGGTGGACGTGCCCGATCGTCGTGCCCGCCGGCAGGCTGTAATGCTCCGCCGCCTCAGGTTGCTGCTTTTCGTCCGGCAGCACCGACAGCAAATCATTCATGTCCAGCGCCACCGTACCGATCTCAATCTGCCCATTCCGCCGCGGCCACTCAGAGCGGGGGCGGTCCCGGTAGATTTCGATGCCGTTGCCATCCGGATCTGCCAGGTAAATCGCCTCGCTTACCAGATGGTCCGACGCCCCCTGGATCGCCGTCCCCGTCTGCGCCAGCCGCAGAAGCGCGCGCGCAAGATCCCGCCGCGACGGAAAGAGGATCGCATAGTGATAGAGGCCGGTGCTGCGCGTTGGCCTCCTGCGCGCGCCGGGCTGTTTGTGCAAGTAGAGAAGGGGCTGCCCGCTGCCGGTACCCAACGCCGCGCGTCCGTCATCGCGCTCCTGCAACTGAAAGCCCAGCCGCTTCCCATAAAAATCCAGCGAGCGCTCCAGATCGGCCACCGTTAGCGCCACTGGGCCAACTGTCGTGGCGTCCGGTAGAGAAATTGAACGACTGCTACTCATCGTCAGCCTCCTCGCCGGCGGCTTCCGCCAGCCGGTCCATCATCTGCCGTACCGCTTCCAGCTCATCCGCATTCACCGTGTGTCCCATACCGGGATAGATGCGAGCCGTCACGTCGGCGTTCATATCGCGCAGAATGCGCGCCGTCTCGTGCACGCGCTCCTCGGGAATGTGCGGATCAACGTCGCTGCAGCCGAGAAATGCTGGCGTTCCCTGAAAGTCGCCGTCGTGCTGGAAAGGGATGCCCGGCGGCCCGATGAGGCCGCCGCTGAGGGCCACGATGCCCCCGTAGCGCCGCGGGTGGCGCGCCGCGAACTCCGACGCGAGGCACGCCCCCTGGGAGAAGCCCAGCAACATGATCCGCTCCGGCGGGATTCCCGCCGCCTCCACCCGCCCCAGCACCTCGCCCAGCCGCCGCAGCGCTGACGAGAGATATGGCTCATTCTGCGCCACCGGCGCCAGAAAGCTATACGGGTACCACGTAGAACGGGCCGCCTGCGGCGCCAGATAAGCAAAGTCTGGCCGGTCCAGCTCTTGCGCCAGCGTCAGAATGCTGCGCGCGCTCGCCCCGCGCCCGTGGACGAGGATCATCGCCGCCCGTGCGGCGTCCGCCGCTGCGCCCGCTGCGAGAACCGGCTGGTCGCCGTGGGGATGATTCGGATCTGTCATACTTCCTCCTGTTGCGCCGCCGGGGGAAAAGTCTCCTCCCTGAAGGCGAGGGCAGCGTAGAATTCGCCCAGAAAGCGGCTCGGTTGTCTGGCAATGCGGCGCACGCGCTGCAGGCCGGCGCTCTCGGCCAGCCGCTCCCACCGCTCATAGGAGAGCGGGTAGGGCACCCAGCGGTTGCCGCGATCGGTATTATATTCCACGATCACAAAGCGCCCACCGGGCTGCAGGTAGCGCGCCAACCTCCGCACGACTGGCGCCTTGTCGCGCTGGAAGTGGAGGGCATTCGCCATCACCAGGCCATCCAGCGGCGGCAGGTCGAGTGGGCGCGTGTAGTCGACGCCATGCAGGTGAAGCTTCCCGCCGTCGACCAGCGCGGGAAAGCGCGCGTGCATCTTCTCCTGCAGCCGTCGCAGCCGCCCCGCCTCCCGGTCGACTGCATGTATCTCCGCCTCCGCGCCTAGGATCTCCGCCAGCGCGAGCGTAAAAGCCCCATCGCCGGCGCCAAAATCGGCCCACACGCCCCCCGCACTGTCTGGTGGCACACCACCGTGGAGCAGACGGACGTGATCGTCGTGGTTCATGAACGCATTATAACAACGAGTGGAGAGATGGGGATAGAGACGCAAGACGCCGGGCAGAGGGAGGACCTCCGACCGGCGTCCGTTCACATTCGCGGGAGACGCGCGTATGCTCCCGCAATCTCCGGTTCCTAGTCCGCTGCCGCCAGCGCCTCGGCGATCTGCTCCTGGGCCTCTTCCACGTCCTGCTTCACGAGCTGCAGCTCGATGTCGACGGTAATCTTGTCGCCCACCAGCCAGCCGCCCGTCTCCAGCGCCTGATTCCAGGTCAGATTCCAATCTTTACGGCTGAAGGACGCCTCTCCTGTGAAGCCGACGCGGATGTCGCCCCACGGGCTCTGGCTGCGGCCCTGGTAGGTGACGTCCACCGGCACCTCACGCGTCTCGCCGCGAATCGTCAGGTCGCCGATCAGGCGCGCGTTCCGCTCGTCAATCAGCTCTATCCGCTTGCTCTGGTACGTGATGTACGGGTACTCTTCCACGTGCAGAAAATCGGGCGAGCGCAGGTGGTTGTCGCGGTCCTCCGTCTGCGTATCGATGCTCGCGGCGTTAATGCGCACGTAAACGTCCGTCTGCTGCGGATTTTCCTCGTCAAAGTCGACGGTACCGGTGTAGTCCCGGAATTTGCCGCGCACGGTGCTGATCATCATGTGGCGCACACTAAACTGGATATGGCTATGCTGTGGATCGATCTGCCAGCTCATTACAAACTCTCCTTTTGCTGTACGATTTATGGTTAAGTGACGGAATGTCCACCTGCACTTGTGTAAGTGGACTCTAGTCCGGTTACGTGCTATGATAATAGCGGACTGCGGTCCGTTTGTCAAGTAAGAGCTTAAGAATCCTGTCCTTTCGATCAGGATGGGCCGGAAAGTGGTGTATAATAGAACTATTATGGATGGACAGAGCATTTCATTACAGGTAGTACAACCAGAGGGGGAGAGCCGGCCCGAGCGGCGCGACGCCATTGAAAACCGCGAGCGCATTCTGGCGACGGCTGAGCGGCTTTTTGCTGAGCGAGGCGTGGCCGAGGTGAGCATGGCCGAAATTGCCCAGTCAGCTGGGGTGGGGAAGGGTACCCTTTACCGGCGCTTTTGCAACAAGGGCGAGCTGTGCCTGGCGCTGATGGACAGCCAGATGCGGGCCTTTCAGGATGAGCGGTTGAGCGAGATGCGGGAGATGACCGCCGCCGGCGTGCCCTACCTGACTCAGTTGGCGCGCTTTCTGGAGGCGCTGGTCTACTTTACGCGCATTCACGCCCCCCTGCTGCGCGAGGTCCAGCAGCATAGCAGTGCGCTCGACGAAGAAGAGGTCGAACGGCCCCATTTCTGGCAGTACATGACCGTCCACGCCCTGCTGCAGCGGGCCGTGGCGGCGAACGAGACGTTGCCCGACCTCGACACCGCCTACGTGGCAGAGGCGCTGCTCGCGCCGCTGGAGGCCAACACGCTGCGCTTCCAGGTGGAGAACCTCAACTTCTCCGCCGAACGCATCACCGCCGGCCTGCAGTCGCTGGTACGCGGGCTGCGCCGCGCCGAGCGCGAAGACAGCGGCACCGGCTGAACACC
>JAWVYW010000127.1:0-10952 GCA_033722535.1 Promineifilaceae bacterium (SeqCode)
CGTCGTAGGGATCAAGTCCCAGCAGAATTGCTTTACCGCCGGTCCACAGAGTCATGAAATCTTTGTTGGCGTAATCCAGTGGTGGGACAACCAAGCGATAGTGGAGCCACGCGAGTACCAGAAAGATAAAGAAGAGAAGCAGGGAGAGCGCGAGCGAACGTAGAGGAAGGCGGTCGGCAAGCGAGTTCAAGAGCCACTCAACCGTATCGGCTCCCCCATTACGTCTGCCGGCTGCTTCCAGACGACGTCCCAGAGCGCGCGCACGAGGGCGGCGATTTCGCGGTTTTCGACGCGGGCCACGGAGAAGGGGTGGTAGGGGCGCATGTCGGCGGCGACGCCGACGGCGGCGATGCCGAGCTCGCCGCAGGTGAAGAGGGCACGCGGCAGGTGGAAGGCCTGGGTGACGAGGACGGCCGACTCGACGCCGAAGATGTGCCGCGCGCGGTAGCAGGTGTCGTAGGTGCGGCGGCCGCCGTAGTCGGGCTGTAGCGCTTCTGGGGGCACGCCGCGCGCCTGGGCGTAGGCGATCATCCGCGCCGGCTCGTTATAGTCGTCGCTGCTGTTGTCGCCGCTCATCAGGAGGCGGTCGACGCGGCCGGCCTCGTAGAGCTGGATAGCGGTCTCGACCCGGTCGCGCAGCATGGCGCTGAGGCGCCCGTCGGCGTAGACGGCGGCGCCAAAGACGATGGCCACCCGCTCGGGCGGCACGTCGCCTGCGGGGAGTATGGCCGGCGCGTAGCGCTGGTGAATCCAGTCGCGCCAGACAAAGGGAAAGGCGACCAACCCGGCTGCCGCTATCAGGAGCAGCAGGCAGCCGGGCCAGCGCCTCGTTTGCTTATGCCTCTTTTTCATCGCCGCTAATTATGCCGCGGCCGGTGCAGGGCTACAAGAGCCGGACGACGGATCTAGCGACGGTTAATCTACTTACAGGTCAGGCGTGCGTCGCCGGGATGGCGTTACCCGTCCTGACGCGCCTCCTCGATGGCACGCAGGAGAGTGACGCGGTTCTCGTGGGCGGCCTCGTACTCGGCAAGGAAGGCCAGCTGCTCGCTGGTCAGGTTCTCCAGCAGGGGCTCGATCTCGTCGACGGTCAGCTCGTCGTAGCCGGCGATGGGCATCGCCTCCAGGCGACGGTCGACCTCGCGCAGCACGGTGACCCGCTTCTCGTTGGCGGCCTCGTACCGGCGCACGGCGGCGAGCTCGGCCATCGTCAGCGCGCCGAGCCGCTCGTTGATCTCGCGCGCGGTCAACTCGTCGTAGTCGATGAACGGGGCCGTGGCGGTCTGGCGGGGCGCGCGCTGCTGCTCGGTGGCGACGGCGGCCAGCTTCTCATTCAGCGCCTCGATTTGCGCTTCCAGCTCGCGAAGGCGGGCGGCGACGATGCGGTCGACCCGCTCGGTTACCACGCCAAGCTGCGCCTCGACCTGCAGGTCGGCCTCGCGCTCGCGGATGGCGAGGCGGTCGATCTGCCGGGCCAGGGCGTCGATCTTTACGCTAAGGGCCATGATGTCCTGCTCAGTCGGCACGCCGGCCTCGTCGAGCCCGGCCTCGATCTGATCCTGGACGATCTCTACTTCCTCTTCAACCTGCTCGCGGACCCGGTCGATGGTCTGGCGCGCCCGAACCTCGGCCTTGTGGGTCAGATCCTCGCCGCGGCTCTCGGCGCGGTCCAGCAGCCGGCGGCTGCGGTCGACCATCTCCTGCGCCTCGTCGTAGGCGATGCCCCACAGGCCGACATAGGCCAGCGCGGCATTGCGCCCGAGCTTCTGCACCCGCTGTAGCGGCTGGCGCAGCGTCTGCAGGACGTCCTGCTCTTCTTCACGCGGTTCAATTGTTTCGATAATCGTAATTTCGGCTTCCATTGGTTTGCCTCCCATTCTCTCGCCATCAATAGCGGGGGCGCTATTGAAGGAATACTCTTAATAAAGGTGTATGACGCATCGCGTCAATAACAATATAACACAGTGCGTCATGGCCGTCAAGGGGGCTGAAAGTCGAGCCGAGTAGCTGCTGGCGCTCCGGCGCTTGACATTCCTCTCCGTCCGCATAGAATTGATACTAAGTATCAGTTAACCACCTATCGCCCACGCTTGTCTGAGCGTGAGGCGCGAGAAACTTTGATGAGATCTTTGATCACAACAAACCGCAGGAAGCACCGCTCCCTTCTGTCGCTGCTGCTGACCCTGCTCTTACTCCTGGCACTTTCCGCTGTGGGATGCACCGGCGCGGCTGAACCGCAGGCGGGTGCACAGGTGCAGGAAGATGAGCACATGGAGGACGAGCATGGCCATGACGAGGATGACCACGAGCACGAAGAGGCCGGGGTACTGGCGCTCCCTGACCTGGCGCCGGCTGAGCTCGCGGCGGGCGAACAGCTACGCGTCGTCGCCACGACTAGCATTATCGGCGACGTCGCCGCCCAGGTGGGCGGAGATACGATCGAGCTGGTGACGCTGATGCAGCCCGGGCAGGATCCCCACAGCTACCAGCCCTCTCCCGCCACCCTGGCGGAAGTAGGCGGCGCGGATGTGATCCTGGTCAACGGCTGGGATCTGGAGGAGGGGCTGCTGAGCGAGCTGGCCAACGCGGCGGAAGGGGTGCCGCTGGTGCCGGTGTCGGCGGGGATAGAGCCGCTGGCCTTTGGCGAAAGCGTTCATGAAGCAGAAGTGGAAGCCGCGGACGAAGAGCACGATCACGTGGCCGACCCGCACGTGTGGCTAGATCCGCTCCTCGTCCAGGCGTGGGTGGAAAATATCGCCTTCATCCTGGGCTCACTGGACCCGGCGAACGCGGAAGCGTACGTGGCGAATGCGCGCGCCTATCTGGCGGAGCTGGAGGAACTGGCGACCACAATGGACGCGGCGCTGGCGGTAATTCCCGAGGAACGGCGGCAGCTGGTGACCAACCACGATGCACTGGCCTACTTCGCGCGCCGCTTTGACTTTGCGGTGCTGGGCACCGTCATTCCGGGGGCGAGCACGCTGGCGGAGCCCTCGGCGCGGGCGCTGGCGGAGCTGGTGGAGGTGATGACGGCGGCCGACGTCTGTACCGTGTTTTCGGAGTCGACTGTCGGCGATAGCGTGGCCCGGGCGGCGGCGGCGGAGCTGGACCACTGTGACGAGGTCGCCGTGCTGTCGCTCTACACCGGGGCGCTAGGTCCGCCGGGAAGCGGCGCGGACAGCTACATCGGGATGATGACAAGCAACACGGAGACGATTGTCGCAGGTCTGTCCCCGCAGGCCGGCGAGTAAGAGAGGAAGGTGGCACGATGGGCGTTCTAAAGCGGTGGCGGCCGATGGGGGGCGTCGAGCACGAAGCGAGCGCGCCGCTGCTTACGGTGGATGGCGTAACGGTGGCCCGCGCCTCGTTGAGCGCGCAGGGAGCGGAGAGAGTAGAGGGGCCACGCACAGATGCGCTGGCGCTGGAAGAGGTCTCTTTTCAGGTGGAGGCGGGGGAGCGGATCGCCGTGGTCGGCCCCAACGGCGCGGGAAAGAGCACCCTTTTCCGGGTGATTGCGGGTACGCTGCGCCCGGACGCGGGGAGGGTGACGGTCTCCGGCCACGAACCGGATGCTCACATCTGCATCGCCTACGTGCCCCAGCGCAGCCAGGTCGATTGGAACTTCCCGGTCACGGTGGCCGACGTGGTCATGATGGGCCGGGTGGGCCAGATTGGGCTCTTTCGCCGGCCGGGCCGCCGCGACCGGGAGATTGTGGCGCAGAGCCTGGCGCGGGTAAACGCCTCCCACCTCGCCTCGCGCCAGATCGGCGCGCTCTCGGGCGGGCAGCAACAGCGGGTCTTTATCGCCCGCGCGCTCGCCCAGGAGGCGGAGCTACTGCTGCTCGACGAGCCGTTCACCGGCCTCGACGCCCCGAGCCATGAAGCGATCTTCGACGTGCTGGAGGCACTGCAGGCGGAGGGGGTGGCGGTCCTCGTCGCCACCCACGACCTGAATCTCGCCGCGCAGGAGTTCATGCGGGTGATGCTGCTGAACGGGGAGATCATCGCCTTTGGCGCACCGGCGGCGGTGCTCACCGCCGACAATCTACTGCGCGCCTACGGCGGTCACATGCACGTACTGCTGGAAGATGAGACGATGGTGCTGGCCGATACGTGCTGTGACGATGCGGCGCCGCACGGCGCCCGCCCCCGCTGGTGGGAACGATGAGCTGGCTGCTGGACCCCCTGAGCTACGGCTTTATGACGCGTGCGCTGCTGGCGGCGGTGATGGTGGGCATCGTCTGCTCGGTGCTCGGCACCTATGTCGTGCTGCGGGGGATGGCCTTTCTCGGCGATGCCCTGGCGCACACCATTCTGCCCGGGGTGGTCGTCGCCTTCTTCCTCGGCTGGCCCCTGGCCGCCGGCGCGCTCGTCATGGGCGTTCTCACCGCCCTGGGCATCGGCGCCCTCACCGAACGAGGCGCTTTTAAGGAAGACACGGCGATCGGCATCGTCTTTGCCGGCGCCTTTGCGCTGGGGGTGGCGCTCCTTTCCCGCGCCGACAATTATACCGTCGACCTGGCCCACTTTCTCTTCGGCAATCTCCTCGGCGTCTCCTGGGCCGACCTGGAGGTGATCCTGGGGCTGGGGGCGCTGGTGCTGATCACCATCTTTCTCTTCTACAAAGAGTTTCTCGTGATGTCCTTTGACCTCACTTTGGCGCAGACGCTGCGCCTGCCGACGACCTTCCTGCGCTACCTGCTGCTCATCCTCATCGCCCTGACGATCGTCGTCGCCCTGCAGGTGGTGGGCATCGCCCTGATTCTGGCGATGCTGGTTACGCCGGCGGCAGCCGCCTCGCTGCTCACCCGCCGCCTGCCGTGGATGATGGCCGTCGCCGCCGCCATTGGCGCCCTCTCGGGCTTGGTGGGCGTCTACGCCTCCTTCTATCTTGACATCGCCTCCGGGCCCGCGGTGGTCCTCGTCGCCACCGCCATTTTCACCCTGGTCTTCCTTTTTGCTCCGGGCCGGGGCGCGCTGCGCCCGCGGATGGCTAACGCCGGCGCACAGGAGAATGTATGAGTAAGATAGCCCGCCTCGCAACCGCCCTCCAACAAAACGGCTATCGACTGACGCAGGCGCGACAGGCGATTCTGAACGCGCTGGTGGAGAGCGGCGGCCACGTGAGCGCGGACGAGCTGGTCGAGCTGGTGCGCGAGGAGGCACCGAGCACAGGGCGAATGACCGTCTACCGCACGCTCGACCTGCTCCACGAGCTGGGGTTGGTCAAGCCGGTCTACGGTGGCACAGGCGCCGCCCACTACATTTTGATGGACGAGGGCCACCACCACCACCTCGTCTGCTCGACCTGCGACCGTGTCTTTGAGTTTGAGGAGTGCATGGCGCAGGAGCTGGGGCGGCAGGTGGGCAACCGCTTCGGATTTCAGATAGAGGGACACCTGCTGGAGTTCTACGGCCTCTGCGCCGATTGCCAGCCGGAGACATGAGCGGAAGGCGCGGCAGCTTACGATAAGCAACCTGTGAAAGCAGCGCTGCCCCCCTTGCCCGCGCGCACTCCCTTCAATAAACTCATCGCCGCGATGGAAACACAACTCGACCATGGACCAGAAGCGGCCGCCGTGCAGCCGGTCGCAACACCGACGATTACGGCGGATGGGACCGCGATCGCGGCGCCGGCCCGCCCGTGGCGCGAATGGCTGCCGCTGTTCGGGGGCTTACTGGCCCTGGCGCTGCTGGTGCTGGCGCTGACGCGGCTGGCGCCGCCGGCCGTCGGCGATCGCTTTCAGACCTTCGTCACCATCTTTCTAGGCATCTTTATCGAGGCCGCGCCCTTCCTGCTGGCGGGCTCCGTCGTCTCCGGGCTGATCGAGCTCTTTGTGGACCGCGACACGCTCTACCGGCTGATCCCGGGGCGCCCGCTGCCGGCGGCGCTGGCGGGGGCGATGCTCGGCTTTGCCTTCCCGGTCTGTGAATGTGGCGTGGTGCCGGTGACGCGCCGCCTCTACCAGAAGGGGCTGCCGCTTTCCGTGGGCATCGCCTTTTTGCTGGCCGCGCCGGTCGTGAACCCGATTGTGCTGGCGAGCACCTACGCCGCCTTCGGTCTGGGGCCCGTCCTCGTGGGCCGCTTCGTGTTTAGCCTGCTAATCGCCTTTGCCGTGGGCCTGCTCTTCAGTCGGGCGGCGCCGGAAGAGGTCCTTCTGCCGCAGACGGAGGAGGACGCGCACGACCATCACCACCACGACGATCACCAAGCGGGGGCCGGGCTCGGCAGCCGCCTGTGGCAGGCACTGGCAATCGGCGGCGATGATTTCGTCGATATGGGCCGCTATCTCGTCGTCGGCTCGATGCTGGCGGCGGCGATGCAGAGCTTTGTGCCCCAGTCGACCCTGCTGGCCCTCGGCGGCGGCCCCGTGCTTTCGGTGGTCGTCCTCCTGGCGCTGGCCTTCGTCCTCTCCATCTGCTCCACCGTCGACGCCTTCCTGGCCCTCTCTTTTGCCAACACCTTCACCACCGGCGCCGTTCTCGGCTTCCTGACCTTCGGGCCGATGGTCGACGTCAAAAGCTCGCTGATGTTCCTGAGCGTCTTCCGGCGGCGCGTGGTGCTCTACCTGATCATGCTGCCGCTACTGTTTAACCTTGTGATCGCCATCTTTATCAACTTTTACGGCATCTGAAGCCAGAAGCCGCTAACGTCTCTGAAGCTGACATGGAACGTCTCTTAAAAGCGCTGAGTCTCATCCTCCTCGGTCTGTTCCTCTATAGCCGCGTCGTCGGGGACGCCATCTTTTTCTACATCAACGAGCGCTTCGTCACGTTGACCCTGCTTGCCTCGGGCGGGCTCCTGTTGGTCGGCGCCAGCTATTACCTGGGCAACCGTGATGAGGAAGCGGGCGCTTCCGGCCCCAGCCGCGCGCGGTGGACCGGCCTCCTGATCCTGGCGCTCCCCTTTCTGCTCGGCTGGCTCGTGCCGCCGCGCCCGCTGGGGGCCACGGCGATGGCCAACCGCGAGCTGGCTATCGGCGGAGGGCCGGGCGGCCTGCGCTCGGTCAGCGCGCCCGCCGACCGGGCGACGGCAGCCGTCTTTAGCGGGGAAAAGAACATTCTCGACTGGCTCAACACATTCGAGCAGACGCCCGAGCTGGAAGCCCACGTCGGGCGGGAGGCGCGCGTCACCGGCTTCGTCTACCGCGACGAGCGCATTGGGCCGGACAGCTTCCTCGTCGCCCGCTACACCGTCAGCTGCTGCGTGGCCGACGCCGCCCCTATAGGCCTCGTCGTGCGCGCCGAAGGGGCCGACGTCCTGGAGAGCGATAGCTGGGTCGAGGTGAGCGGCACGTTCCGGCCGGGGGAGTTCGCCGGCAGCGACATTCCGGTGCTTGTCGCCGATTCGCTGACGCCGGTCGCCCAGCCGGAGCAGCCGTACCTCTACCCCTGATCGCCGCGCCCATTTCCCGCCGTGTTAGAACGCCTCTCTTCCTTTGACCGGGCCATCTTCCTGACGGTGCTGAGCCTGCTGGCCCTGCTCGGCCTGCTTCTGTGGCTGGGCGACCGGGCGGGGGTGCGCGTGGCCGAACTCAGCCCCGCCGACGAGGCGAGCGCCGTTTCCACCCTCTCGCCGCTGCGGGTGCGCTTTCAGGCGTCGATGGACATGAGTCAGCTCCCGGAGATCACGCTCACACCGTCGGTTGAGGGCGAGGCGCAGTGGGAAGACGAGCGAACGCTGCTTTTTATCCCGGCGGAGCCGCTGGCACCGGAGACGCGCTACGAGGTCACAGTGCCCGCCGGCCTGGAGAGCGAGGCGGGCCGCCAGTTGCGCCAGCCCCTTTCGTGGCGCTTCGAAACCGCCGCCCCACGCGTCCTCTACCTGGGCTGGCAGGGCGACGAGCGCACGCAGGTCTACGTGAGCGGGCTGGACGATCAGCGCCCGACTGCGCTCACCGAGGCGCCGCTGGGCGTGATCGACTTCAATATTTCGCCCGACGGCCAGACGATTAGCTACAGCGCCGAGCGGGAAGACGGCGGCAGCGATCTGTGGGCCGTGGACCGTGACGGCGAAGAGAATCGCCGCCTCCTGGACTGCGGCGCCGACCGCTGCACGGGCTCTGTGTGGGCCCCCTCCGGCGATCGCCTCGTCTACGAACGGCGCGCCATCACCGGCGCCGACGTGCCGCCGGGGCCTGCGCGCCTGTGGTGGCTGGACCCCGCGGGAGGAGAGACGCTGCCGGTTTTCAGCGACAGCCAGCAGCTGGGCATGTCGGCGGCCTTCTCCGGCGATGGTGAGTGGCTGAGCTTCGTCGTTCCGCTGCAACAGCAGCTCCAGGCCTATAATCTGAAAACAGGCGCCAGCCTCGTCATCCCCAGTGCCACGGGCGAGCCGCCCGCGTGGCCGCCGGAGGCGGATGTCATGCTCACGAGCGATATCTGGTTCCAGGGCGAACGCTTCTCGACCTATATCTTCCGTCTTGAGCCACCGGCGGGGGAGATGATTAATCTCAGCGGCGAGCGCGTGACCAACGACGGCAATCCCGTCTGGTCGCCGGACGGTGAGTGGGTCGCCTTCGGGCGCAAAATCCCACGCGCCCCGGTGGGCCGCCAGCTGTGGCTGATGCGACCCGACGGCAGCGAGCAGCTTCCACTGACAGAGGATCCGGACAGCAACTTCGGCCTCCCCGCGTGGTCGCCGGGCGGCGATGCCCTACTCGCGCAGCGGTTCCGCATCAGCAACCCCGGCGCGCCCGCGATCTGGCTGATCGATCTGGCAGATGTCGACCTGGCAGATACGGAAAGCATACCGGAAGACGTGCAGCTACGGGAGATAGCGTCCCCCGGCGTCCAGCCGCGCTGGCTGCCGTAAGCGACTCTCCGCGGCAGTCTGGGAGCTTCTGATTGGTAACCGGCGACTGGGGTCGCTGTGGAGCCGCCTCGGCAGCCTCTAAGCCTGCGCCTGCGAGTCGGTGTGAGCGGAAACGAAGCTGATCACGCCACTTTTAGGCGGCAAAGGGCGACCGGCAGCGCTACCCCTCCTGCGCCATATAGACAGTACGAATGGGGAACGGAATATTAATTCCCGCGGCGTCGAAGGCCTGCTTGATCACCGGAACGGCGAGATTAGCGGCCTGGAACTGAGATGTTTCGTCGACCCGAACCCAATAGAAGAGGTTAAAGGCGATAGCCGAGTCGCCGAAGGTGTGGAAGCTGAGAGACGGCGCGGGCTCTTCCAACACCTCGGGAACGCCGGCAATCGCTTGCAGCGCCACCTCACGCACCTGCTCCAGATCGCTGTCATAGCCTACGCCGACCTCGACTTTGATCCGCGAGAGTGGGCTGCGTGTGTAGTTGAGGATGGGGCTTGTGTAAACGAGGCCGTTGGGGAGGATCACATTCTGGCCATCGTTAGTAACCATCTCCGTCGCCCGCAGATTGACGTCGACAATGCGCCCGACAAAGTCGTCGATCTCGACTACGTCGCCCAGCTCGAATGGGCGTTGCAAAAGGAGCAGGAGGCCGGCGACGAAGTTCTCGCCGACGTCCTTCAGGGCGAAGCCGATGGTAAAGCCGACGATGCCCAGCCCCGCGACGAACGCCGTGAGGTCGAACTCGACCTGCTGCAGAGCCGTAATTGTGACGAGGACGATCAGCGACCAGCGCGTCAGCTGCCTGACGACCTGCCGCGCCTCGGCGCCTGCCTGGCGGCGGCGCAGGGCACGGTCGACCAGCTTCGCCGCGAGGTTCGCCAGATAGAGGCCGACGATAAAGATGACAATCGCCGCTATCAACTGCGGCAAAAAGAGTAAAAAGCGGCGCTGCAGCTCCTCCAATGTGATTGGCATGTCGTCCATCGCTAGCCCTTCCTCCACTTCAACTGTTGTCCCGGCGAAATCATAGCACAATCACTTTTGAGCGCCAGAAGGAGCGTGCCCTGCCCGAGACGGTCGCGCCTATGATACGTGTTTACTTCCATCTAACAGAAGCGGTCTACACTGGTTTCCATGGTACAAACTATTGATGATACCTCGTCACTAAACGGACAAACGGAGATGCTCGGTCTCGCGCCCGACTTCACCCTGGTCGATCTGGACGGCAAGAGGGTCTCGCTCTCCGATTTCCGGGAACGTTATCACGTGGTGCTCGTCTTTAACCGCGGCTTTTCGTGCCCCTTCTGCCGTCGCCATCTGGCGCAGCTGCGCCGCCGCTACCAGGATTACCGGCGGCGAGGGGCGGAGCTGCTAGTCATCGGGCCGGAGGAGCGGGAGCAGTTCATGCGCTACTGGCAGCGCGCCCGCCTGCCCTTCGTCGGCCTCCCCGACCCCGAGCACGTCGTAGCCGATCGCTACGGACAGGAGGTGCGGCTATCCCGGCTGGGCCGCCTGCCGGCCCTGGTCGTCGTCGACCGCGAGGGGCGCGTCGCCTACCGCCACTATGGACGCTCGATGCGCGATATTCCACCCGACGACGAAATTGTGGCGCTGCTCGACCGGCTCAACGAAGAGACCGAAACTACTGAGATAGGAACGACCAGTGCCCACCTTTGAACACAGCTTCACCGTCGCTGCACCACTGGAGGCGGTACAGGCATTTCACGCGAGTACAGAGGCGCTGAAGCGGCTCACGCCGCCCCCAATTTTTGTCGACCTGCACGAGGTCGAGCCCCTCGGCGAAGGCAGCAACTCCCATTTCACAATGTGGTTTGGGCCGGTGCCGGTGCGATGGCACGCGCGCCATGTCGACGTCGACGAGAGTGGCTTTACCGACGTTCAGATAGCGGGCCCGCTCCAAAGCTGGCGCCACACGCACACTTACACGGCGCTTGACGACCGGCGAACGCGGATTGAGGATCGCATCGAATACAGCTATCCCAACGGCGTGCGTGGCTTGCCGGCCCGGCTGGCGTTTAACGGCCCCGGCCTCGCCCTCCTCTTTGCCTACCGAGGCTGGATGACGCGGCGGGCGCTGGGTGCGGGCACGCACCGGCTACCACTGCTGCTTGCCGC
>JAWVYW010000128.1:0-10913 GCA_033722535.1 Promineifilaceae bacterium (SeqCode)
CAGATCGTCGAAGTCCAGCACGCGCCGCCGTTCTTTGGCGCGGTCGTAGATCTCCGCTGCCTGCCCATGAAGGGCCGCCAACGGGGGCATTATCTCCAGCAGACGCTCGTCTACGCCGAGGTCAAATCCTTTGCCGGAGCCCGACCACTCACTCAACTGTGCGTCGAAGCTTTCTCGCAACCGGCTGATCAGATCCTTGGCGTTCGGCTGGAAAGCGGCCCAGTTACGCTTGGATCCCTTACGCTTGAGTTGCTCGCGCAGCGGGAGCATCATGCGCGAGACGGCTGCCCAATCATCCGCAGCAGCAGCCTCCGCTATCTCACGCCACAGCGCCAGCGCCTCCGGGATCTGCTCCACCAGCGCATCGACCTTCGGCGCCGTCTCGTGGCGCACCATCTCTACCCGGCCCTGCTCATGGAGAACCCCGAGATGCCAGAAAGCCTCTTGAACGGCAGGATCCTGGATGAAGCACTTCAGTAGCTCGACGCGCGCGTCGAGCGTCTTCGTCCACTCCGTCCAGCGGGCGCATTTTAGCGCCGGCTCAACATCCAGCCGCTGCTGCAACATCTTCAGCAGCCAGCTTTCGAGGTCGTCGGCGCCCACCCAGGCCAGCAGCTCCTTCTGCCGCTGATCTCCTTCCGCCGCCCATTCGAGCGCGCGGTCGACGGCGCGGGCCTGCATCCGCGCGGCGTCCCCTTCATCGAGTACGTCGAAGGCCGGATCGACCTCCGCCAGGTGCACGTGAGCGCGAATGATCTCACTGCACAGGCTGTGGATCGTGCCGATGCGCGCGCTCTCCAGCCGCTGGTAGTGATCGCGCCACTCACCTGCCGGCCCGCCCTCCTTCAGATAGTCGCCGATGCGCCCGCGGATGCGGCTGCGCATCTCGCGCGCCGCCTTGCGCGTAAAGGTGATCGCCACGATCTGGTGCGGATTGTCGACAACACCCTCTTCGAGCAGCTTCAGGTAGCAGCCGACCAGTGCATAGGTCTTGCCCGTGCCGGCGCTGGCGACGAGGGCGACATCTTTCTCGGTAATGGCCTCGACAGCCTGCTGTTGCTGTTCGTTGAGCTTCATCTGCTCCACAATGCCCATCATCAGCCTCCAAAGCGCGGCGTGTAGTGCCAGCAAAAGCCAGCGGCGGTGCAGTAGCTGGGACAACCGCCGTCTGGCGGATCCGGTTCAAAGCGCCCGGCACGCGCGCCGGCGATCGCCTCCCGGGCGTACTCCAGCGCCCTCTCGACCGCAGCGGGAACGCCATCCCAATAGTGCGAAAGGGGGTCGCTGGCCTCCGCGTGGCCTACGTGCCAGTAGAAGCCGTCCGGAGGCTGGTCCAGGTTACACGCCTCCTGCACCGCCCGCGCGTAGAGTGGTAGCTGGATCTTCTTGCCGTCCCGGAGCGCGTATCTGTCATGGCTGCTAGGCGATCCCAGTTTGTAGTCGATCAGCCGGACGTTGCGGGCCTCGTCGCGGTCGATGCGATCGACGCGGCTAAAGAGGCGGAAGATCATCTCCCCGTCGCCCGCCGGAATCGCCGCCTCTATCTCCGCCTCCACTGCAAGCGGCGCGAAGCCCTCACCTGTTTCCGCCAGCCGGGGGAGTGAGCGCCGGACGTCGGCCTTGATCCGCTGCTGGAGCTGCGTCCACCATGGGGGTGGTCGAAAGCCGAAGCGGCGGGGCGCCTCGGCGAGTACGCGGTCGGCGACGTCGTCGAGATTCTCCAGAAGGGCGATCAGATCGGCGTGTGCCCGCGCCCCCGTACATGGCGCGCCGGCAGCCGACGCAACGTGTGCTCTAAAAAGCTCCTCAAAAATGGCGTGGTAGATGCTGCCGAGGTGCAGCGCCTGCGGGTCCTCCTCCGGCTCCTCCAGGCGAGCGAGGCCGAGCGCTTTGTCCACAAAGTAGTAGAAGGGGCAGGTTGTGTATTTCTGGAGTTGCGAAGGGCTCCACCGATACTGCTCGCCGTACTTATGCCCGAAGTAGGGTGTGAGCGGATAGCAGTGACCGTCGTGAAGATCCTTCTGCGCCCCGTAGCGCTGGCGAAAAATCGCCGCGGCCTGCACCAGTTGCTCCCAGCGCCCGGTTTCCACCCGGATCTGCCCTTTCTCTTCCACGGCAAGCGCGGCGGCGGCGGTCGGAGAGAGAGCAATGCTCTCCCGCCACCCTTTCTTCTCATCCGGAAGCGCTCCGGGTAGCAGCCGTCTCACCTCCTCCCAGTAGGCGGAAGCAGGCCACTCGCTGCCGTCATCGGCGCGATGGGGACGGGTGAGGAGCAGCTTTTCCCGCGGCCGGGAGACGGTGTCGTAGAACAAGGGCCGTTCGTCCTGCTCCAGTCGCAGGAGAAAGGGCACCGACTGCGGCAGCGCCTGGTTGAGGTGGCGGCGGTCGGCGTCGCGCAACAGGATCTCCTCGCTGCCGCCCGGGGGGAAGAAGCCCTCTGCCATCCCCAGCAGCGCCACTGCCTGTAGAGGCACGCCGCGCATGTCGAAGAGGCGGGCCACCGTCAGCGCCGGGCGCACGGTAGGCGGCTGGTAGGTGGCGCTGTCCACCGCCGACTCCAGCTCGTCGAGAAAAGCGGCAAAGGAGAGCGCCCCCAGCTCGGTTGCGCCATGGGCCCAGACGATGCCCCGCAATAGCTCCTTGAACGCGCGCAGGGCGGCTACGTCCGCCGCCGCCGTCGGCGCGTGTTCGCGCGCGCAGGCCGAGAGATTGAGGGACGCCGTGCGTGTTTCGCCATCGGGGCCGATCATGCGCTCCAGACGCCGGACGAACTCGTGCGCCGTTGCCGGCTCCTGTGTCTGGCTGCCCATGTAACGGACGAATCGACCCAGCTTTTGTCGTAGCTGTCGCGCCTCTGCGCCTTTCGGCACCGGCTCCGGGATGGGGCGGCTTTCGTCGCCCTTCGACAGAGAGCGCAGCGCCCGCACCCAGTCGCGGCAGCCGCCGTGTACGCGGCCCCAGTAGGCGGCTGCTTCTATTTGCTCCGCATCTTCCGGCGTGATCGCCACATCCAGCGCTAAGCCCCAGTCGAAGTAGGGCGAGCGCCAGGCGGCGACGAGACCGCGGCGAGAGAGAAAGTGGCGCGGCTCGCCCGGCGTGTCGGGCGCAAAGAGGCGCAGCAGCGCTAGAAAAGCGGCGACCGCTGGATTGCGCCGGAGCGGCACGCCGCCCTCAAAGCGCACCGGTAGCCCTGCCGCCTTCGCAACCTCCTCAATCCGGTCGCGGTAAGGATCGATCTCGCGCGCGACCAGCGCCACCTCCTCCAGCGGGAGACCGTCTTGCTCGACGCGCTCCTTCAGCCAGCGGAGCGCGTAGAACACCTCCCCGGCGTGATCCGGGGCGACGTGGCAGGCGACAGAGTCGTCGTGCGGCTCCGCGTCCGCGTGCGGCCGAAAGAGATAAGCTTCGAGGTGCCGGATCCCCGTCTTCCGCGGCGGGCGCCCTTCTGGCAGCGGCTCGGCAGACCACGCCTCCGGCGCCAGCGCCTCCTGTAGCCGGCGATGTGTCTCCTCGAACCGACGATGAACGGGGCGGCTGTAGGCGCCGTCGGGGGGGCCGGTGAGGGTAACCAGCACCGGGTAGTGGGCGCCGAGGGCGCTCACGAAGGCGATCCGGAGGTGGTTCAGGACGTCGAAGCCGTCGAAGGCGAGCAGCGACCATGGCGGGCGCGGCTGCTCGCGCTGCCTGCCGTCGCCATTGGTCAGACAAAGGACGGCTCTTTCCGCCAAGCCCGCCATGTCGGTGACCGGGGGATCCTGCTCGTTGTACTTCTGCAGCAGCGCTTCGTAGCGGGCATAGATGCGAGCCAGATCACGCAGGCGCTCTGTGGACGCCGCGGCGGCGAAATCGTCCGGCGGGATGCGCGCTGCCTTGAGCTCATTCAGCAGCTCCTGTAGCTTTTCGATAAAGCCCGGCTTGCCGCGCAGCGAGCCGTAACGCCGCAGCTCGCCGCGCTCGTCCAATTCCGCCACCACCCGCTGCAGCAGGCGCGCCTGCACGGCGTCGCTCATGACGAGGCAGCACTCTCCGGCGGCGTCCAAGCAGCCCTGGTACAGTTCGGTGAACGTGACAACGCGCACGCCGATGGCGCCCTCGCGGGCGAGCAGCCGGCGCCATGCCCGCGCCTGGAGCGCGGTCGGCACGCAGACGTGCGCCGCCTGCCCCGCCAGCCCACTCACGGCGCTTTTCACCTGTTCCAGTACATATACCGTCTTGCCATGCCCGGCCGGGGCCAGGAGCAGTCGAATCCCCACGTGGTCCTCCCTCTTTGCGATCCGGCGACGATTGGCGGGGGCACGAGAATAGACCCGCCTGCTTCTACTCTACCGGTAAAGGGGCAACTTGCACAGAAGGCCAGGAGAATAGCCGTGGCTCCAGATCAGGCTCCCTCCGATTTTTCCCCCGCTTTCGCGTCCTCCCCGTCCCGCAGCGCCGTCAGGACGCTCGCGACTGTCTCTTCCAGCGGCTGGTCGTCGGCTCTGGGGAGCTCGGCGGGTTGTGCCGGTTCTGCCCGCAACGCCAGCAAGCGGGCCCGGCGCTGGAGGGCGGCGGAAGCCGAGGGATGGGCGGCGACGGCGCGCGCGGCGGCGGCGGCCTGCCGCCGGTCGTCCTGCGCAAGCAGGGTGCGGGCGCTGCCAAAGAGGGCGTCGAGCACCAGCGAAGGTGCGCCGATGGCGGTGGCCTGCTCCAGGGCTGACGCATAGTGATCGGCGGCGCCCGCCGGTTCCATGCGGGCGAGGGCCACCTCGCCCAACGTTGCCTGGGCAAAGGCCTCTCCCCAGCGGTTACCGAGCTGGCGAAAGTGCACCTCGCTTTTCTCGGCGTAGCGCGTCGCGACGGCGTTCTCTCCGGCCTCGGCGTACGCGCGTGCCAGGTATGCGGCGGCAAGGGCCATGCCATAGCGGTAGCCGAACTGGCGAAAGCGTTCGTAACTTTCGCGGAAGAGACGCTTCACCTCTTCGGTATCGTCCGCGCCGGCGCGCACCTTCGCCAGTAGTAGCTTGGCCCAGGCCACGCCCTCGCGGTCGCCGAGCGAGTGGGCCAGGCTGAGACTCTCTTTGCACAGACGCACGCCTTCCTCCGTATCGCCGAGGGCGGCGACGACCTCGCCCAGATTGCGCAGGGCGACGGAGAGGCCATAGGCGTAGCCGACGCGCCGGCACCGTTTGAGCCCCTCACGATAAGCATCGCGCGCCTTGTGCAGAGCGCCGAGCACCATGTAGGTGCGCCCCAGGCTGAGGAGGGTGAAGGCTACGCCATAGTCGACGCCGCCTCGGCGGAAGACGTCGAGCGCTTCCTGGTAGCGCTCGCGGGCGGTCGCGAAATCGCTTTGCTCGCGCGCCGTACTCCCCAGATTGTGGAGCGAAAAGCCCCTGAAGAGCGGATCTGCGACGTCGGCGCACAGCGCCAGGCTGGCCTCGCCCCGCTTCTTCGCCTCATCATAGTAGCCGTGATAGATGTAGACGAGCGCCTGGGCGCTGAGGACAAAGGCCTCGATCCGCTTGTCGGAAAGGCTACGCAGCAGAGGAAGGCTCTCCTCCAGGCGCGAGAGGGCGAGGCGGTGGTCTGCCCTGCGGACGGCAAACCAGCCTTCCCCGACGCGCGCATAGGCGATCAGCCGCCGCACGTTCTCCGGCGCCGTCTCCGGCTCGCCCTCGCGCAGTGCTGGCAGGGCAAACTCTTCGTAGCCCTCGTGAAACCAGCCCTGTAGTTCGTAGTAAAAGAGGAGCGGCTCGATCATCTTCTCCAGGAGATCGGTCTGTAGCCCCTCCGTTTGCAGCAGCGCATCGCCTTCTGCTCCCGCCGCCACTCTCCACGCGGCGCGAACGTTGTCGATGTCGGCTGTGAGGGCGGCGAGGCCCTGGCGTAGCTCGGGCCCCCGCAGCCGCCGGCCCTGCTCGGCAACAAAGGAGGCGTAGTAGCCGGCGTGCCGGCGCGTCAAAGCGGGCGCCGCCTCCCTTTGCCGGAGCTTTTCCAGGGCGAAGAGGCGCAGGTAACGGTGCATCTCATAGCGGACACGCCGGCCGAACGTACCGTCGCGGACCGTGTGTAGCAGCGATCGATCCACCAGCTCGGCCAGCGCGTAGAGACCGGCATCGGCAACTTCCGCCGCCGCCTCGGCGGTGAAGCCGCCGCGAAAGATGGCAAGCTGCTGCACCAGCGCCCGCTCCTCCGCCTCGAGCCGCTGCCACATGTAGTCGAAGACGGCGCGCAGGCTGCGGTGGCGCTCAGGCACGCCGCGCATTGTGCCGCGTGTGAAGTCCAGATTCCGCTCCAGTTCGGCGGCAATGGCGGCGCAGGATAGCACCCGCACCCATGTCGCCGCCATCTCAATTCCCAGGGGCACGCCGTGCACCAGCCTACAGATCTTGACCACTGCCTCGCGATTGCCCTTTGTCAGGACAAAGTTGGGGCGGACACGGCGGGCGCAGCTAACGAAGAGCTCGACCGCGGGGGAATCGTCCGCCGCCTCTACGCTCTCCGGAAGGCCCAGTCCGCCGATAGTGACCAGCCACTCGCCCGGGAGCCCCAGCCGCTCCTGAGAGGTGACGAGCAGCTTCAGTCGCGGCGCCGCCTGCAACAGGTCGAGGAGCCGCGGCGCCGCCCCGAGCAGCTGCTCGAAGTTATCGAGAATCAACAGCTGCTCTTTCTGCTGCAGGGCGTGACCCAGCTGGCGAAAGAGGGGCTCCGCGCCGTGGAATGGAATGCCGAGGGCGCTGCCGATTGCGGAGGCAAGCTGCTCCTCGTCATCTACCGCCTCGAGCGGAACGAAGATGACCCCATTCTCGAAGTGAGACGCGACGCGGCCCCCGGCTTCGCTCGCCAATCGCGTCTTACCCGCCCCGCCGGGGCCGGCGACAGTTATCAACCGTTGCGCGCTCCCGGTCAGGTAGTCGGCGAGCCGCTCCAGCTCCGCCTCCCGCCCGACGAGCGGCGTCGTCGGCGTCCGCCCCAGCAGTTGGGCCGGCGTCGGGGGGGCAACGCGCGCCTCGTCCCCCGGCTCGGCGAAGGCCACGCCTCCCGGAGCCTGCTCCGGCACCAGCTTCCCGCTCCGGATCTCCTGGTGGAGTGCGTCGAGCTGGGGCGACGGTTCCACGCCCAGCTCTTCCTCCAGGAGTGCCACGTATTCCTGGTAGCCTGCCAGCGCGCGGACCCGCTGCCCGCGCAGCGCGCGGGCGATCATCAGCGCCCGCTGTGGCCCTTCGGCGAGCGGATCGAGCGTTTTCCAGCGCGCAGCCACCCGCTCCAGCTCGCTCACCGCCTGCGCCGCTTCGTACTGCTCCGCCAGGGTCGCCAGAGCGCGGGCCGCCATCTGCTGCAAATCGACGCGCCACGCCTCTGCCCAGGCCTCAAATTGATTGCTGTCCTCAAGGTAGAAGTCGGCGAGGAAGGGACCACAGTAGCGCTCAACTGCCGCTTCCAACTCCTCCAGCCCACCACGGTGCAGCAGTTGTATGAAGTGCGCCACGTCGAGCGTGAACTCAGCGTCAGGGTTGATCTGCACCGTCTGCCGGTCGCTGAGGAGAAAGGGCACGGTCCCGCCGCCTGAGCCGCGGACCTCGGGAATTGCCTGGCGCAGGAGGTAAGAACTCTGGCGGAGATTCTGGCGCGCAGAGGACTCCGGCATATCGGGCCAGAGCAAGGTCATCAAACGCTCCCGGCGAACACGCTTCTCCCGTCCCTGCAGGTCGCCGGCAGTAGCTTCTACCGCCAGATAGCTCAGCAGCGCCAGCACCTTCGTACTCCGGAACGGCAGCAGGGAGCGCCCATCATACAATACGTCGACGACGCCCAGAAAGGCAAGAGACAAGGTTGCCATTGTGGCTACACGCCTTTGTTCGTTCCGCCCAGCGAGACAGCTGACGGCGATCACTGGATAGAGTCCGCTGATAGTAGTATAGCACAGCCGCACGCGACCGTGCAGGCCCTCTCCGGGTAGTCGCGCTCGTCGCCGGAGAGGCTCCGACGCTGGTGAAAGCTTTATTCAATGCGCCTGCCGGCCATAGAGGCGGGTGAAGGCACGTTCTCCGCGCGTTGACGGAGCGTTGACGCACTTTGGTTACTATGGGTGCAGTCGATGACAGCGCGTTGACGCACGGCTGTGATAATGTAGCTGTCCTATCTTAAAAAACAGAGATGCACCGCAGGAGGATGCGGAAGGAGAGCAGCGAGTATGGAGGCAGAGAAGGTCGTCAGCGTAAATGGTATCGGCCGCGGCGCCCGCAGGCTGGCGAGGGTCGGGACCGCGCCGCTTCTGCCGTCACAGATCGTTCGTGACGAGGGGGGGCTGGTGGAGGCGGAAGCTCTGGTGAGGGAGGGATGTGGGCTGATCGCGCTGATGAACCATTTCTCGATGCGCGACTCCCTGGAGGTGCTGCGCCTGCTTTATGCCCGCCCCGCGCTCCGCAGCCGGCCCACCGTCGCCCCGGTCGCCGCACAACATGCCGGGAAAGCCATTTATCTGCTTGCCGACCTTCTTGCCGTGCAGCTTTGTCCGATCAACTCCCCGGAAGCGCTGGCGGAGCTGGGACCGGATGCCCCGCCGGCGCTGAGCGCACTTGAGTACACGCAGCAGGCGGTGGCTGTTCTTGGGCGAGCTGGTATTGTGCCGCTCTCTCCTCAGGCGGGCCGGCGCCCTGCGCTGGTGCGGCCGGCGATGCGCCCCCTGAGCATGCTCATGGTCCAGGCGAGGCGGAAGCGGGTGCAGAAGATCGCCATTCTCCTGCTGGGGCTTGGCATTCGCAACGAGAGCGACTATTCGCTCGCCCACGCGGGAGGCCTGAACCTGGGGCGCGTCTACGAGATTCAGATCGGGAGCACCTTTACCAGCGAAGAAGCGCTCGCTGCTGCCGGTAACTGGCGAGCGCTCGACGACTGGGCGCTTGAGCAGCTGCGCCCGCTCGTTCCCGCCGCCTATCGGGCGGAGGCGGTTGCGCCGCCGTCCCCCAACGGCATGGCGCTCGCCGGCGGCGCGGAGTAGATACAGACCATACAGTGACGGAGGAAGGGCTCATGTTGCAAGAGATGGAACAGGCAAACGAAGACGTGCGTTGGGAGCAGTGTACCGGTGCGGAGTTCGCGGCAATGGCCGCCGGCGGGCTGGCGTGGCTGGAGCGCCACTACGAGCAGGTCAACGAGCTCAACGTATTTCCCGTGCCGGACGGCGACACGGGGACGAACATGCTCTGGACGATGCGCGCAGCGTGCCAGCGGCTGGAGGCTCGACAAGGGCAGGCGGCGGGCTCCGTCGCCAGCGCACTGGCCCGCGGGGCATTGATGGGCGCGCGCGGCAACTCGGGCGTGATTCTCAGCCAGTTCTGGCAGGGCTTTGCGCAGGGCTTGGGGGAGAAGGATGTGCTCGATGCTGATGGGCTGGCCCGGGCGCTGGCGGAAGCAGAAACGCTCTCCTACCGCGCCGTCGTCGAGCCGGTGGAAGGCACGATCCTGACCGTCATCCGCAGCGCGGCGGAGGCCGCACATGGGGCTCGCCGGGGGCATAGTTTCCTGCAGGCCCTCGAACGCGTGCTGCGGCACGCGCAGCAGGCGCTCGCGCGCACGCCGGAGATGCTGCCCATCCTGCGCCAGGCTGGCGTCGTTGACTCCGGCGGGCAAGGACTGGTCTTCATTCTCGAAGGGATGCTGCGCCAGCTGCGGCAGGGGGCGGGCCAGATGATTGTCCTCGACGAGGGGCCCGCGGCGGCGCGGACGCAGTCGCCGCAGGCGCTGGCCGCGCCCGCCGGGGGCGCCCTTCCTTTCCCCTACGACGTGCAGTTCCTGCTCGTGGGGCACGATCTCGACCTCGGCGCCGTGCGTCAGGCGATCGAGCGGATGGGCGACAGTGCACTCGTCGTCGGGGACGAGCAGACGATCAAGGTTCACGTGCACGTCGTCGACCCCGGCGTGCCCCTCTCGTACGGGGTGAGCGTCGGGCGCATTGAGGACATCGTCGTCGAGAATATGCAGAGCCAGATGGAGGTCGCCGGCGGTCAGGCGGTTACGGAGGAGCAGGCAGCGGCGGCGGAACCAGCACGTGAGGCAGGCGCCCCTGCGGCGGCGCTCGCCGTCGTCGCCGTCGCCGCCGGCCCCGGCCTTGCCGCCATCTTCCGGGACATGGGCGCCAGCCAGATCGTCTCCGGCGGCCAGAGCGCCAACCCGAGCACCGAGCAGATTCTGGAGGCAATAGAAGCCGCAGACGCGGCGCAGGTGGTCGTCTTGCCCAATAACAAGAACATCCTCATGGCGGCAGACGCGGCGGCGCGGCTGGCGTCGAAGCACGTCCATGTCGTCCCCACGCGCACCGTCCCTCAGGGCATCGGCGCGATGCTCGCCTTCGGACCGGAGGGCGAGCTGGAGAACACAGCAGCGGCGATGACCGACGCGGCCCAGCTTGTAACCAGCGCTGCCATCGCCCGCGCCTCCCGCTCTGTCACGCTCGAGGGTATCGACGTGGAGCAGGGTGCATTCATCGGCACCCTCGACGGCAAGCTATGCGCCTCTGCCCCCTCGGTGGAAGCGGTCATGCAGCGGCTTTTGCAGCAGATGGGCGCTGCCGATTACGAGCTGCTCTCCATCTACTACGGCGGCGACGTTTCCGAAGCGGACGCAGAGGCTTTCGTCGGCTTTGTGGAGGGCGCGTATCCAGAGCTTGAGGTCGAGCTATTTGCCGGCGGGCAGCCGCACTACCATTACCTGATCGGCGCCGAGTGAAGATAAAGCTCCAGATTACCACCTGGGCCTACTTCACACCCTCCGCACCGGCGGGCGCAGCCACAGCGCCGCCACGCCCAGCGCCAGTGCTACCAGCGCGAGCAGCGTCAGCGCCAGATCATAACTCCCCAGCACGTCCCGCGCGAGGCCGAGCGGGATCGGGCCCAGAGCGGCGCCCACGATCAGAATCGTCGTCGCCGTTCCCG
>JAWVYW010000129.1:0-10858 GCA_033722535.1 Promineifilaceae bacterium (SeqCode)
CGCCGCCGTGGCGCGCGCCCTCGGCGTGCCCGTCGCGTTAGCCGACACAATGGGCGACGTCTGGGATGCCCTCATCGGCGAGTCGCGCGTGGTCTTTCATCCAGAAGATGTACCAGACGACTCGATCTCCCTCCCGCTTGCCGGAGATGGCTCTTTCAACGGCGAGGGCCCGCTCTCTGGGAAGCATCCGACCTGAGAGGCGGCTCCCCTGGTGAATAGTCGTCTTACTCCTTTTTCACGTTGACACCCCTCCTGCTCAGAGATATAATCCTCCGGCGAGGGACATGGACCTCTGGCTTTACAACTGTATATCAGTTCGTGCGCATCTGTTCCTGGAGGGAGGGCGCCGACTGAATTTCCTTGTTCGGGGGTCTCTGGCAGTTCGTCACCGGTTCGTTCGCCAAATCGGTCATCGCGGTAAGAGTCACGCAGACAGCTTCTGGTAGACAATCTCACTTCAAGACCTGGTCTTTCACTCGGCTGCACCCTGCCTCCTGACGTGCGTCGAGTTTTTGTTGGTGCGGCTGCCTGGCAGCCGGTGGAAGGATCTATGGTGAATGAAGAAAATATAGCCTTAATGTCCGCCGTCGATTTTGCTCGGGAAATGGAAGCATACCTGGAGCAACATGACTATGAACGGCCGCGTGTCGGCGATATCCGGCACGCCGTTATCGTCGCCTCTTCTCCGCAGGGTCTGATCGTCGATCTGGGGCTGAAGCGGGATGGCATCGTCCAGCCGTCCGATCTGGCACAACTGGAGCCCGAGGTGCGCGATGCCCTAGAAGTCGGCGAAGAAATTTCCGTTTATGTCACCGACGTCGATAAGCCGGACAGCCTGCTGGTTTCCTACCACATGGCTCGTCTCAACCGAGATTGGATTCGGGCGCAGGAGCTGCTGGAGAGTGGCGAGATTGTCGAGGTCACGCTGACGGACCACAACCGGGGCGGCGCGCTGATCCAGTTTGGGGGGCTACAGGGCTTTGTACCTGCCTCCCACCTCGACTTCCTCCAACCAGGATTGAATGATGAGGAACGAGAAGCACGGCTGGTTCAGGCCCACAGCACATCCATTCGGGTGAAGATCATCGAAGTGGATCGCCAGCGCCGCCGCCTCGTTCTCTCTAACCGGGAAGCGGAGCGGGAGCGTCAGAGCGAGCGCAGGCGCGAACTGCTGGCAGAGCTCACCGAAGGAGACGTCGTCCCGGGCACGGTCACCGGCTGGCGTGACTTTGGCGCCTTTGTCGACCTAGGCGGCGTCGACGGCTTGATTCACATCTCCGAGCTTGCCTGGCACCGTATCGACCATCCTCGTGACGTGGTACAACTCGGCGAGCAGCTTGACGTCCACGTGCTAAAGGTCGATCGCGAACGGGAGCGGATCAGCCTCAGCCGTAAACGGCTGCGGCCCAACCCCTGGCGCACAGCCGAAGATCGCTATCATGTGGGGCAACTCGTCGAAGGACGGGTGATTCGCGTGGTCGATTACGGTGCATTCGTTGAGGTGGAGCCCGGGATCGAGGGTCTTCTCCACGCGTCGGAGGTTGCCTCCGTTCACGTCAGCGACGTGCGCGAGTATCTTAAGGAAGGGGAAAATCATCTGCTGCGCGTCGTGAGCATCGACGGACAGCGCGAGCGAATGGGACTGAGCCTGAAAGCAGTCACCCCCACCGAGCAGATCGAGTGGATGACAGGCGCCGAAGCGCCCGAAGAGGCGGCGGCACCGCTGACCCCGGTAGCAGCCGAAGCCGCCACGACAGAATCTACGGCCGGCGCGAGCGCGGTCGCCTGATACACATATCTCCCGCGCACGCTTGTGGAGCCCGGAGATGGAGGTGCCCCCACAACCCAGCGGGGGAGGATGCAGTTTAAGAGATCCCTAAATCTTTCCGTAGGGAGGTGATGAACTATGCCGCGTGTGAAACGCCACGACAACGAGTCTGATGAAAGCCTGCTGCGTCGCTTTCGCAAGGAGGTGACGCGCGCCGGAACGATGACCGTCGTCCGCAACAAGCGCTGGCACGTCTCCAAGAGCGAGCTGCGCCGCATCAAGAAGAAGAAGGCGGCCCGCCGCTCGTCGCGTCGCCAGTCTAACGACTGACTCTCGAGACATTAACGCCAATCTTATCGATAGGCACTATAATCGTATAGGGTAGGCGGCGAAAGCGCCTGCCCTATCGAGGCTGATGGCCTCTGTCAGGGAGACTGTGTTTTAACCGTTTGAGAAAGGAGAAGTATGGCGAAGAAAGACGAAAAGATTGAAGTACAGGGTACCGTCATCGAGGCGCTTCCCAACACTCAGTTCATGGTCGAGCTGGACAACGGACACCAGGTGCTAGCCTACCTGTCGGGAAAGCTGCGCCGGTACTACATTCGCGTCCTGCTAGGCGACCGGGTGCGCCTGGAGATGAGCCCCTACGACCTGAATCGCGGTCGTATCACTTACCGTTACAACAAGCAGATGAACAAACAGTCCTGAACGGCTGTTGTTCTAAGAAGCTGAAGCGGCCGTTTCCATGCGCCCTAGTGTGGCGTATGGACGTGCCCGTCTGAAGTCTTCGCCGGTGGCTTCCACCGGCTATCTCTCCGATCCGTCCCCGGCCCATCCTGCAATCACTGCCACCCAATCACGCACAAGCAGCCGGTCTATCACCTCCGCCCCGGCATCGACCAACGCCGCCTCCACCCCCTCTAGCTGCTGATCGATGATACCGCTGAGGACCAGGCGCCCTTGTCGCGCCACATAGGCCATTAGCGGTCCATCACGCAACATCGAGATGATGACCGGGGCCAGAATGTTGACGACCACGATCTGCCACCCGTTCTCTGGCACGCGCTCGAGCCCCCCTGCCCGCACCTCCATAGCGACGGCGACGTCGTTGAGTAACGCGTTTTCTGTCGCCGCCTTCACCGCCTCGGGGTCGGTATCGACGCCGACGACGCGCTCGGCGCCCATCCTAGCCGCCGCGATCGCCAGAATGCCGGAACCGGTGCCGACGTCCAGTACGTGGTCGCCCGGCCGAACGAGCTGCTCCAACGCCTGGAGGCACATCTGGGTCGTGGGGTGCAGCCCGGTGCCGAACGCCATCCCGGGGTCCAGTGTCAGGGTTATCATGTGGTCCTCACCCGCCGTGCCGGCAGCCGTCTCGGCTTGTTCCACTGTCACCCAGCTGGGCTGAATCCAAATACGGCGGCCCACGCGAAACGGCTGGTAGTGGGCCTTCCACGCGTGAGCCCAATCTTGCTCCTCCACGCGCCGGAACGTCGGCTCCGGTATCGGATATAAGCGGCCCAGATAGTAGATGATCTCTTCGATGCGCTGCCGCGCGGCAGGCGTATCCTCTTCGCGTGGGAGGAATATCTTGACTGTCACCTCCGGCTCCAGAGCCGACGGATCAAGGTTATCCGCGTCTCCCAACTGCTCTAGGACGACGCCTTCGTTGTAGGCGAGCGGCCGCAGCGCCTCGGCCACAGCCTCCGCCGCTTCACCGTCTGTGGTGACGCTTACTTCCAGCCAGTAGCTCATCGCTCAGATCCAAAGGCGCCGGGCGCTCGCGTCAGTCCGCTCTCCAGAATGGACTGTAACCCAAGCAGCCGGCGCCTGAACCTACCCGGAGTAGAAAAAGAGTCAAATGCCAAACATCTCTCCCAGCGCACCCTTCAGCTCGTTCAGGAATCCCTTCTCACGCTGGGGCACCACTTCCGCTCCCAGTGTACCCGAAAGCTCCTGCAGCAGCTCGCGCTGGCGCGGCGTCAGCTTCTCGGGTATCGCCACCTGGGTGAGCACCAGCTGGTCGCCGCGACCGCTGCCCTTCAGGCGGGGCACACCCCGGTCGCGCATGCGGAAGACGGCGCCCGGCTGCGTGCCAGCAGGGATGGTGAGCTTCGCTTCGCCGTCGACCGTAGGGACCACAATCTCATCGCCCAGCGTCGCCTGAGCCATATTGATAGAGAGGTCGATAACGATATCGTCGTTGCGGCGCCGGAATATCGGATGCGGCTCGACGTTGACGAAGATATAGAGGTTGCCTGGCGGTCCGCCGTTGCTACCCGGCGCGCCTTCGCCGGTGAGGCGGATCTGCTGCCCGTCGTGGATGCCCGCCGGCACCTTTACCTTCCGCTCACGCGTGCGCTGTACCTGCTTACGCGCATTACACTCGGCGCAGGGAGTGGTAATAATTTGCCCCTCGCCACGACAGCCGGGACAGGGTGAGACATTAACATATTGCCCCAGGATCGACTGCTGAACCCGGCGCACCTCGCCGGCGCCGTTGCACTGGGTGCAGCGGTCAGGATAGGTCCCCGGCTCGGCTCCCGATCCGTGGCACTCGGGACAGATCTCCGGCCGGGTGATCTCGATCTCCTTTTCGACGCCGAAAACGGCCTCTTCAAAGGAGAGATTGAGGTCGTAGCGCAGGTCTGCGCCCCGGCGCGGCCCGTTCCGACGACGCCGCGTGCCGCCGAAGCCACCGAAGAACTCTTCAAAGATGGTGCCAAAGTCGACGTTAACAGTGCCGCCATAGGGACCGGCACCCGAACCGCGCACGCCGGCATGACCGAAGCGATCATAGGCGGCACGCTTCTGGTCATCGGATAGCACCTCGTACGCCTCGCTCGCCTCCTTGAACTTCTCGTCCGCGCCATTTTCCTTGCTTACATCAGGGTGGTAGCGGCGCGCCAGGCGACGGTATGCTTTTTTGATGTCGTCCTTGGTTGCCGAGCGCGATACGCCCAGCACCTCATAGTAGTCTCGTTTAGTAGCCATAGAAAAAACTCAGGTCCTTATCACAGATCAATCAACGTTCGCGGCCGGCCCATCTCGTATAGAGTGCTGCGCCGGCCTCCTGTAGCGCCGCCTGCAGCGCGTCCGCCTCGGCGCGCAACAGGGTCGTCTCACTTTCCAGCGCCGCTCTGGTCGCCGCCAGCCGTTCCTGCAGCATCTCCCGCTGCGCCGGCGGTAGTTGCCTTCCATATTCACGCACCAGGCGCTCGGCGTTGTAGATGACCGCTTCCGCCATATTCCGCTGCTCTACCGCCTCTTTGCGCCGCCGGTCGCGCGCTGCGTGCTCCTCCGCCTCCCGCATCATACGCGCCACCTCCCGCTCCGTCAGACCACTGCTGGGAACGATGCGCAACGCCTGCTCACGCCCCGTGGCGGTGTCGCAGGCAGCAACGTGGAGGATGCCGTCGGCGTCGATGTCGAAGCTGACCTCAATCTGAGGCACTCCCCGCGGCGCGGGCGGGATCTGATCGAGAATGAAGCGGCCCAGGCTTTTGTTATCGGCTGCCATCGGCCGCTCGCCCTGCAGCACGTGAACGTCGACCCGCGCCTGGTCGTCTGAGGCGGTCGAGAAGACCTGACTCTGGCGCGTGGGCACCGTCGTGTTGCGCTCGATGAGGCACGTAAAAACGCCACCCAGCGTCTCGATACCCAGCGAAAGCGGCGTAACGTCGAGCAGTAACAGGTCGTTAATCTCGCCCCGTAAGACGCCAGCCTGAAGGGCGGCGCCAGCGGCGACCACCTCGTCGGGGTTCACACTGCGATGGGGGGTGCGCCCAAAAAGCCCTTCGACGGCGCGCTGCACCGCCGGCATCCGCGTCATCCCGCCGACGAGCAAGACGGCGTCTACGTCGTCCGGGGTCAGGCCGGCGTCACGCAGCGCACCCTTTACCGGCTCGACGGTGCGGGCGATGAGATCTTCGACTAGCTGCTCCAGGCGTGCACGGCTGAGTCTCAGGTCCAGGTGGCGCGGCTCACGGTCGCCAGCGGTGATGTACGGAAGATTTATGTCGCTCTGGAGCGTCGTCGACAACGCTACCTTCGCCTCCTCTGCCGCTACGCGCAGGCGCTGTAGCGCCTGCCTGTCCTGCCGCAGATCGATGCCCTCAGCTTTCAGAAATTGCTCGGCGGCCCAGTCGATAATGCGCTGATCGAAATCGTCGCCACCGAGAAAGGTGTCGCCATTCGTCGCCAACACTTCAAAGACGCCATCTCCCATTTCGAGAATTGAAATGTCGAACGTACCACCACCGAGATCGTAGACGGCGACAATCCCTTGGTCGCCGCTGCCAAGCCCGTAAGCGAGTGCACTTGCCGTTGGCTCGTTGAGAATCCTTAACACATCCAGGCCAGCAATGCGGCCTGCAGCGCGCGTGGCCTGGCGCTGGCTGTCGTTAAAATAGGCGGGGACCGTTATCACCGCCTCGGTGACCGACTGCCCCAGATACGCCTCCGCATCGCGCCGGATCTTCTGCAAGATCATCGCCGCAACCGCCGGCGGTGCATAGGTTCTCCCGGCCATTACGACTCGCACGTCGCCGTTGGCTGCCTGTCGCACCTGATACGGTACGTAACCGCGGGCGCGAGCCACTTCCGGGTCGGCGAATTTACGGCCCATGAAGCGCTTCACAGAGAAGATGGTGTCGTGCGGGTTGACCACCGCCTGCCGGCGGGCGACCTGGCCGACCACGCGCTCTGCCGTGCGTGGATCGACGGCGACGACAGAAGGAAAGAGCCGCCCCCCTTCAGCGCTGGGAATGATCGTCGGCACGCCTCCTTCGAGGGCTGCCGCCACCGAATTCGTCGTACCCAGATCAATCCCTATGACTGTACCCATCTAGCCCTCTTCCACACGCTTATCAGACCGTTGCGCAGAGCCGCAAGCCTTGTAGCCTTCGTCACCGTCCGCGCGAGCGTGACTGGACACAACATCCACGATGGCGGCGATAACAGGCGGCGTCTCCACTAGCTGGCGACGACCACCATCGCCGGTCGAATGACGCGGTCGTCAAGCCGATAGCCGGCCTGCAGCTCTTCGATCACCGTGCCGCTTTCCGCCTCGTCCGTCTCCCGCTGCATTACTGCTTCATGGAAGTTCGGGTCGAAAGGCTGGCCCACCGTCTCGATACGCTCGATCTGCTCGCTTTCCAGGATCTTGTTCAGCTTGCGCTTAATCAGCGCCATTCCTTCGAGCCAGCCACTGTCGACCACATCTTCCGGTGCATTATTCAGCGCGCGCTCAAAATCGTCCAGGATCGGTAGGAGCTTGGCGATTACCTCCACCGTCGCGTTGCGCCGCGCCTCGGTCCGTTCCTTTTCCATACGCCTGCGCGCATTAGCGAACTCGGCTCGCGCGCGCTGCCACCCTTCCAGGTACTCGCCCGCCTGGCGCTGCGCCTCCTGCAGGCGCGCTGCTAGTGTCTGCTCCGCATCAGGAGCATCCTCGACAATCTCTCCCTCTAAAATCTCCTCGTCGGCCGTTGTCTCTGCGCCGCCACGTTCTGCCGCGGTGCTCTCCATCGCTATCTCGACGGGTTCGGCGCCGCTCTCCGGCAGAGCTTCCTGCCCCGCCTCCTGTGGGCTCCTCTGGCCGTTATTGCTTTTTTCACTCTGCGTGTTCACTCTTCTCACCTCATCGCTACAATGGTTCGTCCGAATCGGACCACGCCGCATCCAAACGCGGCTTGTCCAGATAGTAATCGTGAACGAAGCTGCTCATAATGTTAGCCACATAGCGCACGGCCGAAATGTTGCGTCCATAGGGCATGCGTGTCGAGCCTAGCACGGCGAGTTCTCCGGCCAGATCTTCGAGCGCACCGTAGCGGGCGACAATCACCGTACACTCACGCAACTCTTCCCAGCGCCCTTCGCCACCGATAATCACCTGTACGCCGACTGTATCCGGCTCCACCGCCTGCGTCAGCACGTCTGCCAGCAGCGTTCGCTCCTCCAGAACGCGTACGGCCTGTCGTGTGCTCTCATCATCCAACAGGTTGACGACACCGTCACGATAGTAGTCGCTGATGTTACGCGCGTCGGCCATCCTCAAGATATCAACCACCAGCCGGGCAACCTCCTCTTCCAGAAGGAGCCCGTCCAATTCACTCATCCGGGCAACAATCTCGTCTGCAGTGCGCCCTTCCAACTGGACATTCAGGCGCTCCGAAGCGGCGCTCAGACGGATCTGCTCCAGCGGCTCGGCCAGCGTCAGCATCTGCTGTTTGACGTCGCCGCCGTACAAAACCAGAATCATCAGCACCAGTCGCCCCTGGGTGGCAACCAGCTCCACGCGTTTGAAGCGGTTAGGGCGCGGTCGGGGCGCTGTTACGACACTAGCCCCCTGCGATGTGCGGGCGAGAATAGCCGCAGCCAGGCGCATCCACTGGTCCAGATCCAGGCGCGCCTGGTGGAACTGGTGGCGAATCGTCTGCTGCTCGCGCACGGGTAGCTCAAAGTCGCCCACCAGCCGCTGAACGAAGTAACGATAGCCGGCTTCGGTAGGGATGCGGCCCGCGGAGGTGTGCAACTGGTGGAGGTAGCCGTGCTCGTCGAGCAAGGCCAACTCATTACGCACAGTGGCCGAGCTAACGTCGAGCCCGTAATGCTCAACCAGGGTCTTTGAGCCAACGGGTCGCCCGGTCTCGACGTACGAGCGGACCACTAAACCGAGAATATGTTCCTGCCGATCTGTCAGTCGCTCTGTCATAGAAGCCATGGCTAACTGTATGCCTTTCACCTCTGCTGTGCTTTCACGGGCGGGCGCCCTTTAGCACTCGCCGTTGTCGAGTGCTAGTGCTACCCCTTGGATATGATAACTGCTCCACGGAGGAGCGTCAAATCAAAACTACGTTAGTAGAGGCGGGTTACGAGGAAGGGCGTGCCCTGCCGGTCACCACCTGCCAGAGAGTGCGCACGAGAATTTTAACATCCAGCAGGATTGACCAGTTCTCGCTGTACCAGAGGTCGTATTTGGTGCGCTCGAGGATTGAGGTATCTCCCCGCAGCCCGTTCACCTGCGCCCAACCCGTCATACCCGACTTTTCCCGGTGGCGATCCATGTAGCGCGGCACCGTATTACGAAACTCCTCCACGTAATGTGGCTGCTCCGGCCGCGGCCCCACCAGACTCATCTCCCCGAGCAGCACGTTGATCAGGTTAGGCAGCTCGTCAACCTCGATGCGCCGGAGCAGGCGCCCCAACCGAGTCTGGCGCGGATCGTCGCTCACCGTCCAGCCGGGGCCGTGCCGTTCGGCATCAGCGCGCATGCTGCGGAACTTGATCAGCCGGAAAGGCCGACCATCCAGCCCCATCCGCTCCTGAACAAAAAAGACCGGGCCTGGCGATTCGAGCTTAATTGCCATGGCCACCAGCAGCATCAGCGGAGCAAAAAAGACAAGGCCGATTGCGGCGCCGGCCAGATCGAGCAGCCGTTTGATAATCAACTTGTAGCCTCGCAGCGCGTAGTTGCGCACCGTGAGCAACGGTAGCCCGCCTAGATCGTCGATACCGGCATCGGTGGTGACGAACTGAAAGATATCGGGGAAGACTTTGATCGAAACGCGGCCCCGCTCGCAGTAGGAGATGATGCGCACCACTTCGCGATGGCCGGATTCTGGCGTCGCGACGATCACTTCGTCCACATTGTACGTTTCGATCAGCTCCGGCAGCGCTTCTGGAGGGCCAAGCACCGGCACGCCCAGCACCTCGCCTACGTCGGCACCATTAATCGCGCCAATCAGCTCGTAGCCGAGCCCGGGGCTCCAGAGAATGCGCTGAATGATGATACGTGCCACATCTCCCGTGCCTACAATCAGCAGGCGGTCCTTGCCGATGCCCCGGTCGCGCAAGCGGAGGCGAACACGCTGATGGAGGGCCCGCCCGAGCATAATCAGCAGGATTGTCAGCAGCCAGGCATAGACGAGCATCGCCCGTGGATAGTCGACCTCCAGCCGGGTCCCCTTGAAGGCAAATGCTGACACGGCAACCGAGACGACGGTGCCGATAGAGACGGCGGCAAAGACCGAGTAGAACTGATCGACGCGCGAGACGGCGCGGGGAACGTAATACTGGTGATAGAACATCAACGCGCCGACCACCGAGAAGATCTGTACCGCCAGGAGCCCCGTGTACTCGCCCAGGGGCACCAGACCGACGGCCTCGGCCGGCCAGGGCAGAGCTGCGCGCAGACGGTACGCCATTATAAAGGCTACCGCCACCAGCGAAGCGTCGAGGAGGACGAGAGAGATTACGAGAATGTTGCGTACGCTCTGTGTTTTCATCGGCGCATCTTCACTGTCCAAAGGCCGGACGATCGAGAATCGCCGCGCCTGCGAGTACATCGCGCCACACGGCGCGCCCCCCCTTGAGGCCGATGCCGGCAAGGATCAGCACATGCAGCAAGGGAGAGGTTGTAGTCCGGTAATGCTTGTAGTAAAAGAGTAGCATTGCCCGATAGAATTCGCTGTTTGCGCGCGGATTCTGGCGACTGGAGGCGCGTTTGACATGGAGGACGGCAACCGCCGGATTATAGATGATTTTCCACCCATTGGCTTTGATGCGCTTCGCCCAGTCGAGATCTTCGCCGTACATCCAGAAGCGGCTGTCCAGCAGGCCCACATCTTTCAGCGCCGCCGTACGCACGAGCATGAAGGCGCCGACCACCGAATCGACTTCGGTCAACGCATCTTCGTCGGCGAAAGTCATATTGTAGCGCGCGAAGCGGGGCGAACGGGGAAAGAGTCTGCTCAAACCGACCATCCGGTAGACGAGTGCGGACATCGAATCGAAGCCGCGCCGACAGGCCAGATCGAGCGAACCATCCTCCAGAACCAGCTTTGGCCCTACGACGCCGACCTCCGGATGCTCATCCATGTAGGCCAGCAGGCGACGCAAGGCATCGGGCGGCACCTCCGTGTCTGGGTTGAGCAGGAGTGCATAGCGGGGCGGGGCAACGCTCTCCACACCGAGGGCGCGTAGCCCCTGGTTATTGGCTGCGGGATAGCCGATGTTCTCGCCATTGGCGATGAGGCGCACTGCTGGAAAACGCCGCCGGACCATCTCTACGCTATCGTCGCTGGAACA
>JAWVYW010000130.1:0-10845 GCA_033722535.1 Promineifilaceae bacterium (SeqCode)
GACCTCCGGGCGCTGCCGCCTGACATTGTCACCGGCCCGCTTGCCCGTAGCGCAGACAACGCCTGGGAAGCGATCAACAGACTCTATCGCGTCTACACGGGCACCATCGGCTATGATTACGAGCATATCCGGGTGCCGGAAGAGCGCGAGTGGCTGCGCACGGCGGCGGAGAGCGGTCGCTTTCGACCCCCGGAGATGCCTGTGGACCGGGAGGCGCTGTTACAACGCCTGACGCAGGTGGAGGTCTTCGAGCTCTTCCTGCACCGCTTCTTCCCCGGGAAGACCCGCTTCTCCATCGAGGGGCTGGATATGATGGTCCCCGTTCTGGACGAGATCATTCGAGAGGCGGACAGGGTCGAGGTGCGACAGGTGCTCCTGGGAATGGCCCACCGCGGGCGCCTCAACGTCCTCGCCCACATCCTAAACAAGCCCTACGAACAGATCCTGGCGGAGTTCAAAGATCCCGCCAGCAATTTCCACGTGCTTGAGGAGACTGGGTGGACAGGCGATGTCAAGTACCACAGCGGCAAGGAGCGGGTGATTACAGATACTCTGGCCGAAGAAATTCTCCTTTCTCTCGCCCCCAATCCCAGCCACCTGGAGCATGTTAATCCGGTGGTGCTGGGCATGACCCGCGCGGCGGGTAGCCACGTCTCCCAACCTGGCGCGCCAACTTTCGACGCCGACCACGTCCTCTCACTGCTCATTCACGGCGACGCCGCCTTTATCGGGCAGGGCATCGTGGCGGAGACGCTTAATCTCTCGCGCCTGCGCGGCTATCAGGTGGGCGGGACGATTCACATCATTGCCAATAATCAGCTTGGCTACACAACCACTCCTCTGGAAGCGCGCAGCACGCTCTACGCCAGCGATCTCGCCAAAGGTTTCAAAATTCCCATCATTCACGTCAACGCCGACGACCCGATCGCCTGCCTCGAGGCAGCGCGCACGGCAATTGCCTACCGCACCCGCTTCCACAAAGATTTTCTGATCGATTTAATCGGCTACCGCCGCCACGGCCATAATGAAGGGGATGAGCCGACTTTTACGCAACCGCGCATGTACGAGGTCGTCGAACAGCACCCGACAGTGCGGACGCAACTGGCGGTGCACCTAGCGGACGATGGCGTTATCTCCGCCGAGGAGGCAGAAACGCTCGTGCAAGAGCAAATGAACCTCCTGCAACAGAAGCTGGACGAGCTGCAACCGGAAGTGGATCTGCCGGAGCCTACCCTGGAGGCGCCGCCGCCAGGGGCGGCGAAGCGGGTGGCGACCGCCGTCCCCGCCGATACGCTGCGTGCGCTCAACGAGGCGTTGCTCCAGGCGCCGAGGGGCTTCCAGATCCACCGCAAGATCGCTCGCGGCATCGAACGGCGGCGGGAGGCGCTGGACGACGAACAGGCGACGACCATCGACTGGGCTACAGCCGAGGATCTGGCGCTGGGCTCGATTCTCGCCGAAGGAATCCCGATTCGCTTTACCGGCGAGGACGTCGAGCGTGGAACGTTCAGCCACCGCCATGCTGTCTGGCGCGACGTGGAGACGGGAGAGCCATTCACGCCGCTGCAGAGCCTTCCTCAGGCACAGGCCGCCTTCGAGATCCATAACAGCCCGTTGAGCGAGAATGGCGTTCTCGGCTTTGAGTATGGGTATGACGTCGTGCGCACCGAACAACTCGTCATCTGGGAAGCCCAGTTCGGGGACTTCATTAATGTGGCGCAGGCGATTATCGACGAGTTTATCGTCTCTGGCCGCGCCAAGTGGGAGCAGACGCCGGCGCTGACCCTGCTGCTGCCCCATGGCTATGAAGGGCAGGGGCCGGACCACTCGACCGGCCGCCTGGAGCGCTTCCTGCAACTGGCGGCGGAGATTAATTCGCGCGTGGTCTATCCGAGCAACTCCGCCCAATATTTCCACCTCCTGCGCCGGCAGGCGCTGTTGCTGGGCACCGATCCCCTCCCCCTGATTGTCATGAGCCCCAAAAGCCTGCTCCGCCATCCGCTTGCCGCCAGTTCGCTCTCCGATCTGGCGCACGGCGGCTGGAGACGCGTCATCGAAGACCCCAAGGCTGAGCCAGAAGAAGTACGGCGACTGCTCCTGTGCAGTGGCAAAATCTATGTCGACCTCATCAGCAGCCCCTTCCGCGAGCACCATCCAGAGATCGCCATCGGTCGCCTGGAACAGCTCGCCCCCTTCCCCTACGAAGATGCGCGCCCGCTCATCGAACAGTACCCCCACCTGGAAACCATGGCCTGGGTGCAGGAGGAGCCGCGCAACATGGGCGCCTGGGAAGCGGTGCGCCCTCACCTGGAGAACATTATCGACGGGCGGTGGCCTCTAAACTACGTCGGGCGCCCCAGGCGGGCCAGCCCGGCCGAAGGGTCCATGACTTGGCATAAGGCGACACAGGCCGCCATCGTCGAAAAAGCATTTAGCGAATAGGAGGATCCATGACAACCAGAGTCACCGTCCCACAGCTGGGCGAATCGGTCGTAGAAGCTACCGTCGGCGAATGGATGAAGCAAGAGGGCGACAACGTCAACGTGGGCGACGTGCTCGTCTCTCTGGAGACAGACAAGGTGGACGTCGACGTCGGCGCCGAGACGGCGGGTGTGCTTGCGCGCATTGAGCGACAGGCGGGTGAAGACGTTCAAATTGGAGATGTTCTGGCGGTGATCGAGGAGGGCGACGGCGCAACGGCGGAGCCAGCCGGCGCCGTACCGGAGACACCCACCGCCCGCGAGGCAGAGGCTGCGCGCCAGGAGCCGATCGGGGCAGCGAAACTAACGGCAGCGCCGCCCGAAACGGCCGCCACCCCCGACGCCACGCCGGTTGCACGGCGGATGGCGGCCCGCGAAGAGGTTGACCTCGCCCGTCTCTCCGGCAGCGGCCCCGGGGGCAGAGTCACCAAGGGTGACGTACAGAGCTACCTGGCAGGCGACGCCGCCCCGGCGGTGGAGGGGCGTGCAGTAGAGGCGACGCCGGTGCGCGAACCAGTGCAGGCAACGCGGCCGGAGGCGCCGCCCGCGGCCGAAGCGCCACCCGCACAACCGGCCGCGGACCGCGAGACGCGAGAGCGGATGTCGCGCCGGCGCCGTACCATTGCCCGCCGCCTCGTGGAGGCCCAGCAGACGGCGGCTATGCTCACCACTTTCAACGAAGTGGATATGAGCCGCGTGATTGAGATTCGCAAGCGCCGCCGCGACAGCTTCCAGGAGCAGCACGGGGTCAAATTAGGCTTTATGAGCTTCTTCGTGAAGGCGGTGATCGGCGCGCTCAAGCAGTTCCCTCCTCTAAATGCCGAAATTCAGGAAGACGAGATCATCCTCAAGCACTACTATGACATCGGCATGGCGGTCGGTGCGGAAGAGGGACTCGTCGTTCCGGTCATTCGCGATGCCGATCGGATGAGCTTCGCCGAAATTGAGCGGATCATCGGCGCCTTTGTTGAGAAGGTGCGCGAGAACACGCTTTCGCTGGCCGATCTGCGCGGGGGGACGTTTACCATCACCAACGGCGGCGTCTTTGGCTCGCTTCTCAGTACGCCGATCCTCAATCCACCCCAGGTGGGCATCCTCGGCCTGCATAAGATAGAGCAGCGCCCGGTTGCCGTCGATGGCGAGGTTGTCATCCGGCCGATGATGTACGTCGCGCTGAGCTACGATCACCGTATTGTCGACGGTCGTGAAGCAGTGCAGTTTCTGGTGAAAGTCAAGGAGCTAATCGAAGATCCGGAGACACTACTTTTAGAGGGCTAGCGAACGCTTTTTCGGAGGAGCGGCACTTCCTGTCGCGGATAAGCCGCTTTCTCGTGCTTACGGAATCTCCGCCCGGATCTGCTCCGCCAGCGCCACTGCCCGCTCGGGTGCCGTCCCCACATAGGCGGTTGCATCCAGCGCCGAGTCAAGTTCGTCGGCACCCATGAAATGGCGGATCCGCACATCGTCGGCCAGAATCTCGGTCAGCGGATTTGTCTCTACACCGGCCTGTACGCGCTCCCACGCCTCCATGCTCGCCTCACGAATCCACTCGTGCGCCTCCTGCCGGTCGGCGCCGGCGGCGACCAGGCGCATGAGAAGGCGCTCGGTCGCGGCAAAGGGACCGTAACAGGCGATGTTGCGGGCCATGGCCGCCTCGTCGAGCGTCATACCGGCGACGATGCGTGTCGTCCGCCGCAGCAGTTCATCCACCGCCAAGAACCCTTCCGGCAGAAAGAGGCGACGGTTGGCGCTATCGTCCAGGCTCCGTTCGAGGACTGCCTGGCTGGCGTTGTCCCAGGCAACAGCCGGGAGAGCGCCGACAAAACGCGCCAACGAGCAGACATTTTCCATGTTGATCGGGTTACGCTTGAAAGGCATGGCAGAGCTGCCGACCTGACGCGCGCCAAAGGGCTCCTGCCATTCGCCGAACGGCGGCGACTGGAGGAGGCGAAAGTCGAGGGCGAGCTTGTGCAGCGAAGCGGCAATCGCCGCCAGAACCTGCATCACGTGCAGATCCTGCCCCCGCGGATAAGTCTGAGTGGCGATGGGGAAGTAGGGCAACTCCAGCGCCTCCATTACCGCCTCTTCCAGCATGCTTGCGCCGCCTTCTTGCCCGACGATCTCCTGAAAACTGGCCTGTGTGCCGACCGCGCCTTTGAGCCCTTTCCCGCGTAAAGCGGCGATCAGGGTCCGAAGCTGCTGCAGGTTGTGGAGCAGATCCTGAGCGTAGACGGCAAAGCGGTAGCCCAGTGTCGTCGGTTCGGCCGGCTGGATGTGCGTGTAGGCCATGACAGGCGTTTCGGCGGTCGCCTCGATCAACTCTGCAAACTGCAGAAGCAGCTCCTCGAGACGCTCTTCTAATAGGCGCGCGGCGGCGCGGATGCGCAGCACATCTACGTTGTCGATGATGTCGTTGCTTGTGGCGCCCCAGTGGAGGATCGCCCCGCCGAGCGGGCTCTGCTCGGCGAAGGTCTGGATCTCAGCCATCACATCGTGCCGGATCTCCCGCTCTATCTCCTGCGCGCGCGCCAGGTCTACGTCCTCCACGTGGCGGCGCAGATCGGCGACCTGCGCCTCGGAGACAAGGCCGGCGCGCATCTGGGCCTCCGCCAGTGCCACCCAGACGCGGCGCATCAGGCGCCGGCGGTGCTCCTCGGACCACAGCCGGCGCATATCCGGGCTCCCGTAGCGCCAGCTGAACGGTGAAAGAAAGGTGCTATGGCTAAAGGTGGGCGATTCGGCGCCGTCTGAGTCGGCGCCCTCACTCATGAGCGCGTCGGACGCGCACTCGCCGGCGTCGATTGCGCTTCCACTCCCGCTGAAGCTGGCGGGTATCCTCGCGCATGGATTGCTCTTCGGCCTCCAGGCGGGCGAGAATCTGTGCGTTGCGCCGCTTCTGCTCTTCTGTCAGGATAACTTTACTCTTTGCCATTGTGACGATACCTCCTACGACAACCAGGCCACGCCGGACGCCCAGAGGCGACCGTCCGATTCTCGAGAGGGCAAGAACCGGCGTCTAACTGATCGTACAGCCTGGGAATTGACCTCCTCCCGGGCAATAAAATGTTCGATGCCCCCGCCTGGCTACTACCCCTGTTCAGAAAGCGGACAGAGCCACCTCCTTTAATCGCTGCTGCGGCGCGGTTTCGGCTTGCGCACACGGCGACTGCGCCGCCGGGAACCGCCGATGCGGAACGCATCTGGCAACCGCCCGGCGCGGTAGAGCATGATATAGATACCTGTCAACGCGAGCAGGAAGGCGACGATCATCGAATAGGTGATCGGCGTGTTCCCAATTGCAGGCTGATCAGGGCGGAAGAACTCCACCCACGTCCGTCCGCCCCCCCACCATACGAGAAAGAGACCAAAGAGCATGCCATCGCGCCACTCGCCGCGGAGGCGATTATTGAGAAAGACCAGCAGTAAGAAGCCGGCAAATAGCCACAGCGACTCGTAGAGGAAGGTGGGATGAAAGCGTGTATCGGGCGGGTAAAGGGCGAGATCGTTGAAGGGAGCGATGCGATTGGCGGGATCGATAAGTAGGCCCCACGGCGCCTCGGTCGGCGGGCCGTATAGCTCCTGGTTGATGAAGTTCCCCCAGCGGCCAATTGCCTGGGCTAGGAGCAGCGCCGGCCCGGCGACGTCGGCGTACATCCAGAAGTCGAGCCGGTGGCGCCGGATGTACCATGCCCCGACTAGCGCAGCACCAATAAAGCCGCCGAGAATATTGACGCCCCCAGACCTAATGTTGAGTACGTCCAGCAGCGAATCGTATTGCGCGCCGTTGCCGGCAATAAAATCTTGCAGGACATACCATAGACGCGCGAAGAAATAACCGGAGAAGACGACGAGAATCAGACCGTTAAAGAACGTCTCTTCATCCCCACCTCTTCTATCGATCTCGCGCGCGGCCCACCAGGCGCCGAGTGCGATGCCGACTGTGATTAGAATACCATACCAGTATACGGGAAAGCCATTCTCGCCAATCGGTATGGTGAAGGCAATAGGGTCAGTACTGAGAAAATCTAGCATCCGATTAGGCAACCCCCTGCGGTGTACTCTTGGCGCCTAGCGCTTCCGGCGCGGCGCGCGTCGGCGCGTGCACAAAAACTCTATTCAATATAACCAAGCCCCCGCAACTGCTGCAACAGGCGCTCATCCTCCAGCTCGACCGTAGCGCCGGCCTCCAGCTCCTCATGGTAACGCTCCGCCAGTTGAACAATCCGTTGCAACTGCTCGTCGAGCCGGGCGGCGACCTCTGGTCGCTCTGCCAGAATGTTTTCCAGCTCTCGCGGATCGAGGCTGAGATCAAAAAGCTCATCGCGCTCACCATCCACCGTAACCAGCTTGAGCGCCCCCTCAATGAGGGTGCGACGGAGCGAAAGGCACCTGAACTGGTCGAGCAGCTCAGGTTGCCGGTGCTCGATTGCCTTCACAAAGTTAGTCGGCGGATAGATCTCGGCAAAGGCCTGTCCCTGCTCCGCATCACGCCCGTAGACGGGATCGACGAGCGACAGCCGGTTGACATCAGCGCGATTGAGACGGAGCCCTTCTGGAAGTTCGCCTACGGCGTCGATCATCGTGTGGAAGACGCGCCGCGTGCTGACCGGCTGCGCGACCCGATGGCCGGCCGGGAGACGGCGAGGCCAGTGCAGAATGAGCGGCACGTGCAACAGCTCCTGATAGGCCACGAATGCATGGCCCATGTAGCCGTGTTCCCCGAGGCCATCACCATGATCGGCGACGATAACAGAGAGTGTGTTAACTGCGCTCCCCCGTCCCTTTAGCGTCTCGAAGAGAGCACCCAGGTAGTCGTCCTGGTACGCGACTTCTGCGTCATACATGTCCTGCAGCACACGCGCTTCCAGCTCCTCCAACGGCTCTGCCAGCGGTATTGCCCAGCGGTATGCTTCCCGATTCCACTTGCGCATCAGGGTGCGCGCCTCGCGGCTCCTGCGGAAGTAAGGCGCCACCTGATCCACAAACTGCGCCGGTGGCCAGAAAGGGAGGTGCGTTTCCATCAGGTTGACGAAGAGGAAAAGAGGCTTCCGCCGTGGCCGCTTCTCGCGTTGTTGTAGAAAGTCGACGACGTCGCGCACCGAGCGTTCGTTCTGTCCTTTGAAGTTGGCGAAGCGGGACCAGAGCGGTGTCAGCCACGCGTTAAGGAAGATGCTGAAGGCAAGATCGGAGCGACCGAAGAAGTTTTGAATCGGGTAGGAAATGCGGCGCAGCAGCTGCGTATAGCTGCTCGCTAGCCGGCTCAGGGGCCAGGGAAAGGGAGAGGAGCGTTCAGGGACACTGGGAATAGCGCCGCCATAGTTATAGAAGGTGTGGAAACCGCGCTTAAAGCCGTTGTTGAGAACGCCTACCAGCGGATTGTTACAGAAGGCGACTGTCTCATAGCCGGCGCTACGCATGATCTCGGCGAGATGGGGGGAATCGGGAGTCAGGCTCTGGCTTGACTGAACAACACCGTGGGCGGTGGCGTAACGGCCGGTGAACATCGACGCATGGCTGGGAATCGTCCACTGTGCCGGCGCAACGGCCTGCTCATACAGGACACCGCTCCGCGCAAAGCGATCGATATTTGGCGTCAACCCCCGCTCGTTGCCGTAGCAGCCGAGCCTGTCGGCGCGCTGCGTGTCAAGTACGAGGAAGAGAATATCGGGTTGTATCATCTACGTTGTAGCAATGGTGAAACGTGGTCATGAGCGGCTTAGGTGACCGGTTCAGTCGCCTCTCCTCCACAGAGCTATTTTCCGGCGCCAAGCATAACATGCTCTCCTGCTAGTGGCAATCCGCTCCAGACGGCGCCGCGTATGCGCCGGGAAAGGTTGCCGAAGCCGCGAGCCCCGGTCAGCTTGAGCAGACCTTGAGAATCGTCCTCCACCTCTCACGCCAGCATGCTAGAGGGTGACGTCCATGATATAATTAATCGATCAATAATTATAGCGATCGCACTTTTAAAGATGAAATGGAATGCAGCTTGATCATCTCTCGCTAACTAACTTTCGCAACTATGGTCGCCTAGAGCTGGAACTGCCCCCCGGCCCCACGCTCCTCTACGGAGCAAACGCCCAGGGCAAGACCAATCTCCTCGAGGCGGTATACTACCTGGCCACGACCCGCTCGCACCATGCCGACCAGGATTCGCAACTCCTCCATTGGGAGGCGGATGGAGCAGCCGATCCGCTGGTCGTTGGTCGCCTGGTTGCAGAGATCAGCCGCGACGACGGCAACCGTCTGCTTGAAATGCGTCTGATCCGTGAGCGCCAGCCGCGCCACACCAGCTTCCGGCGCGAAGCGCTGGTCAACAGGCGCAAGGTGCGCCTGATGGATCTACTGGGCCATCTGCGCGTGGTACTGTTCCTGCCCCAGGATGTGCAGATCGTCACCGGCGCGCCGGCCGAGCGGCGCCGCTATCTCGATATTACTCTGTGCCAGACCGATCCTGTTTACTGTCGCACGCTTTCACGTTACAATAAGGTGCTGGAACAGCGAAACGCTGTCCTGCGGCGAATTGCCGAAGAAGGCAGTGGACACGATGTTCTTCCGATCTTTACCGAGAAGCTGGTCGGGTTGGGCGGCTACATTTTTGCCCGGCGCGCTTCTTTTCTCGCCTCCCTCGCGCGGGAAGCGCAACGCATTCACTATGAGGCCCTGACCGATGGGCGGGAAACGCTTCGTCTGAGCTACTTTCCCCGCCTGTACCGCCTGGACCAGGCGTCTAACAATGGCAAAGATAGCCTGGCGGTCCAGCGCGAGTGGGCTGACTGGCTGGAAACAGCCGATCCCGACACTGCCGCCAGCCGCTTCCAGGAGGCGCTGAAGGTGGCTCAACCGCTCGACATCGCCAGGGGCCGCACGACGATTGGCCCCCAACGTGACGATTGGGCCTTCATCGTCAACGGCCGCGATCTCGGTAGCTACGGCTCCAGAGGCCAGCAGCGAACCGCCGTGCTGGCCCTAAAGATGGCGGAAATCGATTGGATGACCGCAGAGACGGGAGAGACGCCTGTGTTGTTGCTCGACGAAGTGGTCGCCGAACTGGACGAAAGGCGGCGCGCGCTGCTCCTGGCCTATGTCCAGCAAGGGGCGCAGGCAATTCTCACGGCGACCGATCCGTCGATGTTTACTGAGGGATTTCTTCGCGAAGCCAACCTTTTACATGTGCAAAACGGGCGCGTCGAGCGTACCGTCGCTTCTCTGCCCTGACCGTGGTGATGCGGGAGCATCATTCGACCGTCACATGGGTAGGGCGAGAACTCGTCAGCGGAATAAAGAGAGATAGATCCAACAGATGGCCTCAAACCGTTCTGGCGAAAGGGATGCCAGCGTTCTGATCGTCGACGATCGCGTCGAAAACCGGCTGCTCCTTTCGTCCCAACTGGCGCGGGACGGATACCAGATCCTTCAGGCTGCTACTGGCGCCGAGGGCATCGAGATGGCGCGGGAGGCACAGCCCGATCTCATTTTGCTCGATGTGATGATGCCGGAGCTCGACGGTTTTGAGGCCTGTCGTCGCCTCAAGGCTGACCCCCGTAGCGCCGGGATTCCGGTGATTATGGTTACCGCCCTACGCGAAGTGCAGTACCGGATTAAGGGGATCGAAGCAGGCGCGGACGAGTTTCTCTCCCGCCCTCACCATCGTGAAGAGCTACTGGTACGGGTCGGTGCCCTGATTCAGCTCAAACGCGCTCGCGAACGTCTGGAAGAGGAGCGCAACCGCATGCAACTCCTGTACCAGATCAGCCGCGCCATCAGCACCGAGCTGGACCTGAGACAGATGATGACCACTATCATCTCTCAGACACAGGCGGCAGTTGGAGCCACGGAGGGCACTATTCTCCTCTTAGACGAAGCGGGGGCCGTTACACGCCGAATTACTGTGCAGGCCGGCGAAGCGCCCAAGGTGCACGATAGCGTCACCAATCGTGTCATGCGCGAAGGGTTCGCGGGCTGGCTTTTGCGTCATAATGAGGGCGTCATCATCGAGGATGCGATCAACGACGAGCGCTGGCTGACGCTCCCTGACGACGAGGCGCCACCCGGCGCCGTCATCGGCGTTCCGCTGGCCCGTTCGGACCGGGTAGTGGGCGTCCTTTTCCTCATGCACCCGGAGAAAGGGTACTTTACCGGCGAGCATCTGGCGCTCCTAGAGACGATCGGCGCGCAGATCACCACCTCCATCGAAAATGCCTTTCTCTTCGACGAAATCAGCGAAGAGCGCCGCAAGTTGACTGCTATTCTCGCACAGTCGACGGACGCGATTATTGTGGTCGGTCAACAGTGGGAAATCACGCTCTTGAACAAGGCAGCCAGTACACTGTTCTCGCTCGATCGAGAAACGGTTGTTGATGTTGCC
>JAWVYW010000131.1:0-10772 GCA_033722535.1 Promineifilaceae bacterium (SeqCode)
GCGGACGGTGCCGATGTAGAGGGCAGTGGCGTTGTTGGCGGCGCGCATCGGCTCGAAGACGGCCTCCAGGTGGCTGGGGTCGTTGTCCTGCAGCTCGTCGACGACGAGGAGCCAGTGGGCGGTCTCGCCGCGGCTGAAGGCCTGGGGGTGGGAGGAGAGGAAGACGACGGCGGCTTTGCCCAGCAGGCGCCGGGTGGGGCGGGCGGCCCGCTTCCAGCGGCCGGCGTTCCAGCGGTTCTCCAGCCGCTCCTCGAGGCGCCGGATGCCGCGGCCGACGCCGTCGCCGATGGCGGCGAAGACGATGGCGCCGCCCACTCTCTGGAAAATGTTGAGGAGGTAGACGAGGAGGTGGGCGACGGCCTCGTTCTTGCCGGCCTGGCGAGGGAAGACGAGGAGGAATTCGTCGCCGCGCTGGTAGACGATGGAGTCGAGGACCGCCTGGATCGGCTCCAGCTGGTAGCAGTAGAGCTCGACGCCGACGACGAGCTTTGAGAAGAGGTCAATGCGGTGGAGGATCTGCCGCGCCGCTTGGCTGGTGCGGGACATGAGGGCGATGGAGGGTTGACGGTGGAGGTAGAGAATGGTCGAATCTCCGGGCGGCGTCGCGAGCAAATGAGCATCGCCGCCCGGAGCTTGAGGCGCGCAGGCTTCCTGCCTGGCGCCGCCTCAGGTGCGGGTGCTTATGCCAGCAGAAGGTCCATGACGGCGGCGACGAGGGCACCGAAGACGAGGCGGATCAGCCACTCGTTGCGCGCCTTCATCTCCGCGATGTCGCGCTCGAGGTCGGCGAGGCGGCTGATGACGCTGTACTCGAAAGTGTTGGAGGGTTCGATGTTGACCGGCCGGCGGCGGTGCTCGTAGGCGTTGCGTCCGAGCGCCGCCTGGCGGAGGCGGCGAAGGGCGCCGCGGAGCCTGGCTTCGCCGACGCGGTGGGGTCGTTGGTTCGTCATGGTATCGCTCCTTATAGTTCTATGCCCCACTCCGTACTCAGCTCGTCCAGCGCCTGCCCTATGGCACCCATAAGGCCGTCGGCAGAGTCGCCGGAGAGGGCGCGGCGGTCGCGCAGGAGGCGGGCGATGTTGTGCGTGGAGCGCAGGATGAGCGGCCCTATCGTCGCCAGGTCGGCCCGCGAGAGCTCCCCCTCCGCCTCCTGCACGCGGGCGAGGTACTCCATCAGCCGGCGGAGGAGGACGCGGTTGACCGCGATCTCATCCTCCAGCGTTTCATCGCCCGCGTAGGCAACAAGATCTGCCAGCTCCTGCGCGTCGAGGGTGTGGGCGTAGAAGCCGTGCGTGCGCGCGTTCTGGTTGCCGCGACGGCCCTCGACGACGCGCCCGCTATGGATGCTGCAGAGAGGCGGGTCACTCCCACGGACGGCGTGCGCGCGGCAGGGGTTGCCGGCGGCGGTGGTGGCGGTGCACTTCGTCATGGTAAATCAGCTCCCTGGGCGCTGCGGGGTTGGCGGAGGCGGGCGATGGTGTTGGTGGCAGTGGTCCGGCCCGCGTCGCCCCTGCTGGGCCGCGCCAGACCGGGCGAGGAGGGGCAACGAGCTCCCTTGCAAGGAGCCGGCCGGCGGCGGTGAGCGGTGACGGTACAGGTGGTCGGTCATCGTCACCTTCCGAAGATGTGGCGGGTGGCGTGAAACAGCTGCTCGAGAGTGGCGGCGGGGAGGGCGGAGGCGCAGAGAAAGGGAGAGGCAACGCGGCCGCCGAGATAGCTGCCGGCGTAGCCGGAGTAGCCGATGGAGAAGGCGGCGGCGGTGGGCTGGAGGGCAGCGGGGGCGGCAGTGGTCCTCGTACTGGTATTGAGCCTCACCGTCTGCTGCTGGCTCGCGGTGTCGATGGTGGCGGCGACGAAGAGCCACGTGTTGAGGAAGTCGACGCCGCCGCTGGGCTCTTTCAGAGTGGTATCGAACTGCGTCACGCCGTCGTGCGTGCTGAACTCGACGTAGTACTCGCCGGCGGAGAAGTAGGCGTGCAGCTCGAAGGACTCGCCGCCGGCACCGCCAGCCGACCACTTGCCGGCGATGCTGCTATAGGAAAAGGAGCCGTCGAAGGCGAGCCAGCACCCGAGGCTGAGGTCGCCGGTGATAGAGAGGCCGGGCTCGTCGGCGCGCTCCAGCATGCTGTTGCTGCCTGCCTCGAAGATGGCGACGGACGCGAAGCGCTGCCGGTCGTAGGTGACGGCGGTGGGGGTGAGGGTGCGTCCCTGCCCGGAGAGGTCGTAGGCGTTGCCATTGTGGTCGTGCGAGGAGAGGGGCCAGAAGGCGCGCAGGGCAGGCAGGTTCAGGTAGGCAGAGACGGGCGTCAGAAAAAGTCCCGCGCCGAGTGCTTCCTCGTTCTGGTAGCGGAGGATTAGTTGGCGCAGGATCTTCTCCTCGACGTCCTCGAAGATATCTTCGGAGATGTTGACGCGGGGGATGCGCGGCCGGCTGGCCTCGCGCTCGTCGGCGCCGGGAAGCGCGCGGCGGGTGCTGCGGCGGCGCTTGCGGGAAGCAGGGTCGGGGAAGTCAGGCACCTTCTACATCCTCCTCTTCTATCTCAATAAACTCTGTCGTATTTGTCGAAGCGCCAGGCGGCGCGGGCGGATTGGCCTTCGGAGGCGTAGAGGGCGCGGGCGAGGGCCTGGACGTAGTTGCGGCGGGCGCGGTCGGCGTTGGTCGCCAGCTGGGACATGAGCAGGCTGGAGTTGCTGGTCGGGTTCTGTTCCTCGTTGTGCTGGAGGATGAGCTGGGCCTGCCAGATGACGTAGAGGATGAGGATCGTCTCGTGCCGTTCGGCAACGGTGAGGGGGTCGGCGGAGGCGAGGCTGGCGTCGTGGTCGGCGTTGTAGTAGACGGCGATCGTTTCGGTGCCGGCGGGGTCGGCGGCAAGCCACAGCTCGGCGGTGTCGGAGGCGTCGGCGAGGTCGACGATGTCGAAGTGGTCGGCGGAGAGCCAGAAGCCGGCGTCCTGGTAGTCGAGGCGCTTCAGGTAGGCCGGGGGATCTTCGCCGGCCGGATATTCCACGCTGACGAGGCTCTGGAAGTCGGCGGGGAGAGCGTACACGTTCTGGTCGGCGACGGCGGAGATGGTGGTGGAGCGGCGCCGGGGGAAGTGGGTGGAATATTCGCGGATGGCGTCGACGGCCAGGGCTTCAATAGTGGCCTGGCTCCAGACGGCCTCCGCGGCGTCGTCGAGTATGACCTGCGCGCGGTCGGCGAGTTGGGCGAGGGTGGTCATGGCGATGACCTCCTGAAATAGAGAACAGAGATAGAGGTAGTGCGGCGTGCGGGGCGTGGCTCCCCCCGGCGGCGCGTAGGGTTCTCCTTAGACGTCACATGGCAGGCGCTCCGGCTGTAGGGCGGCGCTCGTGGGGAGGATCTCCGTGATCGCGCTCTCGCCCCAGGGAGCGCGCCAGGCGACCATGCCGAAGCCGCGGGCGAAGTAGAAGCCCTCGCTTTCGTCGCCGGCCGGGGTGCCGTCGGCGTGGACGCCGCCGATCTGGATCACGTCCTCCAGCACGAGCCCGTTAAACTCCACCGCTTCATGGTGGGCGACGAGCATCGTGCGGTTGGTGGCGCGCCCACTGTTTGCGGCGGAGGGGGCGCAATCGGACTTGTACCAGAACTGGACCTGGTGGCCCTCGCCGAACCACTTCTCCCGGGGGCGCATGTAACGCGGGCACCAGCGGGCGAAGGCATGGCCCGCCTCCCACTGACGATAGAAGCGGGGCTCCCCGGGCCGCTCAGCCTCCTGCGGCGCCGGGCCGGGCGAGGTGTCGAGCCCACGCCAGATGTAAGCTGGCCCCGGTTCTGCCGACACTCGCGCCACGCGCATCTCTTCCCACTGGTGATTCTTCACCTGCAGAAAGACACCGTTCTCCTGGCGCACCGTATGGAAGATTTCTGTGGCGCCGGAGGGATGTGCGACGCGATAGACGCGCCCGTCGCCGCGAAAGTAGGGCAGAAGGTCGATTCTGCTTTCGTCGCTCGGCCGGTTCTGGCGAATGAAGTCGAGCGGGTCGACGTAATTCTCTTTGATGAATTGCAGCGCGCGGTAGGAGCCGCCGGGCCAATTGCCGGGGTCGTTGAGGAGAATCTCGGTGGGGCTGATGTCCAGATGGAGGTGAAAGCGGCCCGGGTATGCGCTCTCTTCAAAGGGACGGCCGATATTGGCGATCTGCTGGCCGCGACGAACGCGCTCGCCCACCTCTACCCGCAGGTTGTCCAGGTGCGCGTAGCGGCTGTAGACGTCGCGCCCGTCAGGCAGCGGGTGACGGATGACGACGATCTCGCGCCAGGCCTGGTTCGGCTGCCCCCACCTGTTGTAGACGAGCCCGGCGTGGGTGACGACGCCGGCGCCGACGGCATAAACGGGCTTACCACGGTCGGCATCATAGTGCGGCTCGTTGAGATTGAGGTCGCTGCCGGTGTGAAAGGCGCCGTCCCAGCTGTTCAAAAACGGATTGGCGTCGAACCAGGCACCGGGTGGTACCGCCTCCCCGGCGCGCTCCGCCTCGGTGCCGACCGGGGGGTCGAACCCCTCGGCGACCGGTACATCGCCGGGCGGCTCCGGCGCGCGCACGACATCCGCCCCCTGCGCATGGACGTAGACGGCGGCTTTGAACCAGCGCCGGCTACCGCTGTATGCTTCTCCTTCGACTTCCTCAATTAGCTCCAGCTCTGTGCCCGGCGCGCCGCTCACCAGCCGCGTCTCGGGCTCCACTTCTGGCGCGGTACGGATATTCCACTGACGGTTCAGGCGAATCTTGTCGGTCATCGTTCTGCGCTTCCTCCCTAAGTCGATGTATATGGCCATCTCGGACCATAGTAGACGCTGGCGCCGGCGGTGGCAAGCCGATCTGCAGGCCCCGCGCCGGTCGTGCTACCTGCCGTGCTCCCGAGCGCCGCAGCGACGGTGCTACTGCCGCCGGTTCTGTGCACTCGCCGCTTTCGGAGCGACAATTGTGGTCCAGGACGGCGTGCCGGTACCCTGCGGGCCGGTGCGCCGGCTGCTACGTGGCGCTTGTTTTGCTGGTCTTCATTACCTGTCACTCCCCACCTCCCCCCACCTCTGCTTTGATACGCTCATATTCGGCGGCGATGGTGTGCCCAGCCAGGAGCCGGTCGATGGTAGGGAGGACCAGCGCGGGGTAAGCATCGTCGTATCCCGGGTCAGATATGGTGGCCTCTGGATCGTCTGCCGGTGCAATTGGCTGGCCACCCGGTAAGGGAAGGCCGCCGTTCCAATACGTGTTTCCGCGGATATACCACTCGTCGATGGCACTGGCTGATCCGCCCGAAAAGCGAGGCATAGCGCCGGTTGAGTCGTCAAAGACGTTGCCCTCGATGGCCACGCCACTGGAGGCCAGGCCGCCGCTTTTAGTTTCCACAAGCGCAAAATGGTAGGGGCCCAGGTGGTGGCCGGCAAAGGTATTGTTGGTGATGCTGATCTGGGAGACGCCGAAAATGCCCACCCAGGCGCGCGCGTGGCCGCCCTGGGCGAGGAACAAGTTTCCGCTCACATTGCCGCCGATCAGCTCATAGTAGGCACGCCCATCTCCCCCCAGCTTGAGCACAGGTTCGCGCGTGTCTGTTTCCAGGGCTCCGGCAGCGATCACGATGTTATCGGCAAAGACAACGTTTCTGCTACCCTCCACGCCGTCGTTATCTCCCCCGCTGTCCTTGAAAATGAACAGGCCGCCAGTGTCGGCGGGCTGGGCGCGACCGCTGGCCTCGTAGTCGTTGAAGAAGATAGAGCGACGCACCGTCACGTCAATAACGCCGTTAATGTCAAGGTGCTCCTCGGTGCTCCCCTGATTGTAGAACACGGAATTCTCAATCAGCATCCCCCTCACGCCGCGGTGGGGCTTTAGCAGGTCGTTGCCGTAGCTGTCATGGAAGACGGAGTTACGGATCACGATGTTTTCCACCCAGATCCCGTCGTCCTCATGGGCTGCCGCGACGATCGCGGTGGTCGGGCCACTGTGGCGGAATACGAGGCCCTCCAGAATGATATTGGCAGCTCCGTCTAGATCCAACACCAGGTCGGCGTTTTCAAACGTTGCGTGGTAGGCGTTGATCGCTTTGAAGGTCGTCGGCTCCGTAAACCGCCGCTTGATAACCTGGCGCCCGCTATAGGTGCCGTCGGCGATATAGACGGTACAGCCGGCCTCCACCTGTGCGGCCGCGCCCTCCAGGCTCGCCCACGGATCGCTCTCTGTTCCCGTCCCGCTGTCGCTGCCAGAAGGTGAGACATAGGACGCACATTTGACAGGCGCCTGGGTAGGGATAGCCGTCGGTGAGCGGGTAGGCGTCTCTGAAGGCTCCGGCAGATCAGGCTCGGGCAGATCGTCGGCATAGACCCGTGTTCCGGCCATGTAGAGCTCCACGTCCGGGCGCTCCTTCTCCTTGACGATAGACGCCGACGGGGAAGCCGGCGGGCGCGGCTGGGCTGCCACAAAGCAAAGAAAGATTAGCAGCACGATGAGTAGAAGATAGCGGATCACTGTGCCTGTGGCCTCCCCCTCAACCATTGGCGCAAGGCGAGGGCGATCTCGCGGCGAGTGCGGCCGTTCGCCGCGGCGCCAAGGGCGGCGTCTATCTCGGTCGGCTTAACGTCCAGCTGCACGAGGCGCTGGCGAAGGCGGCCGAAGTGGCTGGCAGTAATCGTTCCGTCGGGTGGAATCATGGTTCTATGCGCTCCTCAAGGGGTTCGGCCCACAGCACGTCGTAGGCGGGGTCGGCGGCGATGGCGTCGTAGACGGCCTGGGTGCAGGTGATCTCGACGGTGTAGAGGTTGGGGTCGGGAACGACGTTTTGCTGCCCGGTGACGTCGGTCCAGGAGGAGAGGGCGTAAGCGCCGGCCAGGTGAGGCCGGTTCTCGTCGTCGGCGGCGCCGGTGCCGGTCCAGGGGGTGGTTATCTGGGCGCGGATCATGCGCGCAGCGCCTCCAGCTGGTCGTAGGCGGCGCCGGCGGTGAAGGTGCGCGGGTAGCAGGTCCAGTTGTCGTGGCGGTTGTTGGCGGCGCCGGCGCAGCGGATGCCGTGGCGGGTGGCGGACTGGTTGAGGGTGGCGGCGCTGTAGCTGATTTTGTGGGCGCCTTCGAGCCAGGCGGTGATGGTGCTGCCGTGCGCGGTCGCGGTGACGCGGTAGGGGGTGCCGGCGCTGATGGTCACGGCGGCGGAGGCGCGCTGGGTCCAGGCGCCGGCGTTGCGCTCGTAGATGCGCAGCTCGCTGGTGGTCCAGTTCAACTGCACGAGCCACAGGTTGTCGACGTCAGTGTAGCGGAGGACGATGCCGGCGCCGTTGGCGCTGCCGGTGTGGTTGATGGTGATGTCGGACTCGACGAGGACGTCGGCGGCGCCGCTTTCGAGGGTGGCGAGCCAGCCGGCGTCGCCGGGGTTGGAGCCGACGTTGCGGGCCTGGTTCTCGTAGATCTCCCAGTCGCCATAGCTCTCGGTCCAGCCGCCGCCGGGGTCGACGTCGGGCGTGTGGGCGTCGAGGCTGGTGCCGCCCGCGTCTGTGAAGGTGTCGCGGCCGAGGGCGATGCCATAGTCGCCATCCCAGGGGGTGCCGAGGTCGGCGGCGCGGAAGCGGTCGACGGTGGCCGCCAGGGAGTAGGCGGCAAGTGAGGGGTAGAGGTTGGCGACGGAGTCGAAGCGCGCGACCCACAACAGCGTCCAGGCGGCAAAGGCGCCGCCCCTGACGAGGCAGAAGGCGCCTGTGCTGCGGAGGACGAGGGCGAAGTCGTAGGCGGTAGCGGTGGCGTAGTCGCCGGCGTCGACGGAGCCGTAGCCGACGTTATAGAGCTCGATTCTGCCCTCGCGCGGGTAAACGGCGGGCGTGCGGAAGTTGGCGTAGCTGGCGTCCTGGGCGTTGCTCCAGCCGAACATGAAGCGGTCGCCGGTGGCGGCTGAGGTGAAGGCTGCTCTGACGTGGAGGGCGCGGCCGGTTGCGCGGGAGAGCGCCGTCGTCGTGTAGAAGCCGAGGTCGCCCCACGTGGCGGTGCCCTGCTCCGGTATCTGTAGCGACCCGCCGCTGACACTGAACTGCCCGTCGTTCTGCACGAGCGTGAAGGTGCCCGGCCCCGGATCGGCGGTGCGCGGCGAAGCAAGCGGCGCGGCGGCGGCGCTGCTGTATTCGTCGCGCAGGAGCCAGGAGAGGGCAGCGGTGGCGGCGCGTTTGCGGATGGAGACGGGGGAGACGGCGGGGCCAAGCATCAGTAGAGCGCGGCTCTCAGTAGAGAGCTACTATGGTAGTCGCCGTGGTCCCGGTCGCGTAGACGCGGGTCACCTGCAGGGGGTGGACGATGCCGGCGGCGAGGCCGGCGAAGGTGACGGTGTCGCCGGAGGCCATGTCGACGGCGACGTCGCCGCTGGCGCCGACGTAGAGGCCGCGGGTCTGCTCGACGGCGGCCGCGTCGGACGGGGTGACGGCCTCGGCGCGGTAGATGGGGGTGATGGCTTCGAGGTTCATGTGGTTCTCTGTTCCTCCTCGACAATTTTGAGGGCGGTGCGGCTGCGGGTGTAGCTGGCGGTGGCGTAGGCGATGGCGGCGGGAATGACCGCCACGGCGACGGCCTGGACGAGGGCCAGCCAGAGGTCGGCCTCCTGCTGCGTGAGCATGTTGCGGGCGACGAGGATGGCGACGACGGCGCCGGCGACGTTGAGGAGCGCCGTCAGCCAGAATTCGGTGGTGCGGTAGCCGGGTTTACTCTGCATCTTTTTCCTCCAGAGAGCGGTAGTGGTCTTGCTCGCGCAGGGCGGCGATGAGGTGGCGCTTGCGCCAGGAGGAGAGGGGGCGCAGGCCTCGTCTGGTGGCAAGCGCTTTGAGCTCTCGCTTGAGCATCGTTTCGTAGTCGGAGGCGCGTTGCTTATCGGGGGCTCGCGCGCCGCGTGCTGGCGAGTCGGCGCGCTCCTTTAGGAGCGGCAATCGCGCCCCTTTTCCGTCGGGGAGAACATCCGGATTCGCCCCTATCCTGCTCTCGGGCGGGGTCCAGGTGACGGTGTTGCCGGTGGCGATGCGGAGGAGGAGCTGGCCTCCCTCGACGTCCCAGCTGCGGATCGGTGACTGGATGCCGAGCTCGTCGGCGGCCTGCTGGATGGTGGCGGGGTTGACGTCGGCGCGGGTCAGGTAGGCGGGCATGGCGTATATTACCCCGCTATGAAGTCGAGGTCGACGGTCAGGTTCTGGGCGGCGGTGCCGGCGGCGCCGTCGAAGTCGACGGTGACGACGAGGATCTCGCCCTGCAGGAGGCGGCCGGTGGGATTGGTGCTGGCGAAGTCGGCGAGCCCGTAAACGGCGGGCGTGCCGCTGTCGCCGGCGTCTCTGGCGGCGAGGATCTCGTCGGTGTCGTCGGAGAGGCCGACGTCGACCGTGGCGCTGGAGGCGTTGGAGGCGACGGCGCTGACGCGGTGCAGGCGACAATCGACGGGGACGGAGATGCGGATGTCGAGGTTGGCGGTGAGGGCGCCGGGAACGTGGATGGTGCGGCCGAAGTGTTTTCCGATCATGATTTTCTACTCCTTTTGCGAATGGCTTGGGTTCGTCGAGCTAGAGGGTAGAGGATAGAGGGTAGAGGCGTTGCAGCGCGGGCGGTTTTCTGTTCCTCTAGCTCTAGCTCCATACTCTACACTCCTCTTAGGTGACGTTGCGTTTGCCGATGCCGCGGTAGCCGTTGACGCCGACGGCGAACCAGTCGCGGACCTTGATGGGCAGGACGTCGTTGGTGAACATGAGGCCGGCGGTGGGGCTGGTGACGGTGAAGAGCTCGGGCGCCGGATGGCTGCCGCCGCCGGGGGCCTGGGCGTAGCTGATGTGGATGACCGGGAAGACGTGGGGGTCGACGAGGTAGCCCCAGTCGTCGGCGTCGGTCCAGTCGGGGACGACGACGGGGACGGGGCGGGGGTCGCCGGCGCCCCTGTCCTGGGCCTCGGGCGTGTCGGTGGTGGGCTCGCCGTCGCCGTAGCCGAAGACGCTGAGGGCGGTGTCGTAGAGGTCGGCGGGGACGAGGGCGTATTTGGGGAAGACGCCCAGCCGCTTGCCGCTGTTTATCTCCGCGTGCTTGAAGCACTCGGTGCGGGCGGCGCGCCAGGCGGTGGCGTCGGTGCCGAAGGCGGTGGTGGCGAGGTTGCTGTGGTCGGCGTGGAAGAGGGCTTTGGAGTCCTGGGAGAGCGTGGGGCCGGCGCCGCTGTTGTCGGTGAAGATGGCGGAGACCTTCGCCGAGCGGGTCCTGACGGCGGCAACCGCGAGCGCGCGGGGGATGGCCTGCAGGCGCTGGATGTCGGAGTTGCGGATGAGCTCGAGCGTCACGGGGACGTAGCCGCCGTACTTGACGAAGCTGTCGGTCTCGGCGACGTCGTCGACGGCGAGCTCGTCGTAGGCGCCTTTCTCCGGCACGGTCGGGAGGTTGGAGATGCCGCCGAGGACGGTCCACTGCATGTCCTGGACGGAGCCGTCGTTGGGCGTGGGGTAGGCGACCTTCTCGTACCAGCGCCAGAAGGTGAGCAGGCTGAACTGCTGGATGATGACCTTGTTCATGGCATTGGCGGCGAGGTTGGCGAGCGTCGCCGTGGTGGCGCCGGTCAGCATGACGCGGTCGGGCTGGAACGTGCCGTAGAACTCGAAGTCGCCGGTGAGGGCGGTGTAGAGGGTGCGGGCGTTGCGGAAGTTGGGGTCGGGGAGATCGGCGTCGCGCACGCCGAAGAGCCAGTCGACGGCGGAGGCGATGCGGTCGACGCCGCTCTGCATGCCGGTCACGCGGCTGCCGCGTGGCGCCTGGCTGCCCAGC
>JAWVYW010000132.1:0-10647 GCA_033722535.1 Promineifilaceae bacterium (SeqCode)
GCCTCGAGCGCGAATACCGTGGGCGTCCGGCCGGCTTCCGCACCAATATCGTCATCGCCATCGGAGCCTGCCTCTTTACTATCGTCTCCATCGAGGGGTTCCCGCTCGAGGGGAGCTCCGCCCGCGATACCTCGCGCGTGGCGGCGCAGATCGTGAGCGGTGTCGGCTTTCTCGGCGCGGGAGCGCTGTTGCAGACCAGAGAGGAGACCAAAGGGATGACGACCGCCGCCACCATCTGGCTGGTCGCCGCCATCGGTATGACCGCAGGGGTGGGCGCCTACTTCCTCTCCGTCTTTACCACCGTCTTAACCGCCGCCGTCCTGCAGCTCTTGCTGCCGATCAGCCGTACCGTGGAGGGTCAGCGGCGCGCCGCGGGGCAGAAGCGACAGCCACCCGGGCAGACGGATGGTGGGATAGCGGGTGACGATTCAGCGCCGTCGGCTACAACAGGAGAGGAGAATGTCTGAACTCACCCTCCGCGACTATCAGCAGCAGGTGGATGAATGGATCCAGACCATCGGCGTCCGCTATTACTCCGAGCTGACGAACACCGCGATGCTGATGGAGGAAGTGGGCGAAGTGGCACGTCTCGTCGGTCGCCTCTATGGAGAGCAGAGCTTCAAGCCGGGGAGCGAACAGGGGCTTGATGGCCTGGCAGACGAATTTGCCGACGTGCTCTTCGTCCTCGTCTGTCTGGCGAACCAGACAGGCGTCGACCTGACCGCCGCCGTACGCCGCAACATGGAAAAAAAGACGGTACGCGACCGGGAGCGGCACCGGCAGAACCCGAAGCTAAGATAAGCGCGCGCTGCGTCGGCGGCGCACTCAGCCTTTCAGTGCCCCGGCGAGCATCCCTCGCAGGAAGAAGCGTCCTAGCAGAATGTAGACGACCAGCGTCGGCAGCGCCGCCAGAAATGCCCCGGCCATCTGGACATTCCAGGCGATGATCTGACTGCCGGCCATGTTGTTGAGCGCCACCGTGACAGGCCAGCTGGCGTTGTTCGTGAGGACAACGGCAAAGAGAAAGTCGTTCCAGATCTGCGTAAATTGCCAGATAAGCACGACGACAAAAGCCGGGATCGAGATCGGGAGCAGGATCCAGTAGTAGACGCCGAACAGGTTCGCCCCGTCGATGCGCGCCGCTTCCACCAACTCCCCGGGCACGGTGGCGTAATAGTTGCGAAAGGTGAGCGTCGTTATCGGCAGCCCGTAAACCACGTGCGCCAGGATGAGGCCCCACAACCCACCGTAGAGGTCGATGGTACGCATAAACTGGACCAGCGGAATCAGGATACTCTGGTAGGGAATGAACATCCCGAAGAGGATCAGGGTGAAGATCAGGTTATCACCGGGAAAGCGCCAGCGGGAGAGCACGAAACCGTTGATCGAACCGAGAACGGCGGAGATGCTCGCCGCGGGCACGACCAGGCGGACGCTGTTCCATAGGTGGGGCGCGAGCGCTTCGTAGGCCGCCACGAAGTTGTCCAGGTGCAGGCCCGACGGCAGCTCCCACATCCGCTGCAGATCGACCTCCTCGAAGCTCTTGAAGCCGGTGCTGAGCATGACGTACAGAGGGACGAGGTAGAAAAGCGCCATCACGATCAACGGCAGGTAGAGCGAGTTGCGGGGACGGGCAAGGGCGGCTCTCATAGCTCGGCCTCCGTATGGAGTGTGTACCACAGATAGGGGATGACCAGGAAGCTGACGCTGATCAGCAGGACGATGCCGATGGCGGCGCCGCGCCCATAAAAGTTGCCGTCAAAGGTCGTCGTCCACATGTAGATGGCAGGAACGTCCAGCGGCAGCTGCTTGCCGGCGACGGCGATAATCAGGTCAAAGACCTTGAGCGAGATATGGCCCAGGATAATCATTGCGCTCAGCGTGATCGGCCGCAGGAGCGGCATGATCACCCGCCGGTAAACCTGAAACTCCGTTGCCCCATCCACCCGCGCCGCCTCACGTAACTCCTCGGGAATTGCCCGCAGGCCACCCAGGTAGAGCGCCATGGTGTAACCGGACATCTGCCAGATGGCGGGAAGGGCGATCGCGGCGATGCCCCAGCGCGGCGTCGCGTGCCAGGTATTGATCAAAAAATCCAGCCCCAGTTCGTCGAAGAGCAGGTTCAGACCGCTCATGCGGGATCCCTGGGCCGGATTCATCAGCCAGCGCCAGACGACGCCGGTGACGATGAAGGAGATGGCCATCGGGAACAGGAAAAGGCTGCGAAAGAAGGTTTCGCCGCGCAGGTTCTGGTCGAGCAGAATCGCCAGCCCCAACCCAAGCACGATACTGCCGCCCACAAAGAGCACGGTGAAGATGATTGTGTTGCGGATGTCAATATGAAAGCGAGGGTCCTGAAACAGATTGATATAGTTCTCCAGGCCGGCCCAACTGTAGTCGGGCAGCAGCCCTCGCCACTGGCTCAACGAGACGCGCGCCGTCCAGGCAATAAAGCCGTAGACAAAGATCAGAACCGCCAGAATGGAGGGCGTTACGAGCGCCATTCCCAGCAGCGTATCTTTACGAAGACCCACTGGTTACCTCCAGTGAGCCGGGCAGGGAGCCGCGCTTGGCGCCTCCCTGCCCGGCACTTACGGATTAACGGTCGTTAGTTGCAGGGTGCAAGGCTTTCGGCAGAGACAAGCGCCTGCTGGAACGCGTCGATGTCGCGGTTGGTCAGGAACAGACCCAGTGCCGTGTCGATCTCTGCTTTCCAGGAGTCGTTGGCGACGACCCCGTGGGTCAGGCTGCCCGCGATGCGGTCGTTAGCCCAGTCGTCCATCGCTGAGAGCAGGTACTCGCCATACAGGCTGCGATCGGCGTCGTTGCGCGCCGGAATCGAGCCCTTCACCGGGTTGAAGGCATCCTGCCCCTCTTTCGAGCCGGCGACGCGGAGCCAGGCGATCGCCTCCTCGCGGTGCGGGGCGCCTACCGGCAGCACAAAGCTATCGGAGAGGAACTGGAAGACGCCGTCGGTGCCGGGCACCGGTGCCCAACCGTAATCCACGTTAGGCTCCATGCCCAGTTCGCGGAAGTAGCCTTCGGCCCAGTCGCCCATCACGTTGAAGGCCGCATCGTCGTTGACGACCAGTTGAGCAGCGTCCTGCCACGTGAGGGCAGAGGCGTCGGCATTGACGTAGGTGAGCGCCTGGTCAAAGTCCTCCAGCGCCTGCGTTACCTCGGGGCTGCCCCAGTCAGTTTCACACGTCCACAGGCCGTCGTAGGCCTCGGGGCCCAGGCTGGCGAGGAGGATCGTTTCGAAGAGATGCATCGCCGTCCACTGCTCGCCCATCGCCAGCGGCGCGTCCATCCCGCCCGCCTGCAGCTCGTCCATGGCCGCGAACCATCCATCCAGCGTCTCCGGCACCGCGACGCCGTGCTCTTCCAGCACATCCGGACTGTACCAGAGGACGTTGGCGCGGTGGATATTCACCGGCACCGAGTAGATAACGCCATCCTCGGAGATCAGCGGGATCAGGGTCTCGGGCATGACGTCTAGCCAGCCCTCTTCCTCGTAAAGGAAGTTGAGTCCCTCGAGCTGGTCGGCGGCAACGTAGGTACCGATCAGCTCCTGGCCGGCATGGCCCTGCCAGCTGTCAGGGGGATCTCCTGCCTGCAGGCGCGTAGCCAGAACGGCGCGCGCATTCGTGCCCGCGCCACCGGCGACGGCAGCGTTGATGAACTCGATGTCGGGATTGCGCTCCTCGAACACCTCGACCATCGCCTCCAGCCCAGCAGCCTCACCGCCGCCCGTCCACCAGCTAAAGACCTCTACCTCCTGCTCACCTTCTTCCTCGACGATCATCTCGTCGACATCCTCGTCAGCATCGGGGACCGCCATCCCTTCGCCTTCAATGTCCGTGCCCACATCGGTATCGGTGTCGATGTCGATATCGTCGTCGTCGACGTCATCACCGTTACAGGCGGCCAGGGCCAGGAACAAGACGGCTAATAGTAAGAACCAACGCGTACGCATTTTTTCTCTTCTCCTGTTATCGATTTAACTCTGTTAGGTTCAACGTGGCGTTTGAACAGTCAAGGTACTGCGTTACTGAAATCCTACCACCTCCTTTGAAGTTACGAAGGCCAATGTAAAACGGAACTAGTCCGGCAAGGTCAGCGCCAACGCCATCGGGTGAAATGCCTGTTGCAGAGCTAGTGTCGCCGCCCCAATCGCTATGACGTCATTGCCGAGCTCACTGAAAAGAATCCGCGCCTCCTGAGCCGCCTTGGGCATCGCCTGGCGGACGATATTGCGCTGCACCGCCTCCAGAAAAGGAGCGCCGGCGCCGGTGAGATCACCGCCGAGGACGATTAACCCGGGATTCAAGAGGTTGAGCAGATTGGCGAGCGCCAGTCCGAGATAGCCGCCCGCCTGCACGATCACCTGCTGGCAGACGAAATCGCCTGCGCGGGCCGCTGCGACAAGGCTGGAGACAGTCGTCACCGGCTGCGCCGCAAGCGCATCCGCACCGCGCGCTCGTCTGAGGCGCGCCACCTCTCGCACAAGCGCGGGGGCCCCAAGATAACTCTCGAGGCAGCCCTGCTTGCCGCAGCGACAGCGTGGGCCCTCGGGATCGATAGGTGTATGACCGATCTCGCCTGCCGTGCCGCCATCGCCGCGGTGGATTTCCCCTGCGATAATGAGTCCGCCCCCGACGCCGGTGCCCAGCTTAATGTAGGCCAGGTTGGCGCTCTCTTTCCCGTGGCCCCACCATCTTTCGGCAATCGCGCCCGCGTTGGCATCGTTGTCCACGTAAATCGGTAGCGGCAGCGTCGCCTGCAAAGCGCTTCTCAGGTCGTACCCTGCCCACGCCGGCAGGATGATCCCTGAAAGGCGGTCCAGCCCTTCGCCTGCCAGCGGTGCGGGCACGGCAACGCCCATTCCGAGCACCGTCGTCAGCGTCTGTTGGCCCTCTTCGAGGATCTCGGTAATCAGCTTCAGGACCATCGTGGTCGTGCCGCTGGGATCGGCGGCGACGGCATAGACACGCTGGGCATGTGCAGTCACCCGCCCGCCCATGTCCATCAGGACGATGGTGAGATGGGTGGCGCCGATATCCACACCGATCAGATAGCGCGCGTCGTAGTTAAACTGCACCAGGATAGGGGGCCGGCCGCCGCTCGACTCGCCCGGACCTGATTCATGGGCAAAGCCATTGGCCAGCAGACGGCTGACCAGCGCCGAAACGGTGCTTGCGCTCAGCCCCGTCTCGCGCGCTATCTCTGCGCGGGAGAGAGAGCCGGAGCGGTGCAGGAGATTCAGAACGCGACTGAGGTTCGTCTCGCGCGGCCGGTGGGGCGTAGCAGCGGCGGAAGCAAACATAGTACCTACGAGGTAGCAGGCATAAAATCGCGGCGGAGAAGCGACTTTCTTTTTCCGATGAACAAAGAAAGATTAGATCAGTTCCGACCCTTTGTCAATTGGCTGAAGAAAGTCAATTGTAAGCCCCAAAGTCGCCGCCGCTGCCGCTTTCGGGAACCGATTGCTCGCAAGGCTATTGACCCAGGCGCTATTTTCCCTCATCATTTAGGCCATATGCACCGTACCGGAGCACGGCTGGGCTCCGCAGGGTAGTTCGCTTTCTCAGTGCGTGTCAACGATGTGGAGGGAAAAGGTATGTCGCCAGATAACGTTTCCGTTGTGCAACCAGCGGCCGAAGGGAGCCGGCGATCGGAGGTTGTTGCCAGGAGCACGCTCACCGTGCTCGTGACGGCGATGGGGCTCCAGATGGTGCGGGTCTTCATCCCAACGCTCCTCTTTTACCAGGGCGAGGTCGCCGATACGAGCACTATTATGCTGGGCGTGATTGGCCTGACTGTCTTCGTCCTCGGCGGGCTCGCCGGCCCTGTGGCGCGCCTGCTTGGCCTCGCCGGCGGGCTACTGGTGACTGGGGGCGGTGTCGCTCTCCTGCGCGCGGCGGAACAGCTGTCGCAGTCTCCGCCGGTCGATCTTGTCCTCAGCGCCGCCGGCAGTGTCGCCTTCTTCCTCTTTGTGCCGCTGGCGATTGCAGCCGCCCGCTCAGCGGCGCGCGACGGCGCGGAGAGCGCTCCCCGCCCCGCGTTGGCCATCCTGTTGGGGGTTGCGCTCGACACGGCGCTGCACATTGCGGTGCAGACATATGATCTCTCCTGGCAAGCGGAGCTGCCAGCGCTGCTGGTCGTCCTGGTGCTCGTCGCCGCTGCCCTCCTCGCCCTGGGCCTCGCCTATCGCGGGCTCGCCGCTCGCCAGGCACAACGGCTGGACGTGGCCTGGCGGCGGGCATGGCCCCTGCTCGCCTTTGGCCCCTGGCTTGTCCTGCAGCTGCTCATCTTTCAGAACGTGGCCCGCGCCGCCGCCGTGACTGGATGGTCGTTGCCTGCGGCGGGTCTTCTCGTGACCGTGGCCAACGCCGTCGGCCTTCTCGTCGCCGCCCGCCTGCGCCTAGCGCACCCGCTCACCTCCAACTGGCTCCCCGCCATTGCCGGCCTCGCGCTGGTTGTGCTGCTCCTCTTTACCGCCGCCACCGGGCCGGTCGCCGCCGTGGTCATCCTGCTCGGGCAGCCGCTCGCCGCACTGCTCTTCATGATCGCCGTCGCGGCAACCGTCGCCGAGCCGCCGCTGCTGCCGGATACGCTTCGCCGGACCACAATCGCCTTCGTCGTCGGCCAGATTCTGCTGGCAGCGTTGCTCTTCACCTATATGGCCAGCTTCGATCTGGCGCTTGGCGTTTCTCCAACAGTCATTCCCGCCGCCGCGGCCCTTCTGGTGGGGCTCGCCGCCGTCCTGGCGAGCGCCCCCGAGCATCTACGGCAGGCCCGCCTCGGCTACCCGGCGCTGGCGGCGCTCAGCGCGGCACTGTTTCTGGCGCCCGCAGCCCTCTGGTTGCTCTGGGACGCGCCGCCGGATGTAACCGGAACGAGGCTCCCCGCGACGGTGCAGGTGATGAGTTTTAACCTGCACAACGGCTTCAACACCAGCGGGCGCCTCGATCTAGAAGCGCTGGCCGCCGTCATCGAAGAGAGCGACGCGGACGTCGTCGTCCTGCAGGAGGTCTCCCGCGGCTGGGTCCATGCCGGTGCGGTCGACATGCTCTCTTGGCTGGCCCACCGGCTGGAGATGCACGCCGCCGCGGGCCCCACTTCCCCCGATAACCAGTGGGGCAACGCCATTCTCAGCCGCTACCCGCTCGACGTCCTCCAACGTGCGGATCTCCCGCCCGCGGGAATGCCGCTCAACCGGGGCTACATCATGGCCGAAGTCGACCTCGGCGACACACCGCTGCGCGTGATCGCCACCCACCTGCACCATATTACCGAGGAGGGTGAGATTCGGGAGGAGCAGGTGCCGTTTCTCATCAGCGCCTGGGGCCAGGCGCCGCGCACCGTGATCGCCGGCGACCTCAACGCCCACCCCGGCACGCCCGAGATGGACATGCTGGACGCCGCGGGCCTGCTCGACGCCGGCCTTTTCGGGCCGAGCCCTGGCTTTACCAGCCCCGCCGATGCGCCGCGCCAGCGCATCGACTACATCTGGGTCACGCCCGATCTCGTCCCCGTCGACCTGGACGTCATACCCACGACGGCGTCCGACCATCTGCCGATTGTCGCCGAGCTGCAACCGGAGTGATACCGTGCGGCGTCGGTCACGAACGCGGCCAACGCCGGCTCAGGTACAGCAGGAACCGCCGTGCAGCGCGTTTACCTTCCTGTGACGCTTTGGTGACGCTTTTCGCCGCCCGCAGTGACACTTCGATGATGCGCGCCGGCAATACTGTCAGCACAACTATTGTCGTGCTGTTAGCTAGCAAGGAGGGCATTCATGTTGCAGACATCCATCTCCATCGACCCCTTTGACTTCCGCACCGCCGACGAAGCCGCCCACGCCGCTTACAATGATCACCTTAACCGGATCCGCGCTGAGCAGCTTCCCGACGACCCGCCCCGTTCGCTCGCCCGCGCCCGAGCCTACTGGGAGAATTTTCCCGCCTTTGTGGAGCAATGGAACTGGCTCGCCGTCACGGCCGCCGGCGAAGTCGTCGGCAGCAGTGCGGTGCGTGTACAGCGCACCCGGGACAACCAGCACCTTGCTTCGTGCTCCGTGGCAGTTGAACCGCAGTGGCGGCGGAACGGCATTGCCCGGCGTCTGCTGCGGCCCGTGGCCGAGCGGGCGCGTGCGGAGGAGCGACGCCTGAGCGTGTTTCGAACCCACAGCCGCGTACCGGCCGGCGAAGCCTTCATGCGGCACATAGGCGCCACTCCCGGGCTTAGCGAAGATATGAACCAGCTCGACCTGGCCGATCTCGACCGGCCCCTCCTGGACACCTGGCAGGCGCACGCTCCCGATGGATTCGTCCTGGCATTCCGCGAGGCACCATATCCGGAGGAGGAACTTCCGGCAATGGCCGCCCTTACAAACATGGCGATGAACGAGGCGCCGCGCGACGATCTCGAGAAGGAAGATGTGAACTTTACGGCCGACGAACTACGGGCGTGGGAGGCGTTCCTACTCGGCAGAGGATACCATCTGTGGTACATCGGGGCGCGAGACAAGGCGACGGGAGAATTGGCCGGAGGCACGGAAATCGCTCTCGACCCCGAAGAGCCGACAATCGTTCATCAGCTGGGCACCGGCGTCTACCACCGCTACCGCCGCCGAGGGATCGGCCGCTGGCTTAAAGCCGCGATGCTGCAGAGGCTTCTCGAAGAATGGCCAGAGGGGCGCTTCGTACGCACCGCCAACGCGACCTCAAACGCCTCAATGCTTAAAATCAACCATGAGCTTGGCTTCCGCCTTTACCAGCGCTCGATGGACTGGCAGATTGAAACGGAGCGCGTGCTGGACTATCTCCACGCCAGTTCTGTCGCGGCGGCGACCGCAGCATAAGCTTCGTGAGCGCGAGAGATCCCATCCCGCCAGAAGGGGCTGCGGTCGCCGCTGCACGGACGCGCGCCTGACGCAACGACGACAGCCCTCGGCAGCCGGGATGAGCATCGGCGTCAGGCAAAGGCGCTCTCGTCGCCAGAATCGCGCACGAAGATACAGGACCCGTCGACGACGTCGACGATCCGCTGGGAAAAGTGCAGATCGGGCTCGCGCGGCAGGCCAAAAGCGCTCAGATCGGCGCGCGGCGCCTGGCGCAGCGCGTGCTCAAATTCGTCCACATACACAAAAAAGTTCGTGTTTGGCGGCAGCCGGACCAGCGTCATCAGCTGCTCCAGGAACGTCTCGGCCTTCAGCCGCGTCTCTTCGTCGGGGACTGCCATACATAGATTGATCTTGCCATCCCAGTTGCGCTGCAGCTTGTAGGCCAGCAGCAGAGTCAGGTCCTGGTTGCTGCGCTGCAGATCCGGCTCCCAATCCGGCTCCTGGGGCGACATCCAGACGTTGATCAGGTGCTCGCGGCCCAGCTCGATTACCGGGTGGCGCGCCAGCAGCACGATCCCCATCCGGTAGGCGGCGGTACGCTCCACCAGATCCTGCAGCTCCGCCAGGTCGCTCTGCGCGTGCAGGCGCAGGAAGAGAATGTTGGGGCGGAAAAGAATACTCCGCAGCACCTGGGTCGAGTTCCGCACCCCCTCTACAAAGTCGTCGGCGTCCAGGACCGTCATCCGCGCATTGAGGCCGTCGTTGCGGAAGGCCTGGGTCAGCAGATCGAGGTCTTTGAGCACGCTCACGTTCCCATCCAGCGCCAGCCCCAGCACGTGGATTGAGCCCTGCGGCGCCGTCATCGCACTCAGAAAGCGGTAGCTGCCGCGAAGGGCACTGGTCGTCTCCACTGGGACGAGCACCGACGGCTTCCATGTGCGTTCGGGGGCGGCGGGCACGTTTTGGATGCGGTTCGCCGCCCATTCCGCCACCGACATGAAGAGACCACTGCGCACGTCGCTGTGGGTGGCGACCAGGTTCTTGCGCGCCAGGTAGCCGTAGAGGAGCAGGACCAACACGAGCGAGACGAGGCTGAACGTGGGGCTGACCAGGAACATGACAAAGGTGCAAAAGACCATGCCCAGCAGGGGGATTGTCCAGTGGACCCGGAAGGTCGGGCGGAAGCTGACCATCCCCAGCGCCTTCTCGACCAGCACGACGACGTTGAGCATTGTATAGGTCAGCAGGAAGAACATCGTTATCACCGGCGCAATGGCGTTCAGGCCACCGGCAAGAGCCGCAAAGGTGAGCGCCGCGAAGGCGATGACCGTCGTCGCCGCCATCGCCTGCATCGGCTCTCCGCGCCGGTTCTGCCGTGCAAAGCGCTCGTTAAGGCCGAAGGGCAGGATGTTATGGATCGCGAGGGCCTGCACCACCTGGGGCGCGGCAATCAGCGAACCCAGCGCCGACGAGAAGGTCGCCGCGAGCATACCGGCCAGTACGATCGGGCCGTAGACGGCCTTCTCCACGAGAACGCGGTTTTCAGGGTCGACCAGCGCCTGCGCCGACGCCGCCCCCGTCAGCCAGAAGGCGAGGCCGATATAAACCACGAGGCCGGTGGCAATGGCCACCATCGTCCCAATGGGAATGCTCCGCCGTGGATCTTTGAGCGTGCCACTGAGGCTGATGCCGGTCATAATGCCGGTGACGGCGGGGAAGAAGATGGTAAAGGTGGTCCAGAAGTCCCACACCGGGAAATCACCCCACAACTGGGGCGTCTCCGTCAGCCCCTCCTGACC
>JAWVYW010000133.1:0-10582 GCA_033722535.1 Promineifilaceae bacterium (SeqCode)
CCAGCCGGGCGTGTTCGATTGCCAGCGCCGTCTGGTTGGCCAGTGTCAGCAGGAGCGCTTCCTGTTCCGGCGGGAAGCTCTGCCGCGTCGCCGTGTAGCAGGCGAAGACGCCGATGACGCGCTCGCGGACGCTGAGGGGAACGGCGAGAAGGCTTCCGCCGCCATCCCCGGCAGAGCTGGCATCGGGAAGGTAGAGCGGGCGCCCACGTGTCAGGACGCACTCCAAATCGTGCGGCACGCCGGAGAGGGCAACGCCGTCCGTGGCGTCACCGGGCGCCCGCGCGGTGTGCTGCTCCAGGGTGTTGCCTGATTCGTCGAGAAGAAAGATGGAACAGGCGGTGGCGCCGACCATGTGCGCCGCCATGTCGGTGACCACTTCCAGAATATCGTCGAGGTAGCGGGGGGAGGTGACCAGCTCGCTGACTTCGGCCAGCGTCTGCAACTCGCTAATCTGGCGCTGCTGGCTGTCGTGAAGCTGGGCTTTGGCCAGCGCCCCGGCTGCGAGATCGCCGACCAGCGCCAGCAGCTCCACTTCGGCGGCTGTAAAGGTGTGGGCCTCTGTCGTCTGGACGTTGAGAGCGCCGATGGGGCGCGTCTCGATGATCAGCGGGACGGCGAGAAGCGAGGCAAAGAGATTCTCGTGGAGGTCGGCGATCCACTTGAAGTGGGGATGCTCCTGCGCGTGGCGGGCAAAGACGGGGCGGTTCTCGGCCGCCGCCAGCCCCGTCATCCCCTCGCCCAGCGCGAGCGTCGCCACGCCCAGCCCGCGGCGGGCGAGGCCGGTTGTCGCGCGCAGGCGGAGCGTCTGCCCGTCGGGATCGAGGAGATAGAGCGAGCAGGAATCGACCTCCATGACCTCCGTCGTCTTGCGCACGATGAGGTCCAGCGTCGTGTCGAGGTCCCAGGCCGTGCTGAGGGCGCGGGCGATAGCGCGCAGGGCGCCGAGGGCCCTGGTGGGGGTAGCAGGGTTGTGGAGATCAGTGGGCGTGGGCACGGTGTGGGGTGGGAGAAGACGAGTGGCGTCGCGGGTGGAGCACGGCGCCACTCGCCGCTAGGGGCTGTTCAGCCATCAGGCATCATAGTAAAGGTAGAACTCGTAGGGGTGAGGCCGCAGGCGGAGCGGATCGACCTCACGCTCTCGCTTGAGCTTGATCCAGCCGTCGATGAGGTCGGCGGTGAAGACGCCACCCTTAAGCAGGAAGTCGTGATCTGCTTCCAGCGCGTCCAGCGCCTCGGCGAGCGAGCCCGGTACCTGCGGCACGTTGCTTGCCTCCTCCGGCGGCAGTTCGTAGAGGTCGTAGTCGGCCGGCTGCCCGGGATCGATCTGATTCTGGATCCCGTCGAGGCCGGCGAGCAAGATGGCGCTGAAGGCCAGATAGGGGTTGGCGGTCGGATCGGGGCAGCGATACTCGATGCGCTTCGCGCGCGGGCTATCGGAGTAGCGCGGTATGCGGATGCCTGCCGAACGGTTGCGCGAAGAGTAGACGAGGTTCACGGGCGCCTCAAAGCCGGGGGTGAGCCGGCGGTACGAGTTGCTGGTCGGCGCGCAGAAAGCGAGCAGCGCCGGAGAGTGCTTCAGGATGCCGCCGATATAGTAGCGGGCGGTCTCGGATAGCATAGCATATCCGTCCGCATCATAAAAGAGGGTTTCACCGTCTTTCCAGAGGCTGTTGTGAACGTGCATGCCGGAGCCGTTGTCCTCGAACACCGGCTTGGGCATAAAGGTCGCGCTGAGGCCGTGGCGGCGGGCGACGTTCTTGATGATGTATTTGTACATCATCTGCCAGTCCCCCATCGTTGTGAGGCTCGTATATTTGAGGTCGATCTCCTGCTGGCTGCCGGCGACTTCGGCGTGATGCATCTCCACCGGAATGCCGACGCGCTCCAGCAGCAGCGTCATCTCCGAGCGCACATCCTGCATGATGTCGATCGGGGGCGCCTGAAAATAGTGCGCCTTATGGCGCGCGCGGTGGGCCAGGTTGGGCCCGCCGCCGTTGCGGCCGTTGTTCCACATCGCGGCGTCGGAGTCGACAAAGTAGTAGGCCCCCTGCGGCGTGTTGTCAAAGCGGACGTTCTCGAAGAGGAAAAATTCTGCTTCCGGTCCCCAGTAGCTGACGTCGGCGATGCCGGTTTCCACCAGATAGCGCTCGGCCGCCTGGGCCACGCGGCGCGGGTCGCGGCTGTAGGGCTCGCGGCTGATGGGGTCGTAGATGTCGCAGACGACGCTGAGGGTCGGCACGTTCAGCAGCGGATCGCGTACGGCCGTCGTCGGATCGGGGATCAGAATCAGGTCGCTCTCGTCGATGGTCTGGAAGCCGGTGATCGACGAGCCATCATAGCCGATCCCCTCCTCAAGTGCCGCTTCGTCGAGCACGGCCAGGGGGACACTCACGTGGCGCCACATGCCGAGGAAGTCGACGAACTTCAGGTCGACGATGGCCAGATCTTGCTGGCGCGCGTATTCCAGCAGCTCTACGGCTGAGGTCAGAGCGCCCGTTCCGCTGTTGCTCTGCTTGCGCCGGCCGTTCGTTTTCGTCTCTTGATGTACCGCGTCGATCATCGTGATTCCTCCTACTGAATAGAGTGAACGTCCCTTGCCAGCGAAAAAGCGCGGAAACGCAAAAGACGCCTCGCACACGCGACAACTGTCGCAGTGGAAGGCGTCCTGGCCTCGAAGCGCTATTCTCTTGGCGGGGTGGGTCCCCGTTGCGGCACCCACAGAAAAGAGAATACAGGATGCACGCGCTGAAGTCAAGGCCGCTTACGAAATTTGTGCCCTCCGCGGACGTGGCAGCCGGCGCTCGTCAGCACCGACCGCAGGTGCGAGCTGGCGGTCGCGGGGGGTGAATTGGCCTACGCTAAAGGTCGAGCGCCCCGCGCCCGCCCTTCCGGTGATGCTCCAGAATCGCCTGCGCCACCGCCTCCGGCTGCTTCGCCGCCGCCGGCAAGTGGAAGGGGACGTTCTGCCAGAAAGGGGTGTCGACAGCGCCCGGACGGACGAGGCTGACATTGAGGTGGCGCTGCTCTTTCTGTAATACCTCGACGAGCGCTTCGAGGCCGGCCTTGGCGGCGGCGTAGGCGCCCATTTTGGGCAGGATGAGGTGGTCGACGTAGGCGCCAATGAAGAAAATGCTGCCGCCCTCCCTGACGAGATGCACGGTCTGCGTGGCAGTCATAAAGGCGCCGTTGAGGTTGGAGTCGAGCACGTCGTTCCAGCTCGGAGGGGCCATTCTGTGTAGCTGCTCAGCCCGCAGTCCGCCAGCGGCATAGATCCACAGGTCGAGGCCCGAGCTCTCATGCGCCAAATCGAGGGCCACATCTCTGAGTAGCGCCTGATCGACGGCCTCGAAGTGGTAGCGGCGGTAGGCGCTATCAGGGATGCGTGCGGTGTCGCGGGCGGCGGCGAAGACGCGCCAGCCGCTGTGGGCGAGCATCTGGACCAGGGCGCGCCCCATACCGCCAGAGGCGCCCCAGATGAGTGCATCGGTCATAGAAGGTCTCCTACTGTCAATGTCGATGGACGTGCTGCCGGGACGGAAGGTGTAACCTGCACCCGCTGCAGCAGCGTCAGTTCCATGGTAAGGGTTGTGCGTTATTTGTCAACTTTTTGTATACCTTTCTTATGGATAGTCCCGTTCCCGCGCCGGCCGCTCTTAGCGACGGGGAGGTTCGCGGAGGGCGTCAGGGCCGCGGCATTAGATAGACATAGATGAAGCGTCACTTCCCGAGTGCGGACGCTGCCTTCTCTTGCCTGTCGCCGCAATCTTTGCTAAACTACAGCTATACCCACCCCCCATGGGGGGGGTATAGCGAGGGACCGCTCGACGCTCCCTTTTTTACAGATCAAGAGTTCAGTGCCGCGCCCGGAAGGGCGTGCGCTCTGAATGGAGACAGCATGAGCGAGAAGAAACAGATAACGTTGCCCGTTGTCGGCATGACGTGCGCCAACTGCGTCGCGGCAGTGGAGCGCAACTCAAAGAAGGTGGCCGGGGTAACCGAGGCTAACGTCAACTTCGCCAGCGAGAAGGTCACCTTTGCCTTCGATCCTGCCGTCGTCGGCAGCCGCGAGGTGACAAAGGACGTCATCGAGCGGGTGCGGAAGGCCGGCTACGAGATCCCGACGGCGAAGGTGGAGCTGCCGGTCACCGGGATGACATGCGCTAACTGCGCCAACACGATCGAGCGGCGGCTTAATAAGGTAGAGGGGGTGCTGGACGCTCACGTCAACTTTGCCAGCGAGAAGGCGATCGTGGAGTATGCGCCGGGCACTGTCACTCACCACGAGCTGGTCGCTGCTGTACGCAAGGCGGGCTATGACGTGGTGGAGGTCGAGGGGGAGGAAGAGATGGCCGACGCGGAAGCGGAGGCACGACAGGCTGAGATCCGGCACCAGTGGCGCCGGTTCTTGGTGGGCGCCATCTTCTCGCTGCCGCTGCTGATCTTCAGCATGGGGCGCGACTTGGGCATCGTCGGCATGTGGGCCCACGCCGACTGGGTGGGGTGGCTCTTCATGGCGCTGGCGACGCCGGTGCAGTTCTACGTCGGCTATGACTACTATGTCGGCGCTGCCAACGCGCTCCGTAACCGCGCGGCAAATATGGACGTGCTGGTCGCCATGGGCACCAGCGTGGCCTATTTCTACGGCGTGGCGGTGCTCATTGCCCAGACTTTCCTCGACACCAACATCCTGGGCGAGCACGTGTACTTTGAAACGGCGGCGGTCATCATCACCCTCGTCGTCCTCGGGAAACTCCTGGAGGCGCGGGCCAAGGGGCAGACGAGCGAGGCCATCAAGAAGCTGATGAGCCTGCAGGCCAAGACGGCGCGCGTGGTGCGCGATGGGGAGGAGGTTGATATCCCGATCGCCGAGGTTGCCCACGGCGACGTCGTCATCGTGCGCCCGGGCGAGAAAATCCCGGTCGACGGCGTGGTCGTCAGCGGCCATTCCACCGTCGACGAGTCGATGATCACCGGCGAGAGTCTGCCGGTAGAGAAGGAGCCGGGAGACGAAGTCACCGGGGCGACGATCAACCGCCAGGGGCTGCTGAAGTTCGAGGCGACGCGCGTGGGGCGCGAAACGGCGCTGGCCCAAATTATTCGCCTCGTCGAGCAAGCGCAGGGCAGCAAGGCGCCGATTCAGCGGGTGGTCGATCAGGTTTCGGCCTATTTTGTGCCCGCGGTGATTACGATCGCCCTCTTGACCTTCACCATCTGGATCTTCGCCGGGGCGGGCTTCGTCGCCGCCCTGCTGCGGCTGATCGCGGTGCTGGTCATCGCCTGCCCCTGTGCCATGGGGCTGGCCACACCGACCAGCATCATGGTCGGGATCGGCAAAGGCGCCGACTACGGCATCCTATTTAAGAACAGCGCTGCTCTGGAGCGGGCGCACCGGCTGACGGCGATAGTGCTTGACAAGACAGGTACGATCACCAAGGGCGAGCCGACCGTTGCCGACATCGTGGTCGCCGAAGGGATCGCGCTGGCGCCGCTGGTGGCTGCCGGCGGAGCGCCACCAGGCCTCTCCGGCGGCGCCGACGGCTCTGGTGGGCGCCGTCAAGAGCTGCTACGGTTGGCGGCGTCGGCGGAGCGTGGCAGCGAACACCCGCTCGGCGAGGCGATTGTCCGCGCCGCAGAGGCAGAGGGGCTGCAACTGAGCGAGCCGCTAGACTTTGAAGGGATCGCCGGCCACGGCATCCACGCGCGCGTCGACGGGCGCGACGTGCTGTTGGGCAACCGGCGGCTGATGGAGCGGGAACAGGTCGACGTCGGCCCGCTCGCCGCCGAGGCCGACGCGCTCCAACGCCAGGCCAAGACGGCGATGTGGATGGCCGTCGACGGGCGCGCGGCGGGGATCATCGCGGTCGCCGACGTGATTAAGGAAGGGTCGCCGGCGGCGATTGGGCGCATGCATGAACTGGGGCTGACGGTGGTCATGATGACCGGCGACAACCAGGAGACGGCGGAGGCAATTGCCGCCGAGGTTGGGCTGGACCGCGTCTTTGCCGAGGTGCTGCCGGGCGAAAAGGCGGCGCACGTGGCGCGGCTGCAGGAAGAAGGCTACGTGGTGGGCATGGTGGGCGACGGGATCAACGACGCGCCGGCACTGGCCCAGGCGGATGTGGGGATGGCTATCGGCACGGGAACAGACGTGGCGATGGAGACGGCGGACGTGACGCTGATGCGGGGCGACCTGCGCAGCGTGCCCCAGGCGATCCACCTCTCGCGGGCGACGATGCGCAATATTAGAGAAAATCTGATCTGGGCCTTTGGCTACAACGTGGCCCTGATACCGATCGCCGCCGGCATCCTCGCCCCCTTCGCCTGGGCGCCGGACTGGCTGCAACAGTTGCACCCGATTCTGGCGGCGGCGGCGATGGCCTTCTCTAGCATCAGCGTCGTGACCAACGCGCTGCGCCTGCGGGGCCTGAAGCTCGGCGACGCAAGCGTCCGCCCTGCCTGAGGGCGAGGGTAGCTATTCGTTCGACGGGTGGCGCGGCATCAGCAGGTGGCGCGCCGTCTCGTAAATGATCTGCGGCACGACTTCGAAGGCGTACGGCATGTGGACCCGCTCAGTAAGGCCGTGGGCATCTTTGCCCCAGGGGCCGACGTTGGCCACCGGTACCTGCAGCTGGGCCACTGCCTCCAGATCGAGCCAGTAGCCGCGGCCGAAGAGGGGCATGTTGCTGCGCAGGGCGGGCAGGTCGGCGCGGATGCTTTCGTCGAGGTGCAGGTAGCTCATATCGGAGATGTAAGGGTAAAAGCCGCGGAGCTCGACGGGGGGCGTGGCGGGGTCGGGGACTGCGTTGCGGAACTTCTCTCGTAGCGGAGATCGCTGTGCTTCCTCCGGCTCGGTCTGCGCCAACGGCGCCAGCACCTGGCGTAGCGCCCCGGTCAGCTCATTCTCCTGCGGCGCAATGTGCGGGTAGTACGGCGGGGCGAAGAAGACGATGATAGCCGGCGGGCGGATCCCCGCCTCCTGCACGAGTGCGGAGACGAGGAGGCGGCTCAGCTCCCGTGAATCGCCGGGGAGGGCAAGTCCGGAGGCGAGACGGGCAGGATCGGCGACGACCGCGGCGACTTCCAGCCGGAGACGGTCGGCAAGCCCATCAAGCCACGCGTCCAGCGCCGCCTCGTCCGTCCAGCGCCCGCTCTCCAGAAGCTGCCGCCAGAGCGCTGCGAAGCTGAGGACGGTGAGGGGGACTTCCTCCGGCGGCGCCGTCTCTCCGCCGCGGGCGGTAAAGGCTGCAAATGCCTCCGCTCGCTTCTCCAGCACCGCTTTCAGGGCTCCGGTGGCGAGCGCTTCCATCTTCTCCAGCGCCGCGGCGGGCGTCAACGTGTACGTCAGCCAGTTGGCGTAGACGAAGGCATCGGGCGCCGTCTGTACGTTGTAACTGCTCTTCAGGTCACGCACCTTGAGCGTCATCGGCGGCGCCGCCCGCTCCGGCGGCAGCGCGCCCGCGCCGGACCAACTATCGGCGAGATCGCTGTTCAGGTTGAGACGGCGCACCAGCTCGGCGGCAATTTCCCCGGCATCGACGCCGCGAAAGGGCTCCCCCACATGTGTCGTCTGGCCCGTGATGTAGAACGCGGGCAGCAGCTTGCCCACAGTGCCGCTATAGACGGTGCGCGCGGCCTCGTCGGCGCCGCGCGGGGCGGTGTAGTCGGCGTTGATTGCGCCGATAAAGGAGAGCCCCTCCTCCTCCTGCAGGCGTTGCAGGTGCGGGAGGGCGGTGAGAATACCGAGGGATTCATTTTCCTCGTCGGGGCAGGAAAGAAAGAGGACGTTGCCGCCGAGGTCGGCCCGCTCCTGCCACAGGCGGCGCATGACGGCGATCTGGATGGCGACGCCGCTTTTCATGTCGAGGGCGCCCCGGCCGAACATAAAGAGCTCGCTGGCGTCGCCAGGGAGAGCAGCCTCCTCTTTCAGCCGCCGCGCGAGGCGCGGCGGATCGAAGGCGATCCGGCCGGCGTCGGGGTCGAGGGCGCGAAATTCCTCAACGCCGACGGTGTCGTAGTGGCTGAGCAGGATGAGCGTCCTGCTCCCGCCCTCTCTGTGCGCGCCGCGCAGGAGAGAGGCGACGTTGTGCCGGCCGTCGCCGGTGGGCCAGAGGATGGGCTCAAGGTCACTCTCCTGTCGTAACAGTCGCGCGATGCGCTCGGCGCAGCGGTTCTCCCCGGGGGAATCGGGGCTAATGGAGGGAATGACGACCAGCTCCCCGGTGGTCGCGTGTACCTCATCGAACCAAGTGTGGGTTGGGTGAGATGACATGGAGTTTAATCCTTTCGCCAGCGCTACGTTCGTGAAACCCTCTCCTCAGATTCAAGAATCAGTGGTGCTGATGCTGATGGTAGATCATGCCTGTGCGGAGATCAACTATGCGCGCATTCAAATCGCGTCTCTTTGACATTCAAGTGGGTTGAAGCTTTATACTGTTACCATGAAAATTGGCGAAGTTGCAAAACGGACGGGACTGGCAGAGTCGACAATTCGCTATTATGAAGCGATTGGCGTCCTGCCGCAGCCGGCGCGGCTGCCGAATGGCTACCGGGAGTACGATGCGGAGGACGTGCAGCGGCTGCAATTTGTCGCGGGCGCGCGCCGCTGTGATCTTTCACCGGGCGATATCAGGGAGATTCTGTCCCTGCGCGAGCGGGGGGAAGTGCCTTGCCGGGCCGTGCTAGGGCTGGTGGAAGGAAAGATAGCCGAAGTCAGGGAGGGGATACGGGAGCTGGAGCGGCTGGAAGAGGCGTTGTCAGAGCTGCTTCGGCGCGGGCAGATGATGCCGGTTGGAGAACTGGGGGTTTGCGATCTGGTCAGCGAGCGCGCGCCCTGTAAGCAGGAATAAACGGAGGAGATGCGATGACTGAAAGAGAAGGCCCATCGGCCGGACTGCGTTATGTGGCGGTGGCGGCTATCGTCCTCTTTCTGGCCCTGCTCGGTTATCTGGGCTATGAGTTATATCCTCGTTTCGACCTGCCAGCAGCGAGCGGCGCGGGGCTGCTGGTGCTGGCGGCAGCGGCGGGTGTCGCCTCTTTCTTTTCGCCCTGTTCCTTTCCCCTGCTGGCGACACTGCTGGCGCGACAGGTAAAGGAAGAGGAGCCGGCGGAGGCGAGAGCGCACCTGCTACAGTTCGCTGCAGCGCTCGCGGTGGGGGCAACTCTCTTCTTGCTGCTCGCCGGGGGCGCAATCGCTCTTGGTGCGGGCCCACTATTTGAGCAGGTCACCTTTACGAGCTCCGCCGGACGGTCCATCCGCCTCCTCGTTGGCGCCGCGCTCATTCTCCTCGGCTTGTTGCAATGGCGCGGCATCTCGCCGGGGAGCGATGCGGTGTTCCGTGTGGTGAAACCTTTGAAGGTATGGCAGGCGCAGTTGCGGCGAGAGCAGCCGACAGTGGCCTTCGGCCTGTTTGGCTTCGCCTACATCCTTGCCGGCTTTGGCTGAACGGGGCCTATCCTGGCCGGTCTGGCCGGGCACGCCTTCACATCAGGGGGGGCCGTGGGCGCCTTCAGCGCGTTCTTTGTCGCGGCGGTGACGATGTCGGCGCTGATGTTTGCGCTGGCGGTGCTCATCGGGATGGGGCAGCAGCGCGCGGTCAATGTCTTGAAAGTGGAAACGGCGCGCGTCAGGGGCTGGAGCGGTATTGTGCTGATGGTCGTCGGAGGCTGGCTGATTGCGCTTGCCATCTGGGCCGACTTCTTCGCCCGGTATTTCCCAGTGTAGAGGAGCAGCTCCTTTAGCCCCGCCGACGATCGCGCGCGGGTCCCTGGGCCTCGACGAGATTATGGGCGGTGTTGATCAGGCCAACGTGGGAGAAGGCCTGCGGGAAGTTCCCCAGGAAGCGACCGGCATGAGGATCGTACTGCTCAGAGAGAAGGCCGACGTCGTTGCGCAGGGCGAGCAGCTTCTCGTAGATAGCGCGCGCTTCGTCGACCCGGCCCTGCAGGACCAGATTGTCGGCGAGCCAGAAGGTGCAGAGGAGGAAGGCTCCCTCGCCCGGCGGCAGGTTATCTTCTACTTCCTCGGAGCGATAGCGGTAGACAAAGCCGTCGACCTCCAGTCGCTCGCGAATGAATGCAACGGTACCCACCATCCGTGGATCGTCGGCGGGTATAAAGCCCACCAGAGGGAGCATCAGCAGGCTGGCATCCGCATACTGGGTGCCGTAGCTCTGGACGTAGGCGTTGAGTTCAGGATCATAGCCCTTCCTGCAAACTTCGTCATGAATCTCCTGGCGCAGGCTGCGCCACTTGTCCAGCGGACCGTCGAGGCCGAAATCTTCTACGGCGCGCACGCCGCGGTCGAAGGCGACCCAGGCCATTACCTTCGAGTGGGTGAAATGGCGCGCGGGGCCGCGCATTTCCCAGATGCCGTTGTCTGGCTCGCGCCAGGCCGTCTCCAGGTAGTCGAGTATCGCCTGTTGTACCGTCCAGGCGCGCTCGCTCGGCTCCAGCTTGGTGCGGCGGGCGACTGCCAGGGCGTCCATCACCTCTCCGTAAACGTCGAGCTGGCGCTGGCGGAAGGCGGCGTTGCCCACACGGACGGGGGTGGAGTCGGCGTAGCCGGGGAGCCAGTCGAGCTCTA
>JAWVYW010000134.1:0-10568 GCA_033722535.1 Promineifilaceae bacterium (SeqCode)
GCTTGACGAAGCCCAATCACGATCGACGAGACAAACCCCCGCCATGTTTGATTATTATCCTGAGACAGACACGCTGATAATCAGTTTCCGGCGCTGGCCTGAAGAGACCAGCACTTACAGCAGTGGGCCCTTTACTGTCGTCGTCAGCTCGCTCGGCGATCTCGTGGAGCTGGAGATACGTAACGCCAGCCGCTTCTTGGTCCGGGCTAAACAGGAGGGAATACCTCTGCCAGAGAACGACGGGTGAGCGTTGCGACTCCCCCGAATGCCCGCGACTGAGCCTATCCATGGTGACGCGGGCGCGGCCTGCGCCGGCACACCGCATACACCTCGACATCGCTTATGTACATAGTGGCCTGGAGGAGAGCGCCTTACGTACCACTCGCCGCGCGACTACCAGCACTGACGGCTGCCCCTGCTGCCCCGAACAGTTCGGAGACGACGCGCTGAATTGAGGTGGGGGCGGAACCTGCCGTCAGAGCAACCACATTTTTTACTCCAGGTTCGGCCTAGAGAGCGGCATACTGATAACGGCGCTGGTGGATCGCGCGGGTCAGGTAGCCGTGCCCATGATGCGCAGGATCACTCCAAACATGAACAGCGAAGCCAGCGCATAGATCCACATTGCCTGGTTGGAGTCGTCGCCGCGCAGGTAGGCAAAGAGGCCGGGGAGGAAGACCACGCTAAAGGCGGCATAGAGATAGTGGACCAGTTCCCGCTCCGGGCGCGCGCCGGTGCTGAAATAAAGAAAACCACCCAAAAGTCCCTGGACGAGAACGACAATCTGCACGACCGCGATGGCGCCGAAATAGCTACCGGCTACCGCCTCGCCGCGTACAGCCCTCCAGAGTCCCCAGAGGGCCAGAAGGAGATAGAACATCCAGAGCGTGTTCGATAGACTGCGGTGAATTTCAAAGAGAGCAGCCATCAGCGTCGTGCTACCCGGTGCAGATGTGAGCTGCGTATCACTCCTCTACGCCTTCCAGACGATTCCAGAAGTTGTCGAGTACGCGAGCCACTGTCTCCAACTGCTCAAAGTGCGGCAGGCCTCTTGTCGGCCGAACGCGAACGGCGCTCCAGTTCGGGTGGGCCAGCAAGAGATCGGGCAGCGCGCCAAAAGCTGTATAGGGATCCTCGTCGTACAGGACCAGCACAGGAAGCGCTAAGCGTTCGTAGAGCTTCTCTTGGACCTGCGGTGTGTGCAGCCGACCGCTGATAAAGTACAGAGGGGCGTGGTGGGCGCCCGGCTGGTGAGCAGAGAGATAGCCGTAAGCTGCCATATCTTCATCCGCCGACCCGTGGAAGCTTTTCTGGAGGAAATAGTTGATGCTTGGTCGGCTTGAGATCAGGTCGAAGAGCGGTCGACTCCAGAGCGGAAAGGAGAAGAGACGATGCAGCTCCTCCGACGGAGCGCCGTTTGCTTCGGACTCCTTTTCCGAAAAGCCGGTCGGGGATATCAGGGTCAGCGAGCGGAATAGATGCGGATTTTCCAGCGCCGCGCGCGCGGCAAACTCGCTGCTGAGAGAAAGGGCGACGACATCCGCCGGCTCCTCCACGATCTTCTCCAGGAAGTCGCGGATGGCGGCAGCGTACATCTGAGGTGAGTAGTGGCGGTCTGAACGCTCCGATAAGCCAAACCCGGGAAGATCGAGGGCGTAGACCGGCTGCTGCCCGCGGTAATGCTCGAAGAGCGGACGCACTTCGTAGGCTGACGCAGCGGCATTGATGCTATGAAGGAGGACGAGGGGCGTTCCTTCGCCTTCAGCCTCGTAGTAGTTGAGCAGTCCTGCCCCGGCGCTTGTAAAGAGATGGCGCTCGGCATTGAGAGCCAGCGGCAGCGGTAGATTATGATCGATCAGCATCTTGCTGAAGCCGATCCAGCCGCCGCCGAGGGCGACAGCAGTGGCCAGGAGGGCCGCCGGCAGGCGGGCAGCAGACGACGCCTGATCATCCTCTTTTTTCGTTACAATTGATCTCGTTTCATGCTCTGACATGCAATACTCTCTCCTTGCGACTCGTCAAAATTCAGCGGTTGTCTACAGTTACGGCTACACTGGCCTCCTCAAACGTACCATCCGTCCGCACCACCGTCAGCAGTAGCGTATAGAGACCGTCCAGTTCGCCGACATCCCATACTCCAACCACCGCACCACTCCTTTCCTCGAGGACGCTATCACTAATTACCATAATATCGTCCGGAGTCAACCCCTCGAAGAAGGCGAGCCGGTAGTGGGAAAAGTCTTCGAGCTCGATCGTTGCTAGAATCTCCACCTTCCCGCTGACAGTATCGAAGGGCTGCGGCGAGCGAATGGCGGTGGCGCCGGCGCTGTTGGGCGCGCCGGTGATCGTATCGTACTCCGTCGGCGGCTGCGGCAGTGCGTTTTCGGCAGCCCAATCAGCCGCTCGCTCGGGATAGATCTGGTAAATGCGACTGTCTATCAGCTCCGGCGGCGTCTGCAGCGTGGCCAGCCGGCCGGTCTCGCGGTTGATCTGGAACTCCTGATAGACAGTGTCCTGCACAGCCGGTTGGGTGCCGACAATAAAGAATTCGGAGACGGGAGGGCAGTGCGGCGTGGGCAGCAGGCCAGAGATCGCGCACACGCTCTCCTCGACGATGCCCGCCGGGCGAGGCCAGATGGAGGCTGGTTCATCCGCCAAAGCCCAGGCCATGAAGCCGTGCCAGATGGGCGCCGCTGCCTGATAGCCCGAAAGCTCATTCGTTGGTGTGTGGTCGGTGTTACCCACCCACACACCGGTAACAAGCTGCGGCGTGTAGCCGATAGCCCAGGCGTCGCGGAAGTCGTTGGTGGTTCCCGTCGTAACCGCTGCCGGGCGGTTCTCTGGCAACTCCAGGAAATTGGGGCAATCGAAGGCCGGGCAGCGCGCCCGTCGATCGGAGAGCATGTCGTTCATAAGCCACGCCAGTTGCGGCGAGACTATCTCCTGTTGCTGCTTTGCATACTCATAGAGAACGTTGCCAGCGCGATCTTCCACGCGCACAATTGCCGACGGCTCGAGCGCCGGCTCATCTTTCTGCTGTTGCTCCTCCGGCGCCGGCCGACCGACCATCGTACCTAGATTGTCCAGCACCGCAAAGGCATGAACCATCTCCAGCAGGCGCGCATCGCCGCCGCCAAGCGGTAGCGAGAGATCCTGCTCCGTACCGTCGATGGTCGAAATCCCCATACTGCGCGCAGTGCGCACGGCATTAGCTACGCCGACCCAGCTTAATACTTCTGTAGCCGGCACATTATAGTTGTTTGCCAGCGCCTGGCGGAGAGGCATCGGGCCGTGATAGTCTCCATCGTAGTTCTGAGGTGTATAGCTCGCACCACCATGAAGGGCGCCGAAGTCGGTCTTAACGTCAAGGACCATCGTCGCAGCGTTATAGCCCTGGCTGAGCGCTGTGAGATAAGTGAAGGCGTTAAAGGCAGAGCCCGGCTGGCGCAGCCCCTCTGTAGCCACGTTAAACGAGCCGTCAATCGCTTCATTCCAGTAATCAAGACTACCGACCATCACCCGTATTTCGCCCGACGCCGGATCGAGTACGACGACGGAGGCGTTGTTGACGCGGGCGCCCTCTGGCGCGAGCGTTACCTCGCCGTTATCCAGCGAGGGCAGAGATGTCAGCGCGGGGCACGTCGCCTGCTCGTCGGCTGGCAACCCACTGCCCGCTGCCCCGGAGAGACGGGCGATATGCGCCCGCGCCAGGCACTCAGCCTGCCGTTGCATCTCCAGATCGAGTGTTGTGTACACGCGCAATCCATCGCGCAAGAGCGCTTCTGGACCGTAACGCTCCTCCATCTGCCGCTGAACGTAGAGGGCGAAGTGTGGGGCGATCATATCGAAGCGCTCCTGAGCGCCCGAAGAAATGGTAAGCGGTGTGGAGCGAGCATTTACAAGCTGCTCCTGATCGATGGCGCCCTCACGGACCATCGCCTCCAAAACGAACAACTGCCTCTCGTGTGCTGCTTGCGGGTTATCAAGTGGGTTTAGCTCGGGCGTCTGCGGAAGTGCGGCGAGCTGGGCCGCCTCTGCCAGCGTGAGCTCGGCGGGATCTTTGTCGAAGTAGATATGTGCAGCAGCTTCGATGCCGAAGGCCAGATTGCCGTAGAAGCTCGTATTCAGATACCATTCCAGGATCTGCTCTTTCGTATAGAAGCGACGAAGCCTTTCCGTGAGGAGAAACTCTTCAATCTGCCGTCGCCGTGGAGTCCAACCCTCTTCGCCTTCAGCGGTTGCCGCTTCTGCAGAGAAAAAACGTCGCTGTACCAGTTGGCGTGCAAGAGAGGAGCGACCCGGTCCCGCGGTGCCGTGGCGGACGTAGCGAATGAGGGCGCGCGTAGTCTCGCCGATGCCGGGTTGCTGGTCGCCCCGGAAGGATGGATCCTCGAGCGCCAGCGTCGCCGCGACGATGTCGGCGGGCATCTGTTCCAGACTCAGCCACTGACGTTCGCCACCAAGCGGAGCGGCGACCTCGTAAATGAGTACCGGTTCCTTTTCACCGTCATCATCCTCATCTGGGCCCCAGGCATAAATCTTGGTTGCTTCAAAGCTGTCTTCTGTGCCGGTCGCCTCCCGCTGAATCTCATCATAGCTGGGAAGATCCCGCGCCAGGCTCTCGTAGACGGCGGCGGCGGTCGCGACGGAGCCGAAAAAGAGAACCGACAGAAAGAACGCCAGGGGGAAGAGCACGCCTACCACGACACGAGCGACCGCGGCGCGAAGGCGACCCGATTGCTGTTGCCGGCGGCGGCGGCGGCCCACAATGCGCGTGGTGCGAGGCATCTCTGTCAGGGACGAACGATGTGCGCGCTCGGATCGCCGAGCAGGATGAACGTATCGACAACCTCTCGCAATCCGTTATGGCTCACGTCAAGGCCGTCCTTCGCCCGCTGAAGCGCATCGCCAACACGAACGACCTCACGATCGCGGAGCGCCTGCAGAAAACCGATGGCAAATGGCTCCTGGTGGGCCGAGAGCGTCAGGCTGGTCGCTGCAACGGTCAAGACCGCTCCTGTCTCGTTCGTCAGCAACGTCTCTGACAGACTTCGCATTTCGGGGTGCGCGAAGAGGCCGCTGAGGCAGGTCAGCTGAAGCACAAGTGGGGCGGGTGCATCGGCTGAAAGTAGTTCGACGGTGTCACGCGAGAAGAGCTCGTCCTTACCCCAGAGGGAGAGGCTGCCATGACCGGTATACGTAACGAGCCAGCGCCCCTCATTCCAACTGGAGGCGACGGCGTCCGCTGAGGCGCCAATGAGGCGCTCGGCCCCTTGGGAAGGGAAGTCGCTCTGACGGAGAATGCGGTCGGTCACCTGCTCAAACTCGCGGCTGGTCCCATCGGCGGCAAAGAGAGCCTGGGGGGCGGCCTCCGAGGTCTCATAAGCCAGCGTCCGTTCAACCAGCCCTTCAACCTCCGCCACACTGTCTACGGGCCAGCGACCGACGGCGAGATCGGGTTTGACATCTCCGTCTACGTCAGCGAGGCGTGAATCGCTGATCGTTTCACCACTGAAGTTGACCGGAACGAGGTAGGGAGGGACGATATTTTCTGGAGGTTCAACCGGATTCTCGGGCCGCTCGGCGAGGTAGCCGCGATAGTCGGTGGTCGCCTCACCCACCAGCAAGAGGTAACGAGGCGCAGGGGGTGTCCACTGTTCATGTGCATAGCGCACAAAGTTATGGATAGCGACCGGCGACATGGCGCCGCCCCCAAATTCATCGTAGATTTCCTCGACCGGGACGACGGCAACGCGCATCCCTTCCTCCTCGCGCGCTGCGACCAACGGTGCGACCGCGGGGGCCAGTTCATCGGTCGTAACGACGACTAAATCGGCCGCGTGCGCCGGATCCCGCCAGTTGCCGTCGCGCAGCGCTTCAATCGCCGTGGGTTGCCTGAATCCGTCCGGGCCGGCTGCGACCACGTCCATGCCGGTATGCACTTCCAGATGAACCCTTTCCTGGTCGTCGTGCCAGCCTCCTAGAAGGCGCGGCTCCTGGGGCACGGTGACGTCCAGGATGAGCGGTGCGGCGCTGAAGCCGTCGAGCACAACCACGCCTGAGCTCCCTTGGAAGGTGAGCCGATCTTCGTTGGCGACCGGCCAGGCGTTGTAGGTGACCTCAATCCAATCTAGTCGCATCAGGTCGATAAAAGAATCGGGTACATTTTGCAGTAACAGGCTGTTTTCACCCCTGCGGAGCGCACCGGGAGGAAGTTCGACCAGCGCTGTATGAATCGTCTGACCATCCCAGGTGACGTCAGGAAGGGGCTCGCCGTTGAGGAATAGGGCCAGCGTATGATCAGGGTTAGCCGCCTGACTATGCGTGGCGCCGTACAGGTTTATTTCCAGCATGCCTGCACCATCGGCTGGGGCGGGGAGCGTAAAAGCGATTTCTATACTCCCCTCGAGTGGGAGCGTCTGCCAGAACCACGGCTCGTGTTGCAGAAAAGGACTTGCTTCGCTGAAATATTCGTAGTTCTCTTCGAGATGCAGCGAGCGCGTGACCTGTTCCAGCGGGGCGTGATCGCTGGGGCGAGAAACCGCTTCTTCCATTATCATGCCCGCCGCGCCCGTGCGCAGCACGTAGGGGCGGGCCGCAGTATAGCGGCTGTCAGGGGCACGCCCAAAGAAGATCAGGGCACCGTCGCGAAGCAAGTAGGGAACCGGTTCGCCGTTCTCGGTTACACTCAGCGTGTTGTAATCGACCGCCTCTACCGCCAGTCCCGCCCGCCGCAGATCGTCGAGCTCGACGCGATAGATGCCCTCCGTCTCGACCAAGAGCTTGACCGCCTCTACAGACGGTGCTGGCTGCTGGCGGCACCCTGACGCAATCAGGGCCACCAGCAACAAGAGCCAGAGGCGCATCATGCGCGGGAACTGTTGTACCGTTCTGGCCGTCGCGTCACGGGCTTGTGTTATCACGGTGCCTCATTGAGAGGAAGATGGAGAAGAAGACGCCGACGACGAAGATGAGTAACGCGCCGATGAAGCCTATCCAGAGGAGAATGCGGCCTGTCAGTCCCTCCTCCGCCTGCGCATTCCTCTCTTCTGCCTCGTCGACAGCCGTCTCATCACTCTCCAGCTCTAAGGCGTCCGCACCGATACCGACTGCAGTCGGGGGCACGTCAGCCCCTGGCACCAGCTCCTGCGGCAGGCTTTCGTCGGCGGGGTAAGCGTTCGCCGGATCAGAAGAATCATCCACCGGGTTATCCTCTCCAGCGGGGCCGGCAGGATATGCTTCCGTCGCCTGGGCCACAGCCGCAGCGGTCGGCGCCTGTGGGTTGATCGTGGCCTGCGCATCCTCCGTAGGCTGCGGGTCGTCCGCCGCCTCCACCATTCGTGCGCCGCCAGTGTTGGTAGCGGTTGGCGCCGTGTCCGGCGCCTCCTGTGCTATGCGTGTAGGCGGGCGCGTCGCCGTGGCGGTAGCTGCGCTGGCGCCGCCAGAGGGTGAGGCGGGCGTAGGCGTTTCCGTGTGTGCAGGAGCGGCGCTGATGACAGCCGTCGGCGTCGGATCAGTTCCCTGCCCCGGATCTGGTTCACTGCCCGCTGCCGTGGGCGTCGCCGTGGCGTTCTGCTGCGCCGGCGCAACGGCGATGGTCGCCACCTCAATTTCTTCGTTGCTCCCCGTCACTTCTAACAGCGTATACCAGTAGCTGTTATCCTGGTTCGCGCTGTCGTCCACCACCTCATAGGTATCGCCAAGTCCGCTGCCGGTGGCGAGAACAATGCCGCCACTTCCGATATTGGTGAGCAGTGTGAAGGGGCCGGAGGCGGACGTAGCCCGCTTCATTTTAAAGCCGACGACATCAATCTCCGTGCCCGTCTCCCAGCGCAGGCGCACGGCGTCGCCTTCTCTGATGCCGACGAAGCTCTTCAGGGTAACCGCCTGCCGCCACGCCGCGCCTGCCTGGTCCCAGCTGGCCAGCAACAGGACGACCGCCAGTGCAGGGAACAGAAGGCGCACAATCTTGCTCGTATCGTTCATCGTTACCTACTTTCCTTCGCAGTTCCGGGTCGACAAGGGCAATTACTCACGGCGAACTGAGGGAAGATAGAGTTGCCACGCGGAGAGTGTCACCGGAATGGTCACGCTACTGTCATTATTCGTTTCGTCGCCGTCAAAGCCACGGCTAGTGACGCTGGCGCGGTTGGTAAAGGTCGCACCCTCAAAGTCGTCGCCGACATGGGCGGTTACCGTGATCGATTCTGCCGTCTGCCAGTGCAGCCGATCCAGGAAACGGATCGTGACCACCGCTCCTTCAACCGTGGTGCTGATCGCCGCTGTGCTGCTTGCGCTTACGAATTCTGCCCCTTCTGGAAGGGTATTAATCAGTATCGGTCGCACGGGCAATAGATGGTTATTCTCGATCTCAAGTATGATCTTTAGGTGCCCCCCTGTGTGCACTCTATCTGGGACGATCCGCTGCGTGAGCGCTGGCTCGGCAACCAACAACTGCATCGCCGGATCGCCCTGTAAAACAAACGTGTATAGCTCGGACCGTCCATAAAAGCTCGGGTCGGATGCCGCATAGATAAGTTTACTATAGTCGGCTACGTCGCCGATAGCACTCAACTCTTCCTCCAGCAGGCCTACGTAAAAGGCTTCGTGCAGCAACAGGTGCTCATAGTCATAACCGAGGCCTGCACTGGACCAGTGGGCGACGGTGCCATAGGTATTCTGACGCAGAAATGTTTCGCTGAGGGCATCACGCCCCGGAATGGCGAAATTACCATCCAAACAGTCCAGACTAAGGATGACCACCGGACGTTCGGGATTAAACCAGAAGTCGCTATCGTCGACCGACAGGATCGTCGGATTGCCCGCCCAGTACTGCACAGAGCCATGCCCGCGATAGTTGAGCAGGACTGCGCCATCGGGCACCGTGTCCCCGGCATCGCCATTGATTATTGCTCCCATATGGGTGAGTAGCTCGGGGACTGTATCCACGTTTTCTGCCAACCCCCAGTGATGTTGGACAAAAGGCGCGGTAGCGGACACATTCGTCGGCTCGGTGATAATCTGTCCCCCGATGATTTCTCCCACACGGAGATTGTTACCGTAAAAGACGGGTTCATCGTCGGCCACGAAGAGGATATTTTTGTGATAGGGCTGAGGCGTCTGCAGATTCGTTTCGTAGCGGATAATCTTATCCACCACATGACCGGCCTGCTCGACTGTGGCGACAGGAAGGCGGCCGATTGCCATATCAGGGACAAGGTCTTCTCCGCTGAGAAGGACCAGGGTATGGTCCGACGGCACAAGGCCCTGAAAGCGATCCTTAAAGACAAGGTCGGTGAGCAGATAGTTTTCCTCCTGCGGGTCGTACCAGCTACGGCAGGAACCGTCGCTCACGCAGGGGAGGCCGCGCGGATTGAGATTGGCATCTCCGACCAGCACGACGTAACGAGGCGCAGGGCTCCAGCTGTCGAGAGCATGCGCAAGATAGCTGCGGATCGCTTGCGGTAGCGGCAGTCCGTAGCCGTACTGGGCAATCACATCGTCGATATTGACGACATGTGTTTTCAGCCTGCTGTAGCTCCCCCGGTGCGCTGCCAGCCGCTCCGCCTCATTGCGGAAATTGGGGTGGGTGATCGCGATCCAGTCGGCGCCACCGCTCTCCGGTTCAAGCGAAGGCGCCGTGTAGCGCTCGATGGCGGAGGCAGGGAGCGCGATCTCGGCAGCCTCGTTGGCGACGATAAAGCTGGGCGTCGACGTCGTGCTGGCAAAGGTGTATGTGTAAGCACCGTTACCTGTTACCTCTACGTCGGCAACCCGGCTCGGCAGTCTCCGTTCGCTAATGTCCCACACGACGAGCTTCTCCGGCTCGCCCACGGTGAAGCTGCCAATCCGATAGGTGTGGGGACCGCTGTCGTCAGTAAAGATGAGCATATTATCCCGGGCAAGGAACTGCCGCCGGTAAGCAACGGTGACGCGGTTAAGAAAGTAGGACAGATCCATGGGGGCATTTTCAAACTCCACACGCGTTGTGACTGTGTTCGGGCCACTTACCAGGACGTCGTGCGGCACATTCGTGCTCACATTGTCGCTCCGCCGAGACAACCACGAATGTGTGCCCTGGTGCTCCGTTCGTCCGTTCATGGAAACCGTCGCCTGATTGGTATACGTACTGTACTGAGTGGCTCGCGAGTGGCTGAAAAATTCGGCAGTTACTGTCGCCTGTGCGCCAGAAGGGGCGGGATCGGGCAGCTCAATCGTGTGATCGCCCACGACAGCGGTGCCGGAGACCGGCTTTCGATAGTGCTTCCAGTACCAGGCATCCGGTTCGTTGGGGAATTGATCCCACTGATCGCTATACGTGTAGGTGAAGATCGCTTCTTCTTCATGCGTCACGGTTTGCGGGAAGTCGGCGGCGAGCGGTGGAGTGCCGGACGCCGGCGCGGCATTTTCCATCCTCGTCGCACTGCCGCCGTCCCAGAGCCAGAAGACGTTTTCTGTAACGAATTGTCGCTCAAGGCGTGGACCGTCAAATGTCCAGCCGTAAAAGCGCAGCCGATCGCCTAGATCGAACTGCCCATCGCCGTCGTTGTCGACAAAGTCGGTTGCGA
>JAWVYW010000135.1:0-10559 GCA_033722535.1 Promineifilaceae bacterium (SeqCode)
AAAAGGGTGTTTGAACACAATGGGAGTTCACTTTATCCACAGCCGCTGCGGGTAGCGCATGGTCCCCTTGTCCCTTCGCGACCGTCGGGGACCGCTCGTCACGGGCGACGGACGAACGCTATATGTGACTATGTGGTGCTATAACTAGCTTCACATACGTGTATGTGATTATTTAGTTATGTGACCATCTAACTAAGCAGTGATATGCTTATAGGTATCGTTAAACGTGTTAAGCCTTCCTCCCTGCCCGCGACCAATACCCCAGAGCTCCCGATGAGGGTGATCTTTTGTTCCTCTCGCGCATACTATGCGAAGCTAAGGTCGCTGCAGTGGCGCAGCGGATGCTGCGACCGCTATGGAAGAGACTGTATCTGCCGCCGAGACCGAGAAAATCGGCCTGTGGCGCCTCTTAAGCCCGTTCCAGCTACCCGTCTACCACCACCCACTGGTAAGTGCCCTCTCCGCAAATTTTCCCGCCCCAGCCCACAAGCCGGTCTTCCTCCCGCGCAGACCGCCATTGCGAACTCTGCGCGCGGCGAGTTAACAGCCGAGAGCTGCACAATACCTAAATAACTATTTAACCATATAATCATTGTGCTATTTGGTAGTTCGATAGTCTGCGCAAATAATCATATAACTGGTTGGCTATGTGGCAGGGTGGATAGATGATCATATAATGGCCACGCGAGTTGCTGGTCTCGTGCACGCAAAATAAAAGAGGAGTGAAAATGGCCCACATCATTGCCTTTTCAAATCAGAAGGGGGGCACGGCAAAGACGACGACAGTTGCCAACCTCGCCGTCGCGCTCAACGAAATGGGACGGCGGGTGTTGGTGGTCGACATCGACCCCCAGGCGAGCCTGACGATCGGCTTCGGCGTCGACGCGTCCCGGCTGCCGGCGACCCTTTACGACGCCATCATCCACGACACGCCGTTGGCGGAGATCATCGTGCCGGTGCGCGAGCATGTGGACCTGGCGCCGACCAACATCAACCTGTCGGTCGCCGAGCTGCAGCTTGTCGGCGAGATGCGGCGCGAGGACCGGCTGCGCCACGCGCTGGCAGCGGTAGAGGAGGAGTATGACTTCGTGCTGATCGACTGCCCGCCGTCGCTGGGGCTGCTGACGCTGAATGCGCTCGCGGCGTCCGACTACGTCGTCATCCCTATGTCCTGCGACTACTACGCGCTCGTCGGCGTCCGCCTGCTGCTAGACACTCTGGGGCGAGTGCAGGAGCGCCTGAATCCCAATCTAAGGATACTTGGCGTGCTGCCCACGCGCTTCGACGCCCGTACCCTCCACGCTAGAGAGGTCGTCGACGAGGTCCGGAGTAAGCTGAATGGCAGCGTGCGCGTCTTCGACACCATCATTAGGGAGACGGTGCGCTTTAAAGAGGCACCAATTCAGGGGCAGACGATGACCGAGTATATGAGCGGCCACCCCGCCGCTCAGGATATCCGCGACTTAACCGAGGAGTTTCTCCATGCCTTCGAACAAGCGTAGAAGAGCGTCCCTAAGCGGCAATAGCCCGCTCGACGAGCTATTTGGCCCGGCACCCGCCCGGCGCGACGAGGAGGAGGAAGCGGCGACGAGCGAAGAAAGGACGAGGAAGCGCCCTGACCCTGCTGAGCGGACGGGTGCGGCTCCTACCGCGGAGCGAGACGCCGTACCGGTTACGGCACCGCCCGCCGGCGGCGAAGAGGTAGAGCCGTCGCCGCCACCCGTCCTGCGGCAGACGACGATCATGATCTATGAAGATCAATCGGACTGGCTGGATGAGGCCTGTTACCTTGCGCGGCGGGATGGGGGGAGCATCGTCTCCAAAGCAGCGATCATCCGCGCCTTGCTCGACCTGGCGCGCGAATACGAGGTTGCCTTTGCCGGCGCCCAGAGCGACGATGAGCTCCGCCAGCGGCTGAAAGAGACGCTCGGTCTCAGCCGCTAACGGACCAGCGGAATGCCGGTTGTTGTAGGATTGCAACAATACCCTTGACAAGTGCGTGGTGAGCCTTTAAGATAATAAACATTATGATAAATGGCTTTATCAGCCGGCTCAGCCCAGGCAGCCGAACGGGTTGGGGCTTCAAATAATAAAGTAGATTATCATAATTTCGTTTATTATTTGCTGTCTGTGGCCGCCCTCCTGCTTATGACGACCCGCCCCAGCTTTTACTCTTGACATAGCGCCCCCTCTCGATTATTATAAATTCAGTTATCATAATTGAACTTATTAACGGTGCCGGTTGCGCCAACCGTCGATCTATCCAACGGTGATACCGGCTCCGCGTGCGGCAGACGGAGAAGCCAGAGATGAGAAATCCCATTTATCGAGCAGCACAAGGCAGACGAATGCAGACGACCTTTATTGGACGGCGAAGCCAGCTGGAGGCGATGGATCGCGCCTGGGAGTCTCCGCAAGCGGAGTTGATGATCCTCTACGGCCGGCGGCGAGTAGGAAAAACACGCCTGCTCACCCACTGGATCAAGAATCACGGCACGGCGGGGCTCTACTGGATGGCGGAAGCGAGTTCGGCCCTCGATCAGTTGCGCAGCTTTTCACAGGCGCTCGCCGACTTTGAGACGCCGGGTATTGAGCCGCCGCCCGATCTCACATACCCAAACTGGGACTATGCGCTGCGACGGGTGGCGCATCTGGCAGAGAACCGGCGTATCGCGCTCTTCATCGACGAAGTCACCTATCTGCTCGACGTAACACCCTCCATCGTCGGTACGTTCCAGAAGGCGTGGGATCAGTGGCTGAGCCAGTCGAACATCTTCCTCGCCCTCTGCGGGTCGCAGATGGGGCTGATGCAGAAAGAGCTCCTGGCGCACGATGCGCCTCTCTATGGGCGGGCGTCGGTGCAGATGAAGCTGGAGCCGCTGCGCTTTGGCGCCACCGGCAGCTTCTTTCCCGAGTATGATGCCCGCGATCGGGTCACCATCTACGCCATCTGGGGCGGCATTCCTGCTTACTGGGAGCGGCTCGACCAGGATCTATCGGTGCTGGAGAATTTACGGCTGCTGCTGGCACCCTCGAATTCATGGATGATGGACGAGCCACGCCTGCTGTTGCAGGATTTCGTCAACGATCCCCACAACTATGTCGGCGTGATGCGCACCATCGCCAAAGGGACCCACACCTTCAGCGCCATCGGGCGGCAGACCGGTCTTTCCATGGGCCATACATCACAGTATCTCAGCCTGCTGCGGGATACCAGCTTCGTGGCCCGCCGGACGCCGGTTACCGACAACTCGCCCACCTCACGCCGTGGTCGCTACTTTGTAACCGACCCTTATCTGCGCTTTTACTACCGCTTTCTCGCCGCCTACCATTCGAAGCTGGCGCTGGGGCAGCACCAGCAGACACTCAACCTGATTCAGGCGAACCTGCCCGATTATATTCGCCAGTATACGTGGCCCGAGCTGTGCCGGGAGTGGCTACTCCGCGCCAGCGACGAGGGCCAGCTGCCGACGTCGATCGAAGATGTGGGCGCCGAGTGGCGCCGTTCGTTTACTGTAGACATCGCCGGAATCAACGAAGAGGAGAAGTTCCTGGTCCTGGGTGCGTGTCAGTGGGAAGAGGGCCCAGCCGGGCCAGAGATGTTCGAAGAGCTGGCAGAGCGCACGCGCGCAATCATCCCCCGTGACGAAGAGGGATGGAGCGTCTACTACTTCGGCTTTGCCGACGAAGGGTGGGCGGATGGTGCACAGCAGGAAGCCGAGGAGATAGTCCAGATGCGGGCAACGGGCCGCGCCAGTCGCTGGCAGAGTGCCGGCGTACGCCTCCTGACGCTCGATGATGTCGACCGGGATCTTATCGCCTGGACGGGGTAGGGGGCGCTGCGGTCGCCTGGAGGAGATAGGGTGGCGGCCGCCGCACCTGAGCCCCTCTTCAGTTACAACGCAATCTAACCCAACGCCAATGCCATGACTTCCGTCGAGGCGCCCCTGCAGCCTGCAGGCCTGCAGCTTGCCGGGGTGTATCTTCAACCATTCAACGAAGTAGTACGCCCGGAGCGGGTGTGGAAGATCACGAAGTACTTCCTCCGCCGCTGGACGCCGTACCTGTCGGCCAGCTCAGTCTGGCTGGTGATTGGCGCGCGGCAGGAAAGCTACTTCAACGGCAACCGGCCCTGGTTCACCGCCTACGATCAGAATCTGGCGGCGGCGGCGGGCGTCCACGTACGTTCCTTCCGGCGGAGCGCGAAGAAAGCAATCGCCGCCGGTGAAGGGCCGTTGGGCGCCTTCATCAGCAAGCAGGGAGATCCCGGCTATGTGAGCGGCCACCCGACCCCGCGCCAGGAGGAGACCCGCTATGAAGTGCGCCTTGACGACCCACTGACGCCGGCCGACGCGGCCGCCCTGGCCTTCTGGCTGCGGCGGCGCGCGCCTGAGCGCGTCTCCCCCGGCGCGATCCTCGACCTGCTCCTCAATGCGCTCCAGGAAGCGCCGCGGCAGCTACGGGCGGCGCGCGCCGGGATGGGGAAGGAGGATGGCGACTGGGCCGAAGCCCTGCCGCTGCTGACGGTGGCCGATGTGGTGGCCCATGTCTTTCCCGCCGTCGCCGAGGAGAGCGGGTGGCGCGAGGCGGCTGACCGGCTGCACACGCACATCGTCGAACCCCACCTCTGCCACCTGGAGAGCCAATATCTGCGCCGGAAGTGGCTGAGCGACCTGGGCCCCGGCCCGGCGCTGCTGCTCGTTTACCTCCGCAGCCTCTGCTACCACAATCCGCACACGGGAGAGACCCGCGACACCGTCACCGTCCTCAGCGGTGAGCTGGAGTCCTTCTTCCAGAAATCGTCGGTCACCGTGCGCGCCTGGTTCAGCCGCCTCGACGAACTTCTGGGCGCTGCTCATCCTCACGGCCCCTTTGTGGAGCAGCTCAGCGCGACGAAGCTGCCGTCACAAAAGGTAGAGACAAGCTACCGCCTCAATCTGCTGACGCCCCTCCATCCGGACGACCTGGCTCGGTACCGCGAACTCGTCGCCGACCAGCCCCCGCTAGCGCCGGCGAACGGCAACGGGCAGCCCCATCGGGAGGGGGTGAACAAAGATATGTCAGCCACGCCAGAAGGGGGACACGAAACTTTTGTCAGCCACACGGAGCGACGAGGCGAAAGAAATGTCAGCCACGTCGCGGCGGGTGACGAAAGTTCTGTCAGCCACGGCACGAGCGGTGAGAAAAGATTTGGCAGCCACGTCGCAGAGGGTGGGGAAAGAAATGACAGTCACGATCTGGAGGGTGAGCAAAGTTTTGACAGGAGGTGGGGCAAGAAGTGGCAGCCTTACAAATACTACAAGCACTTTCTGACAGCGCTGGTAAGGACCTTCGGTCTAAAGACAATCGATCAGGAGCAGCACCAGATGAACCTGCTCCTCCGGCAAACAGCCAGCTGCTGGAAGTTTGAGGGCGAGGCGGCATGTCAGACATTTGCTGCTGCTGCTGCCGGCACCCTGGAAGGGTTGCTCGATCATTTCGGCGTTCAGGGCCAGACGCGGCGCGCCATCGCCGCCGGTCCGCTCGCACTTGAAGAGGTCCTGGGCTGGTACCTCTACGCAGAGCAAGAAGCGGGGCTGGAGCACCCGGCGCGCTACATGATGAAGCAGTCTGCGGCGGGGGAGCCGGTCCCGGCACTGTTTGCCGCACTTGCGGCGCTGAGCTGGGAGCAGTGGCGCACCTACGCCGGTCTGTGCTATCTACGCCGTTGGTCGGCGCCGACGCCGCCTTACGACGACGACAACCGCTGGCCGCTGTTTGACGAGTGGAGCACCGTCTACGGCGATCTACTGCCGGACGCGCTGCCCTTCGGGGTGGGGGAGGGGCTGGTAGCACTGTGCGACGCCGCCACCGGCCGTGTACAACAGCCCCTGGTCGAAAAGGGGGCCCATTCCACAGCCGGTGCTTTTCAGAGTGGACAGCAGAAAGCTGCCGTCGCTACCGCGGTGCTGTGCGCCGATGCCGCTCTGTGGCAGGCAGCGCGGGCTGAGCTGGCGGAGCAGATGACGCGCGCCACCTTTGACGCCTGGCTACGTGACGCCACGTTCCAGGAGCGCAACGGCGACACCTTCGTCATCGCCGTGCGCGACGAGGCAGCGGTGGCATGGTTGGCGCATCGTCTTCGCATAGTGGTGGAAAGAGGGTTATCGGCGGTCGCCGGCCGGGAGATGAGCGTGCAATTTGTGGTGCAGGAGGCATAAGATGGCGCAGTCGCTGCCGGTTTTACCGGGGTCACAGTTGATGGGGGAGCTGACGTAGCGGCGGGAGGGGACGGCTGGCAAAGAGGGGCCAGCCCGGGAAGGCGACCCCCCTTTTCTTGCCGTAACTCGGAAAGCGGCCCTTACCAGGGGACCTCTTCGCCCATCTTCTCGTAGTACTTTTTGACCTTGTTCCGGACGTCGTCGATGACGCTATTGGGAAGGTCCACCCCACCGCGGGCGCCTTCGAGAACGGCGGCAACGGCGTGTAGTGCGTTGGGTACAGCAGTCAGCTCGCCGTCGATCAGGGTGGCAAAGGGCAGCTTATAGCTTTCCTTCTCCTTCGCTTCGTCGTCTTTATAAGCGAAAAAGCCCTGCTTTGCCTTGTCGGGATCTTCGTCGTCGGGCCAGCCAGCCCACTCGAAGATCTTGTCCTCTGCTTCATCGCCATCCCACTCGCGGTCGTCATCTGCAAGGGGAAGATCTGTTTTACCGCTCACTCTCCAGGCCATATCTATCTCCTTTTGCTACCTGCTTCATAAGAAACAGTAGTGTGCTACCTTTCTCCTGGAGGATAGCCTGCACTGAGCGCGAGGCATGTACCGGAGTCACAAGGCGCGGATATACGTGAGGAGATATATACCTTGGCGACGCGTCGCGAGTGAGAGATGATAGCGCGATAGCGAGCGTCAAGAAGGAGAGGAGAGATGAGTGAACACGAGACAGTAAAAAAGACGCCAGCGCCACGGACGCGAGCCACTTTGGCCGCCGACCTGCGGGCGCTCGGGTTGGAGGCGGGCATGACAGTACTCGTTCACGCCGCGCTTAGCCAGTTGGGTTGGGTATCCGGCGGGGCGGTAGCCGTTATCCAGGCGTTGCTCGACGTGCTGACGCCGGCCGGGACGCTGGTGATGCCGGCCCATTCGGGCGATTACTCAGATCCTGCCGCCTGGCAGAACCCGCCCGTGCCTGCCCATTGGCAACCAGTTATTCGCGCCACTATGCCGGCGTTCGATGCCCGAATTACGCCGACGCGCGGTATGGGTGCGATCGCGGAGACTTTCCGAAGCTGGCCGGGGGCGCGGCGGAGCAATCACCCGCAGGTCTCCTTTGTTGCCTGGGGTCGCCACGCAGAGCAGGTGACGATCGGACACACGCTGGACTATGGCATGGGCGAAGGCTCTCCACTCGCTCGCATTTACGATCTGGACGGCTGGGTGCTGCTGATGGGCGTCGGCCACGAGAGTAACAGCTCGTTTCACCTCGCCGAATATCGCATGCCGGACCCGCCGCAAGAGCGCAACGGCGCGCCGGTGATGGTGGATGGGAAGCGTGTGTGGATGCCCTTTGACGACGTGGCGCTGGATGAGGCGCCGTTTGACCAGATCGGGCGGTCGATGGAGGAAGGGGAACTAATCAATGTCGGGCAGGTAGGGTCGGCAGCGACATCCCTCCTTCGACAGCGGGTGGTGGTGGATTTTGCGCAGCGATGGATGCTGGAGCAGAAAAGGGCGGCGGAGGTTGCGGGCGGAAAAGCGTAGTCCGCGCGCGCGAGCCGGTATGAAGGCTCCCATCCCGTTCTCCATCACAGGGCGCTGATAATCGCTCCGTCTGTCACCGCACCTAGAATCTCAGCAATGAGCTCGTCGCTCCCTAGCTGCTTCAGGAGGTAGTGGCTGGCACCGGCTGCCGCCAGCTCCTCCCGCTCCACGTCATCGGCATAGGAAGCCAGAACCACCACGACGACGCCGCGGGCATACAGTCGGGCCACCGCGTGCTTGAGCGCCTCCAGGCCACTCCCACAGGCGCGGCTAACGCCGACCACAATCTTATCCACTGTTCCTGCCACGACTGCTGCTTCCGCCTCGGCCAGCTCGGCGACGGCGGCAACCACTTCAATGGCGGCGCTGGCGCCCAGCCGGCGCGCCAGGGCCGTACGCACCGCTGAATGTTCTTCGACGATGAGAAGCCGTGTCCTCTTCATGAGGATCAGAGTAGTCGTGGAGCGCGGGCGAGCCAACTAACAAATGTCATGCCGATGCCGGTACAAGCTCACCTCTCCCCGCCGCCTCCGGCCCGGTCGGAGATAGACGACTGGTGGTGCCGCAGCGTCTGTGACAGATGTCACAAGCAAAGGGTGCACATTATCAATGTCAAAACGGACGGCGAGCGTCTAGAATGACGCGTGTTGTTGTGATGACAGAGGTTCCCAGATAAATACACTACAAGGAGACGTTCTAACCATGTCCGTAAAGACAACCTCTTACCCTATACTTGACGAAGCAGCTGAGACGAGTACCTTCCGCAGCTCTGTGTTGGGACAGCGCGTCTCGTTCGAATATTCTGAGACCTGGGTCGGCTATGCACTGGTCGCCATGCGCGTTGTGATGGGCTGGATCCTCTTCCAGGGCGGCATCACGAAGGTGCTGGACCCGACATGGACGGCAGCGGGCTATCTGCAGCACGCGATTCCGGAGGGCAATCCGTTCATCGGCATGTTCGCGGGGATGGCGGGCAACCCGGCGATTGACTTCCTGGTGGCCTGGGGTCTGACGCTGACTGGCTTCGGCCTGATTATTGGCGCCCTGGTGCGCTGGAACGCCTTCTGGGGCGCGTTCATGATGTTCATGTTCTACCTGGCGAGCCTTACGGGCGGCATTGCTGAGGGGCTGCCGCTGGAGCACGGGTGGGTCTTCGACGACCATCTGGTGTACGTGGTGCTGCTCTTCGGCCTGGGCGCCTTCGGAGCCGGACGAGTGATGGGCGTGGACGCCATCATTGAGCGGCTGAAGGTCGTGCGCGAGAACCCGGCCCTCAAGCTCATCCTTGGCTAGTAGACAAAGAAGCGCTGGCAGAGGCCAGCGTGTGGCTGCTGCCAGCCACCACTTAAAACGAGAGAGACCACGCGAGAGCGTGGTCTCTTTTTTTCCGCTAGCGCTTTGTCAGTCGTGGGTCAGGGGAAGTGTCAGGCGGACCGTTGTGCCCGCACCCGGCATTGAGTCGATCACGAAGCGCCCCCCCAGGTCCCGGGCGCGCGTCCGCATGTTAGAAAGGCCATGCCCCACCGTGCGCTGCAGAGCGCCGGCCTCAAAGCCCCGCCCATTGTCGCGAATACTGAGTGTGACGCTGTGGTCTGTCTGTCCGAGGGCAATCCAGACCTGGTCGGCGCGGGCGTGGCGGGCCACGTTGGCCAGCGCTTCCTGCGTTGTGAGGAAGAAGGTGCGGGCGATCATCGGCGGTAGCTCGTCCAGCCCGCCCTCGGCAACGGCGAGGGTCGCCTCCACGGCTGTGTTTGCCTGGAATTCCCGCACCAGGCGCGCCAGCCCCTCGCGCAGGTCCCCCTGGAACTGTCGCGGGCGCAGGTCGAGAATGAAGTTCCGGATATCGCGGATCGTCTCATTCATCTCGTAGAGCGCCCGTTCCAGCAGTTCGTCCGCCTGCTCTGGCTCATCCCTCAGGACCAGACGCGCCGATTCCAGCGTCAGGCCTACGGCGTAGATCGACTGGATGATGCCGTCGTGGAGATCCATGCCGATGCGCGAGCGCTCCTCCACAATCGCCAGCCGCCCCACCTGTTCGTAGAGGCGCGCATTCTGGATCGCGACCGCCGCGTGTGCGGCCAGCATCCGCACCAGATCCTCGTCTTCACCGCTGAAGGCATCGGCGCCGAGTTTGTTGGTCAGGTAGAGATTACCCAGCACCTCGGCACCTGCCTTGATCGGTACGCCGAGGAAGCTATTCATCGGCGGATGGGCCGGCGGAAAGCCGGTCGAGCGGGGATCTTCGGCGATCTCTTCGACCCGGATCGGCCGCTCTTCCTGAACGATAGCGCCGAGCAGTCCCTCTCCCCGGGGCAAATGGGGGATCCGGGCTACCTGCTCTAGGGACATACCACTGTGAATAAACTCCTGCAGGACGCCGTGGGCGTCGAAGACGCCCAGCGCTGCGTACTGCGCCGCCACCACCTCACGGGCGGAGTCGACAATCTGTTGCAGGACTTTGTCCAGAGAGAGCTCGGCAGCAATTGCCAGCGCCGCCTGGTGCAGCGCGCGCAACTCGCGGTTACGCTTTTCCAGGGCCAGCGACGGATCGCCGGCGCGGTGGGTCGTGGGGGAGTCGGACATCAGCTACTGTTGCGGGACAACTTCTCTAGAGGGGCCAGGCCACGGAAAGCGCGCTGGCAGCAGGACTGTCCTGCTGTCACGGCAGATACTCTTTGAGGTGGTGTCGTGTGGCGACGGCAGCCGCCTCCGCCCGGTTGGATACTTCAAGCTTGGAGAGAATGCTGCTCACGTAGTTACGCACCGTCCCTTCGCTGAGGAAGAGGGCAGCTGCTATCTCGCGGTTGGTCTTGCCATCGGC
>JAWVYW010000136.1:0-10539 GCA_033722535.1 Promineifilaceae bacterium (SeqCode)
AGATGATTGAACAGAGTAGTGGTAACAGGTGGTCCATTGTGTGGCAGTGGGTGGTCGCCGTCGGCGTGACAACGTTCCTGGCAGCAGCGGCCGGTCTTTTCGGCCTGTGGTCGATTGGCGACGCGCTGGAAGCGGCGCTGGGCGAGGCCGCGGCGTACGCCGCGGCGGGCGCCTTCTTCGGTGCGCTCGTCGGTTTGGGCGTAGCCGCGGGCTCCGCGCCGTTTTTACAGCCGATCGGCGTCAGCGCCGGGCGCTGGATCGGCGCGACGGTGGCGGGAGGGGCCGCCGGCATGGCTATCGCGCTTCCCCTCTTTCTGGTCGTGCTCGAGTCAGCAACGATGCCCCAGCTGGTCTCCGGTATTGTTATGGGGCTGGCCCTCGGCATTCCCATTGGCGCGGTACAAACCGCCCTGCTGCGCAGCCGCGGGCTCGCCGGAGGATGGTGGGGCGCTCTCACCCTCGCCGCTTTCGTCGCTGCCACCGGGGCCGCCACGAGGCTCGGCGGCGAAGGGCGCGAATGGCTCGCCCTCGGCGCAATGAGCCTCCTTTACGCGGGCGTGACAGGAGTGGGCGCGCTCCGCCTACAGTCGCGCACGGTCGGCGCCAGCTAGGCGGACCGATTTTTATGGCCGCAGTGCTGATATCCATGGCGATTGGGGCACTGACGCGCGCCGGCAGACCCCGATAGAGGCTGAGAGACGCAGGGCAGGAATTCGCTCTTTCTTAGAAGTAGCTTCCCGCGCTATAATAAGAGTCCACCTGATCAGGCGCCCGGCAACGCTCCCCGCATCCCCAGCCCCATCACGGTAACAGTTTCTGATGAATCTACCGCTGGCTCGCAGCTCACAGTCCTGGCAGCAGTCGCCCGCCACGGCGCCGCACACGCGCCTGGCGGGCCCGCGCCTATGGATCGTGCGCGCCGCCTGGCTCCTGGTGCTGCTCCTCGTCGCCGGCATGCTGAGCGCTAACCTGCCACACCTGGTCGCCGACACACGTGCTGAGTGGCAGGTGCGGCAGGCGGCGTCTGCCGCCCACACGCTCTTCCCCACAGTGCCGGCATTTGTGCGCTACGTTGTCATGGTTAAGCTGGTTGTCGCCGCCACATTTGCGGGGACGGCGCTCTTTATCGCCTGGCGCCAGCCTGACGACTGGATGGTCCTCTACACATCGGCAACGCTCCTCCTGCTTGTCTATCTGTTCGGCTTCACGATGGACGTCGCCATGATCCGCTACCCACAATTTGTGGAGCAGCTTTTTCCCGCCATTCGGATGGTGGTACCGACGTTAATTACAGCGTGCCTCATCGGCTTCTTCTTTCTCTTCCCCGATGGGCGTTTCTACCCACGCTGGAGCCGGTGGTTGGCTTTACTTGCCGTTCTGGTTGCCGCCTTCTTCTTCGCGGGCGTAATGGGTCTTCTCGATGTGGCTTCTTCTAGCCGGCTCGCGTCCTTGCCCGAAGAGTGGCCGTGGCTGTTATTCACTTACTCGCTGGTGGGCACGTTGATCGCCGGCTTTATCGGCCGGCTCCACTACTACCGCCACACCGCCACCCGCCAACAGCGGCAGCAGATCAAGCTGGTCCTGCTTGGGCTGGGCGCGATCATCTCCGTGCCGCTATTGCAGTCCCTGCTGCTGGCGGTGCTCGACGTCCCCTCCCGATCTTGGCGACACTTCATCGCCCTCAATACCCATCTGATCACGCCCATCGTCTTGCCATTGACCATCGGAATGTCCGTCCTCCGCTATCGTCTGTGGCAGGTCGAGCGGCTCGTCAACCGCACACTCGTCTTTGGAGCACTGACGGTACTGGTCAGCGCGCTCTACGTCCTCGTCGTCGGCGTTCTGAGTCTTTTCTTCCAGGCGTCGGGGAACCTGTGGCTGGCGGTAGGCGCGACAGGCCTCGTCGCGATTGTGGTCCAGCCGCTGCGCCGGCGGCTGCAGGCGGGGGTCAACCGCCTCATGTACGGAGAGCGCGACGACCCGGTCACCGTCCTCTCGCAGATGGGGAAGCGGTTAGAGGAAGCGGCGCTGCCCGGCGAAATCCTTTCCCGGCTGGTGGAGACCCTCGCCCAGACGCTCCGGCTGCCATATGTGGCGATTGAGGTGGAAGAGCGGGTTGTCGCCGTCGCAGGGACCACGCGCGCTGCGCCGGCGGAAGTTTATCCGCTCGTTTACCGCTCGCAGCTCGTGGGCCGCCTGGTCGTGGCAGCACGTTCCGCCGGGGAGATCTTCGGCGAGGACGAGGCGCGCCTGCTGCGGAACGCGGCCCGGCAGGCGGGGGCCGCCGTTTACGCGGAGCAGCTGACGCAACAGCTGCAGCGTTCGCGCGAGCGGCTGGTAGCGACGCGCGAAGAAGAACGGCGCCGGCTCCGCCGCGACCTCCACGACGGACTCGGCCCTCGGCTGGCGACGCTGGCGGTTAGAGTCAGCGCCGCTCAGAACCTGCTGCGCAGCGATCCTGACGCAGCCGCAGCGCTGCTTGCTCAGGTGAGGACAGAGTCACAGGAGGCAATCACAGAAGTGCGGCGCGTGGTGGAGGGCCTGCGGCCCGCGGCGCTCGACCAGCTCGGCCTGACGTCGGCGCTGCGCGAATTTGCCACGCGAAACGGCACCGAAAGAACGCGCATCCATGTCCAAGCTCCCGACAGCCTGCCGCCGCTACCCGCCGCGGTGGAGGTCGCCGCCTACCGCATCGCCACAGAGGCGATAACCAATACGCTCCGCCACGCGCACGCGCGCCACTGCCGCCTGCGGCTGGAGGTGGACGGCGCGCTGCGGCTGACAATTTCCGACGACGGGCGCGGCCTGGCTGCCGAAAGCACGGCGGGCGTCGGTATCGCCTCAATGCGCGAGCGGGCGCTGGAAGTAGGGGGTACATTTGATTTGGCGTCGAAGCCTCACGCCGGAACCATCGTGACTGTCCACCTCCCGCTGGTCCGAACTGAGTAGGCGCATGCGCGAGGTAATCTCCGTTCTCCTGGTAGACGACCACACGCTTTTTCGCGATGGGCTGCGCGCGCTATTGCGCTCGCTGCCCGAGATCGCCGTCGTCGGCGAGGCGGCGACCGGGGCCGAGGCAGTAATCCTTGCCGAGGAGCTCCAGCCGGACGTCGTCCTGATGGATATCCAGATGGCGGACCTGAACGGGGTAGAGGCGACGCGCCAGATCGTGCAAACCAGCCCGCACATCGGCGTGATCATTATCACGATGTTCGAAGACGACGATTCCGTCTTCGCCGCAATGCGGGCCGGGGCGCGCGGCTACGTCCTTAAGGGAGCAGACCAGGAAGAGATGTTGCGGACGATTCGCGCCGTGGCGCGCGGGGAGGCACTCTTTGGGCCGGAGGTCGCCGCGCAACTCACGCGCTTTTTCAACGCCTCGCCAGGTCCCGCGCTTACCGCCTTCCCCAATCTGACAGAGCGCGAGCGCGAGGTGCTCGGCCTGCTAGCGCAGGGGCTGGATAACCAGGCGATCGCCCGCCGCCTGACGATCAGCGTCAAGACGGTGCGCAACCATCTCTCCAACATCTTCAGTAAAATGCAGGTTGCCGACCGGGTGCAGGCGATCATTCGCGCCCGCGAGGCCGGTCTGGGGTAGCGCTTCTTCGGCTCAGCCCGCACTGTACCTCCTCTTAAGCGGACACGTAGGCCCCGCCGCGTAAAATCGGCGCCCAATCATCTACATCCACTTCCGCCGCCAGGGCCACGTCCTCCTCGTACCCTTTCTGGATTAGCTCCAGCCCGGAGCCGCAGCCGGCGACGAGGGCGCCCACCTGCGCGCGCATCGACTCGTAGAGGGTGGCTGCGGCCTGCGCTTCCGGCGACAGCGCGGCGACCGCGCCAGCACCTTCCCGCAGATGGAAAAGGATGCTGCCGGCGCCCAGTAGATCCTCCAGCGCAAAGCGGAGGCTCAATGTGTGCCCCGAACCGTCACGAGAACGGATGCGCTCGCCGCCGGGGATGACCGCCACCTGCGGCCCGTAGGCAAGCGCCGCCGCCGCTACGGCGCGAGAGTTGCGCAGGCAGCCGGCAAACGTCGGTGTGTCGCCTGTAGCCAGGGACAGCGTGGAGCCGTTCGGCGAAGGAAGAACGAGCCGCGTCCCCGGTGCGAGCCTGGTCATTGAGGCCGGCGAGAGGGACGACGCGCCTTCACGGCGCCGCCCGGCCACCTGCGCGTTCACGGATGCGGCAAAGCCAGGAAGATCCTCCACGCTCCCGGCGTATGGAAAGACAGTCGCACCGCGGCCGGCGGCGATGCTGACGCTGGTGGAGAAGGAGAGAACGTCAACGAGAATCACCGCATCGCTAATGGGGGCCAGCCAACGCGTCCCATTGAGGCCCCATTCGCAGCGGATCTTGTGATCTGTCTGAGCGAAAATCATGGCTCAGTACTCGTCCGAATCAGGTAACGTGACGGTAAAAAGTGTCCCCGCGCCCAGTTCGCTCTCCACGCGGATCCGGCCGCCGTGCATGCGCGCAATTTCGGCGGCGATGGCCAGACCCAATCCGGCTCCCCCACCCTCATCGCCGCGGGCGCGGTCGCTCTCGGCGCGGTAGAAGCGTTCGAAGAGATGCGGCAGATGCTCGGCGGAGATGCCGGGGCCGGTATCGGCGACCTCCACGCGTACACCATCCGGCACTGAGCCGCCGCGCACCGTCACCCGACCGCCGGCAGGCGTGTACTTGACCGCGTTGTCGAGCAGGTTGAGGAAGAGGCGGATCAGGAGATCCAGGTCACCCTGCAACACCAGCCCCGGCTCCGCCTCCAGTGCCAGCGTCACACCGTTGCGCGCCGCCAACGGGCGCATCTGATCGACGACCGCCGCCAGCAGGTCGTCCACTGCCACCCGTTCGCGCTCCGCTACCGGCCGCCCCGGCTCCTGTCGGTCGAGGCGAGTCATAAAGAGCAGATCGTTACTGAGGCGGATCAGGCGCTCAACCTGCGTTCCCATCTCTTCAAGCGTCTGCCGGTATGTCTCGGCCGGGCGCTGCCGGCTCAGCGTCACTTCGATGCGCCCCTTCAGCGCCGTCAGCGGCGTGCGCAGCTCGTGCGCGGCGTCACCGGTAAAGCGCCGTTCCCGCTCGAAAGCGGCCTGCAGGCGGTCGAGCATGCCGTCAAAGGTGGCGGCGAGCCGCCCTACCTCGTCTGGCGGCCCGGCATAGTGAATGCGGCGGGAGAGGTCGCCGGCGTTGATGGCCTGCGCTGTATCGGTAATGCGCTCGATGGGACGGAGAGCGCGCGAGGCGAGGAAAAAGCCCCCCAGGCCGGCCAACAGGAGGGCCAGGGGCAGCCCCAGCACCATCTGGGCGCGCAGACTGGCTAACGGCTCAGAGACGGGGTCCATCTCCTGCGCCACCTGCAGCCAGCCGGCCGTTGCGCCGTCTACCACCAGCCGCTCCGTGTACACGCGCCAGCGGTCATTGTCGGAGAGGGTTGTCGCGAGCCCGGGCTCAGGCGCGCCCGCCGGCGCCAGCGGATCAAACTCCTCCCGCTCACCGAGCCAATCCTGCACAGCGCCCTCCGGCCCGAGCAGGTAGATGACAAAGTCGTCACTCAACTCGCGAATGCGCGCGCTCTGTTCGGCGCTGCCGACGCTCGCACCGGCGAACGTTGGAGCGTCCGGAGCCGCCGTCACGAGGCCCGTCGCCTGCGCTGCCGTCAGGCGCAGAGCAGCGTCCATCTGCGCCTGTAGGCTGCGCTGCACCTGCCAGTAGAGAAAGCTCAGGAAGAGGAGCAGAATCGCCGCCAGCGTCAGCAGATACCAGATGGTGAGACGTGCACGCAACGGTAGATCGGCGCGGTTGAAAGGGATCTTCATCCGCTGCCTCCCGTCTCGCTCCGGTCGTTCTTGTCTGCGGCGTCGATACGGTAGCCGACGCCGCGCACAGTGTGAATGAGCGGCGCCTCCCCTTCCTGCTCGATCTTGCGCCGCAGGTAGCCGATGTAGACGTCGATGACATTGGACTCGTGATAAAAGTCGAAATTCCAGACGTGCTCGCCAATCTGGGTGCGGGTCAGCACCTGCCCCGGGTGGCGCATGAGGTACTCCAGCACCGCGTACTCCCGCGGCGTCAGCTCCACCCGCCGCTCGCCGCGCTTCACCTCACGCGTGCTGGTGTCCATCGTCAGCTCGCCCACCTCGAGGACGGTGCCACTCTGCAGCGGCGGGCGGCGCAGCAGGGCGCGCACGCGCGCCAGCAGCTCCGGGAAGGCAAAGGGCTTCACCAGGTAATCGTCGGCGCCCGCGTCCAGCCCCGCTACGCGGTCGTCCACGTCGTCGCGGGCGGTGAGCAGGATCACCGGCACCTTCTCCCCCCGGCGGCGCAGCGCGCGCAACATCTCCAGCCCGGTCATCGCCGGTAGCATAATGTCGAGGACGATGACGTCATAATCGGCTATCAGGGCATATTCGAGCCCCGCTCGCCCATCGCCGGCGACGTCCACGGCGTGGCCCGCTTCCTCCAGACCCTGAGCGATGAATTTCGCGATGCTGCTTTCATCTTCTACGACAAGAATGCGCATGACTGTATTGTAGCAGGCCGGATTAAGAGGGCGATGAAAGGGAATTTGATAGCGGAGAGTTGCCAGGCGCAATGCCCTTTCCAGTCGCGACGAATGAACCAGTTTCTCGCCCGGCGCCGCCGAGGTACAATCGGCGTCCGGTAAGCTGTCTGTGCAACCGGTGAAGAGAATCAGGAGGAAAGCGGATGCGTAACGGAGGATTACAGCTGGCCCGTCTGACGCTCCTCGTCATCATCATCCTTTTAGCCGGGGCCGCTCTCCTTGCCTACTGGAGCAGCCAGAGCGATGAGATCGCCACTCGGGAGCAGGCGCTCGCCAGGGCCCACGCGCAGGCCACGGGGGCGGCCGAGGCGCTTGATCGTGCCCTATCCGCGCAGGGCACGGCGCAGGCGGCGCAGCGCGCCGCAGAGATCGCCCGCGCCACGGCGGAGGCGCAAGCACAGGCGGAAGCCGGGGACGCCGCAGTGGCTATTAGCCGCGCCCGCTCTGCGCAGAGCACGGCCCAGGCGGCGCGCGACGCCGCCGCAAGCGCCGGTGCCACCGCGGATGCGAGGGTGGCGCAGGCGGCTGACGAGGTTGCGCGGGCGGCGATCCGCGTTACGGAGGCCGCAGACGCGCTTGCGCGCGCCCTGGCTGCTGAGAGCACGGCGGAAGCGGCACTGGCGGCCGCCGAAGGCGCGCGTGCCACGGGGACGGCGCAGGCGATTGTCCAGGCAACGGCGCAGGCGATTGCCCAGGCGACGGCGCTGGCTGACCCGCTGGCACAGAGCGAGGCTGCCGCCACCCGCGCCGCCGTGGCGGAGGCGAACCGCGAACATGCCGAACGGGTAGCTGCCCGCGCTCGCTCCGGCGAACTGGGCGCGCTGGCCGCCGCCTACGAAGAGGAAACGCCGATGCTGGCCCTGCTGCTCGCCGCCGAAGCCGTCAGCAGTGCGCGCTCCTCACGCGCCCTCAACGTGCTTTACGAGCTCTTGCCTGAGATGGCGGCGTTTGAAGCGACCATTGAGGTCGAGGCAGCGATCAGCGGCGGGCGGCTAAGCCCCGATGGAAGCGAGATTCTGTTCTGGAGCGATAGCGGACACCTTGAGGTCTGGTCGCTCGCGGAAGCGGAGCGCCGCCTCCAGCTCACGGCCGATGGTTCGCTGGTCGAAGTGCTGTGGAGCCCAGATGGCGGGCGGATCCTGACCCGCGCTACCCTATGGGATGAACCGGCCCATCCGGGCAGAGTGGCCGTTTGGGACGCGGAGAGTGGACAGCGCCTGCTGGCGCGGGATAGCGAGGAGGTGCTGACGATCGCGGGCTGGAGCGCCGATGGAGAGCGCGTCTACACCGGGGACGCGGCGGGCGTTGTGCGCGTGTGGAGCATTGCCGACAGCCAATCCCTTTACGAAATTACCCATCAGCAGCCGGTCCGGGGGGCGCTCTGGAGTGACGGCGGTCGCCTGCTGACCTGGACAGTGGAGGGCACAGCCCGCCTCTGGGACGGCGCCAGCGGCGATGCTCTGTTCATGCTCGGCCGCAACGTGCAGGGGGCAATGTGGCGTGGCGACGAAAGCCAGATTCTGACCTGGAGCCGGGAGGGCGCGGTGCGCGTGTGGGACACAACGGACGGCGCGGCGTTGCTTACGCTGCAGCATGGTGGGCCGGTGCTGGGCGCGCGGTGGAGCGAGGATGGGCACCAGATTCTGAGCTGGAGTCAGGATGGCACCGTCAAGCTGTGGGACGCAGCGACCGGCGAAGAGTTGCTCTCTCTCGTCCACGACGGCGGCATCGGCGGCGTAGAGTGGAGTGAAGAGCAGGGCCTGCTGCTGACCTGGGAGACGGGCGGCTCGGTGCACCTGTGGTCGGCGGAAAGTGGCGAGCTGCAGGTCACCCTGGATCAGCCCGGTCGCGTAGCCGGTGCCGCGTGGAACGAGCCTGAAACCCGCATCCTCACCTGGAGCAGCGCCGCCGCGCACTTGTGGAGTACCGCGGGTCGGCTGCAGGCGACGCTTCCCCACGATGGAGAGATCATGAGCGCCACCTGGGGGAGCGACGAGCGGCTGATGACGTGGAGCGCTGCCGGAGAGGCGCGGCTGTGGCGGCTGGGCGGCGAGGGAACGATACGCGCCCTACCCCACGAGGAAAGTGTGCTGGGCACCCGCTGGCGTGAAGACAGGCGCCGCCTGCTCACCTGGACAGAGGGCGACGGCGTACTGCTCTGGGACCCCATGGAGGAAGCGCTCCTCTTTGAGGCCACGCAAAACGGGGCGGTAGACGGCGCCCTCTGGAGCGACGACGGTCGCAGGCTCCTGACATGGGGCGGCGACAGCATGGTGCTCTGGAATGCCGCCAGCGGAAAGCAGATCCACGCGCTGGCCCATGACGAGGTAGCGGGTGCCCGCTGGAGCGACGACGGCGATCGTATCTTTAGCTGGGGCATGGATGGCGCGGTGCGTGTATGGGACGCAGGCGACGGCGAGGAGCGCTTCGCGCTGCTGCACAGTGCCCCTGCGCGGGGCGTGCGAGAAAGCGACGACCAGCAGCATCTACTCACCTGGAGCGGGAACGCGGTCACAGGAGAAGGCGAAGGGGAGGCGACTGTCTGGGACGCGGCGAGCGGCAATCGGCAACGGGTGCTGGTCCATGGCGCCGCCGTTCGCGGCGCGCTCTGGGGCCCTGACGAACAGATTCTGACATGGGGCGAAGACGGTACAGCCGTTCTCTGGGCGTGGGAGGAGGAGACAGCGCGTGTCCACACCCTGAACCATGAGGACGCTGTTCTTGGCGCTCTGTGGCCGGCGGCGGAGCAGATTCTGACGTGGAGCGCCGACGGGACGGCCCACCTCTGGGACGCCGGCAGTGGCGACTTGCTCCACGCACTGCCCCACGCGCAGCGTGTGGAGGGCGCGCTCTGGCCGGACGGCGGCGAGCGCCTGCTGACCTGGAGCGGCAACCAGGCTGTACTCTGGAGCACCGCGACCGGCCAGCGCCTGCAGACGATGGAACAGGACGATCTTATTACCGGCGTTCAGTGGCGGCCGGAAGCTAACGAGCTCCTGACCTGGAGCGAGAACGGCGACAGCGTCTATTTGTGGGAGGAAACGACGGGGGTCCCCCTGCTGGTGCTGGTGCATGACCGGCTCCACGATGCGTCGTGGGGCCCGGCCGCCGACCACCTGCTGGTCGCGGCGGGCGACGCCGTTACGCTGTACCCCCTGCGCGCAGAGACACTGCTGACCGCCGCCTGCCAGCGCGCCACCCGTAACCTGACGTGGGAGGAGTGGCGACGCTTCTTCCCCGGCGAACCGTACCGGCAGACGTGCGACAGGCTACCGCCGCATCCGAGCGTGCCGGAGTGAGGGGCATTTGTCTCCTTCCCCGGCTCGACGCCGGAGAAGGGGCAGCATAAATCCCCCAGTCGCCCTCCTTAAAATCAATCTTAATCCAACTTCATCGAGTTCTTAATCGCGGCTGGTAATATGGAGCGTAGATTGATTGAGCGGGCGGCTACGTCGCCCATCAACAGAGTATGGAGGAGTCAAATAAATGAATTCCAATAAGCGTATACTTTCTATTGTGGCCGTCGTCTTACTGCTGCTGGGCGCACTTGGCGTGGGCCTGCTGCTGGCAGACACGCCGGTCCGGGCCTTTGCCCAGGATCTGACCGACGCCGAAGAAGACGAGCGTGAAGGCGAGGACGAGCCGATCACCGGCGAGGCCCTGGAGCGCGCCAGCGCCGCCGCCCTGGATTACGTGGGCGAAGGCGAAGTGACCGACAGCGAGGTCGGCGACGAAGAGGGCTTCTATGAGGTCGAGATCACCCTGGACAACGGCCAGGAAGTCGACGTCCACCTGGACGAGCAGTTCAACATTCTCGGCCGCGAGGACGAAGTTGAGGATGAAGACGAGGACGAGGCCGAAGGCGAAGATACGCCGATCACCGACGAAGCCGCGCTCGCCGCTGCCAGCGCCGCCGCCCTGGATTACGTGGGCGAAGGCGAAGTAACCGACACCGAGGTCGGCGACGAAGAAGG
>JAWVYW010000137.1:0-10430 GCA_033722535.1 Promineifilaceae bacterium (SeqCode)
CAGAGACGAAAGGGGCTTCCGCGGTACCACTCTGATTGATAGTGGACCTGAAGGGATTCGAACCCTTGACCTCCACAATGCCATTGTGGCGCTCTCCCAGCTGAGCTACAGGCCCATCGGCTATCCACTCAAACACGTAACGTGTGCAAAACGGCGACGATTACCGGGCGAAGCCTTTGACCGTCGCGGCTCCCGGGCGAGTTCGGTACGGATTGTTGCTCTTGCAGCCGGTGAAGCAACTCTCTGTGTTAAGGTGTACCTACTACTCCCGTTCACAGCCTATAAGTTATCACTTTTTTGTTAATCGGCAACCTTTCTCACGGCTGCCTCAGTGGACCTGAAGGGATTCGAACCCTTGACCTCTACAGTGCGATTGTAGCGCTCTCCCGGCTGAGCTACAGGCCCGTGAGCGAAACGTATGTTACCCTGCCCCTGGTCGATTGTCAACTGCTCTGATGGGAATTATATTCAGACGAAGGCTTTTCAACGAAAATCTAATCTCTGCCTGGGACAATGTCTTTGTGGCACAAACGCTAACAATCTTAAGGAGGTTTGCTGTATGGAGCAGCGCTATACCATTTCCATCGAATACTGTGTTCCTTGAAACTACATCCAGCGAGCCGTCCGTGTGACGGATGAACTGTTGAGCAACTACCAGCACATCATCGACGACCTGACCCTGATTACGGGCACCAAAGGGGCCTTCGAGGTCCGCGTCAACGACGAGCTGATCTTCTCCAAGCAGACGATGCAGAAGCGGCACGCCGAACCGGGCGAAATTCTGGCGATGTTCCGGAAGCTTGTGGGCCCTGAGGTGCCGATCTACCCTCAGACGAAGTAAAAGCCGCCCGCCATAGATGTGGCGCGACTCCGTCTGCCAAGGCCGATTCACTCGCAGGCCCCTGCAGCCGCAGCTCAGCGGCTCGCGACCCGGCGAGTCGCGCCACGAGCTATCTACTCACGTAATCCAGTCCCGCTTGAGCGTATCCCAATCGCGGTGGGCGTACGTGCGCTTGCACTCGCGGCAGACGCGCGCCGCGTCCACACCACTGCCGTCGCGCCAGCGCCAGCGGACGGTGGTCAGGTGGTAGCGGCAGGTAGGCTGATAGCAGATGGGACACCCTTCGCCGCTCTGCAGCTCCGCATCGCCGTAGAGGCGGGCCTCCTCCGGGTACTGTCGGCACAGGTGGCAGCGCTGTACGCTCATCCCGACCTATCCCCTTCGGTGGCCGCTGTATACTCATAGAACCCGCGCCCGCTCTTGAGGCCGAGCCGCCCCGCCAGCACCATCCGCCGCAGCAGGGGCGAGGGACGGTAACGATCGTCTCCCCACTCTGCAAACAGACCATCCATAATTCCCAGCACCGTATCCAGGCCAATCATATCGCCCCACTCCAGCGGGCCATGCGGGTAGTTGGTGCCCAGCTTCATCGCCCGGTCGATATCGGCTGCCGAAGCCACCCCCTCCATGAGCGCGCCGGCTGCCTCGTTGATAAGGCAGGCTACGACGCGCCCCCGCACCAGTCCCGGCCCATCACCCACCTCTATGGGGTCAAACCCCAGGCCTTCCCAGAAGTCGCGAGCGCGCGCCATACTTTCCTCGCTCGTCTGCAGCGCGGGAGCCAGCTCGACCAATCCCTCCGGGCCAATGGGCGGAATTAACCCAAAGCCGACAACCCGCTCGGGCGGCGCCACCCACGCCGCCGCCTGCGTGGCACTGACGGGAAAGGCAGTGCTGAGGACGAGCGTTCCGGCCGGCATTGCTCGGCTGAGTCCAAGCAGCAGCTCCTGCTTGGCGTCGGGCGACTCGTTGTGCATCTCAATCGCAATCTCTACGTCGCCCGCGTCGGCCATCATCTGGCCGCTCTCCACCGCGCTCAAGAAGTCCTCCACCAGAAACAGCGTCACGTCGTGGCCGGCCGCCAGGCAAAGGTCGCCCACCTGCTCCACAAAGGGCGTCTCCCCGGCAATCAGTACATTCATTCCTTTTCCTCCACTCGCTGTCTTATTTATCCCCTGCAAGTATAACAGGCGCCGCGCCACCCGACACCGTACTCTGGCGGCTGGCAGTGGCGTCCGCCGCCAAAAGATCATTGTCCCCCAGCCGCACCCGTGCTATTCTTAGGCCACCATCCGGTTGTTGTATCTTGAGATAAACGTTTCTGTGCCTTGCCGACAGCGTGGCGACGGCGCCTGATGAGTTACCACCTGATATGATGTGGGGGTCATCTACTCAGTCCTGATCTGCTCAACGCACCGGCAGCGCTGTCGCCAGGAAGTAGTAGAAAGCATACATGGAATTACAGGCAATCACCGGCCAGTTATACGTGATCGAAGGTGAGCTTCAGGAGGGGCCGGACGTGCCCGGTCTCCTGTGGCAGGCGCCACCGGCGCGGGCGGCGCGCGGGCGCAACCGGGATTTCCTCTTCGTGCAGCTCGCACTCTCTGGCTCGCCCATTGAAACAGCGACCTTGGCCCAGGATCTCCTCGAGGGGATCAGCAAACGATTCTACAAGACACCGGGGAGCATCACCGCCGCACTGCGCAACGCTATTCTGGAAGCCAATCGCCTTCTGTTGCAGCTCAACCTGAACCGGCGCGGCGGAACGCTGCGCGAAGGGGCACTTGCCTGCGCCGTGCAGCGCGGCGAGGAGCTGTTCATGGTGCAAGTTGGCGAGGCCTTCGCCCTCATCGGGCGTAACTTCGGCGTAGAGCGGCTACCGGCGCGCAGCCCGGAGCGGGTGACGCCGCTTGGCCGCAGCGCCGGGCTCGACCTGCGCTACTATCACAACTGGTTGGAACCGGGGGACATGCTGCTGCTGGCCGATCCTCGCCTCGCTTACCTGCCGGCGGAGCAGCTCAAACCGCTGCTGGTCGACGCCGTGGTAGAAGATAGCGTCGTGCAGCTGGCGGATCTGATCGGCGAAGAGACGGCGCAGGCGCTGCTGGTCGAGTTTACCGACGAACCGGTGGTCGCGTTGCCGGAGCGCGTCGTTACGCCGCCGACGGCGGCAGATCGCCACTCGGCGCGGACCCTTTCTCCTCCTACACGGCAGCCACTACGCGCCGAGCATGTGGCGGAGGAAGAAGCCGCGGTGGGCACTGCGCCTGCGGTGGAGCAGCAGCCTCGTCGGGATCCGGTGCGCGCCGTGACGCGCCTAACAGAGCAGGCGAAGGAGCGCGCGCAGGACCTTTCGCTACCGGAGGTTGAACTACCCTCAGCCAGCCGGGTTGAGCGTGGCGCACGCACAGCCACCGCGCGCACCGCGTTCGGCCTCTCTTCACTTTCTGGCTGGCTTGCCGCCCTCATGCACCGCCTGCGGCCCGCCCGCACCGAGCGCGACGGCGAAGAAGAGCCTGGTGGCTGGGCGTTGCCCGCTCTGGTGGCGCTCCTGATTCCACTCCTCGTGGCGGCGATAGTCAGCGGCGTCTACCTGCAGCGCGGGCGCGTGACGCGTATGAGCGAGCTGCGCCAGGAGATGCAGGCCAACATACTCCTCGCGGACGAAGCGGAGACAGAAGCAGGGGCCCGCGACGCTTACAATCGTGTGCTGGTACTGGCAGCGGAAGCGGAGGCGCTACGCCCTCACGACGATACGATCGACCGGATGCGCAGCGAGGCCCAGGAGGCGCTCGATCGCCTTGACGACATCACCCGCCTCTCCTCGCGTCGGCTCTACACCTATCCTGAAGGGAGCATCATGACCGGCGTGGTGCTGCGCGAGGGCTTCAACGGCGACATTTACACCCTCGACAGCGGCAACAACCGCCTCTTTGCCCACGACACCGAAGACGATTACGTCACCTTTGTCGCCGAAAGCCCGGAGCCGCAGGAGATCCTTTTCGGCGGCCAGGCGGTCGGCACACACGTGGTGGGGAATCTGGTCGACATGATGTGGCGTGAACGAGGGACGCAGGTCTCGTCGGAGGGGCTGGCGGTGCTGGACGGGCGCGGCGCGCTGCTTAGCTTTCACCCTAATTTCGCCAATCTGCGCGCTGTCCCCCTGGGGCTGGCGAGCGAATGGCTGCGCCCGGCGGCGATCACACAGTTCAACGAGCGCCTCTACGTTCTGGACAGGGGCGCGGGGCAGGTGTGGCGCTACTTTCCCGAAGGAGACGGCTTCTACGTCGAACAGAGTCAACGAGCATTAACACTGCCGGATCTGGAAGAGGCGGTCGACGTCGCGATCTACAGCGAGGACGGCAGCGTCATCGTACTCTACGGGGATGGCCGCCTGCGCCGCTATGGACAGGACAGCCTGCTGTGGGATGAGAGCAGTCTCGCCGATAGCGGTCTCGAATCCCCTCTCGTCGCCCCCACGCGGCTGAAGATTGTGGGCCGTGGCCTCAACGCCTCCATCTTCGTGGCCGATCCGGGCAGCGGACGCATCGTCCAGAGTAGCCTCGGCGGCACCTTTCTGGCGCAGTATAAGGCGGTGGATGAGGAGACAGGAAGGGAGCTCTTTTCGGCGCTGGGCGACTTCGACGTGGCGGAGGCGCCGCTGCGCATCGTCGTCGTCGCCGACGAAGGGCTGTACGTAGCGACGCAGAACTGAGGCGGCCTGAACGGACGGTCCTTACTCCGTACTGATAATTACCACTTCCTGGCGCGGAGAGGCGAGTGTGAGGCCCCTCTCGTCAAAGAGGCGCTGAATCTCGTGGCGCAGGTAGCGCTCCACGTCGAGCCGCTTGTCAGGGCGCGTCTTGACCATCAGCCGCAGGCGTATCTGCCAGTCCTCTAGCCCTTCGATACCGGTGACGGTTGGTTCGTCGACGATCAGGGGCCGCATCTCTTCGTCGGCCATCAGCAGCCGACCGACATCCTCCAGCGCCTCGATGGCCCGGTCCACATCATCCTCGTATGTAATCCCCACATCGACGATCGCCCGCGACCAGATACGCGTCCTGTTGGACACGGTGCGGATTTCGCCGTTGGGAATAATATGCAGGTCGCCGTTCAGCGCGCGCAGCCGGGTGACGCGGAGCGTCACCTCCTCGACAACACCTACCATATTGTCCACGGCGATAACTTCCCCCACCATGTAATGATTTTCGATGAAGATAAACAGGCCGGCGATCACGTCTTCGACCAGCTGCTGGGCACCGAGACCCAGCGCCAGTCCCACGACGCCCACACTCGCCAGCAACGGGGCAACTTCCACACCCAGCTCAAGCAAAATCATCAGGATGGCGACCGTGCCCACAGCGAAGAGGCCGGCGGTGGTGATCAGGTGAAAGATCGTCTCGATGCGCCGATCCTGCAGGCTGCCTTCGATGTTGTCGAGCGCTTTAATGCGCGCCGCCAACCGACCGCCAATGATCAGGAACAACCGGTAACCGACAATAGCCAGCACCAGAATAAGGACAATGCGCAGGCCCGAGACCAGCAACCACTCTGTCAGCGGCGAAAGGACCTCAGGAATATCCTGAAACGTCGTCAGCTCGTTCATTTGTCGTGCCTCTTTTAAAGAATAGAAAGTGGGGAGAAGTGAAAAAGCGGGCGCTTACGCTTGCTGGTAGTCGTAAAAGCCGCGACCGCTCTTGCGCCCCAGGCGACCGCTCTCGACCATCTGCCGCTGGATGGGGTGCGGGCGGTAGCGGGGGTCATGGAAGTATGCTTCGTAGACCGACTCGGTGACGGCAAGGTTGACGTCAGAGCCGATGAGGTCGATCAGCTCAAAGGGGCCCATGCGGAAGCCAAGCGATTTGAGCAGCCGGTCGACGTCGGGCGCGGAGGCGATCTCCTCGCCAAGCACGCGCAGCGCCTCGCCATAGAACGGACGGGCAACGCGATTGACGACGAACGCCGGCGTATCCTTCACCCGGACGCCCGTCTTGCCCAGCCGCTCGACGAAAGCATCCGCCGCCGCCTGGGTAGACTCGCTGGTGTCGTCGGCGCGAATGATCTCCACCAGCTTCATAATGTGCGCCGGGTTAAAGAAGTGCAGACCAAGGAAACGGTCGGCGCGCTCTGTGGCGCCGGCGAGTGCGTTGATGCTGAGGCTGGACGTATTGCTGGCGAAGATCGTCTCCGGCCTCGCCAGCGCGTCGAGTTCGCCAAAGATCTGCCGCTTCAGCGCCAGCCGCTCCGGCGCCGCCTCGATGATCAGCTCGGCGGTGGCCACCTCCTCTAACGCCGTCGTCAGGCGAATCGCCTCCGTGGCCCGCTCGGCGACCTCCGGATCCGTTTTGCCCAATTGCACGCCTTTACGAATGGAGACCTCTATCTGCTCCCGCGCCTCCTCAAGAATATTGTCGGCGATGTCGTAGAGGATGATGTCATATCCGGCGAGGGCGGAGACCTGTGCGATCCCGCGACCCATCGTGCCCGAGCCCACGACGGCGACGGTTTCAATCATCGCTCACTCCCCACGGTAGAGGGGCTGCCGCTTTTCCAGAAACGCCGCGACGCCTTCACGATGGTCCTGGCTGCCCCCGGCTACCTCCTGGAGCATCGCCTCATAGTCAAGCGCCTCGTGCAAGCTCATCCGCTGGGCACGGTACATTGCGCGCTTGGTCAGGCCAAAGGCCAGCGTCGGCCCCTGCGCCAACCGCTGTGCCCACGCGGCGACGACCTCGTCGAGCTGCTCGGCGGGGACGACTTCGTTAACCAGCCCCCAGGCGAGCGCCTTCTCCGCCGGTACTTTGTCAGCCGTTATAGCCATCTCGTAGGCGCGCGCGTAGCCGATCAGGCGCGGCAGCATCCAGGTCGAGCCACTATCGGGAATGAGACCGACCTTGCTGAAGACTTGAATAAAGCTGGCGCGATCGGAGGCAATTCGCAGATCGCAGGCCAGCGCCACGCCACAACCGGCGCCCGCCGCCACGCCGTTGATGGCGCCGATAACTGGCTTTTCGAGCGTCGTCATACGGGCGATGAGGCGATTGTACCCTTTGCGCAGGTGCTCGCCGATGGAGAAATCCCCTTTGCGCGCTTCGACAGAGGCCAGATCCTGCCCGGAAGAGAAACCCCGTCCCGCGCCGGTAATGACCACGCAGCGCGCCTCCCGGTCACGACCGGCCTCCTTAACGGCGGTCGTCGTCTCCTGGATCATCTGATCGTTGAAGGCGTTTAGCTTCTCGGGGCGGTTAAGCGTGATCGTCGCCACGCCGTCAGAGAGGTCGTAGAGAATCGTCTCGTACTGGCTGCCGCGTTCGCTGTTGCCGCTAGTCATACTCTTCCTCTTCTTCCTCCTCGATCGGCCAACGCACCCAGAGGACGAGGATGGTACCTTCGTCGACGTCACGCAGCCGCATACCAACCACGTCTACTTCCTCCCGCAGTCCCATATCGTCAGGAAAGTCCAGTCGAACCGGGCGGCCCTCATCCCACGCCTGACGGCAGCGGTCGAGAATGTCCTCCCCATTGCCCGTACGTAGTTCGCAGCGCGCCACGGCGGCGTCCACAGGTCCCTCATAAACAGCCTGCATCCACAGGGAGGGCGCTGCCTGAAAATCGGGGGTCGGCCCTTCCAGTATCGTAATGTATTCCGGTTCGTCGATCATCAGTATCTCTCCGCTCGCACTGCACGCCGAAAACGTGCAACTTATGAAAGAATGAAATTCCCGCCTCTACGACCTTATAGTACTGACAGCCAGCCGGCGAGGCAAGGATTCTAACGCAGTTCAACAGCCCCCGACACATCGCCCAGATGTCACAAAAGAGCGATAACTGCGGCGACAGGCGATGCGACCTGCTGAAAAGGAGCGCTTATCCTAAAGCGTCGAGACCTTGAGCCAGGTCGGCAATAATGTCCTCCGGCTCCTCCAGCCCCACCGAAAGGCGAACCAGTCCCGGCCTGACGCCGCTGGCGGCCAGCTCCTCTTCCGTCTGCACCGCCGAAACGGTGCTCGCCGGGTGGGTAATGAGTGAATGGGTCCCGCCGAGGCTAACGGCAAGAGAGATCAGATCCAGCGCCTGCAAGAGATGGTAGCCGGCCTCGCGCCCACCCCGGAGGTCAAAGCAGACCATGCCGCCGTAGCCACCCGGCATCTGCCGTCGGGCCAGGGCGTGCTGTGGGTGGTCGGCGAGCCCCGGGTAGTAGACCTCGCCAACCGCGGGATGCGCTTTCAGGAAGGCGGCCACCCGGGTTGCACTGGCATTGTGGCGGGCCATGCGCAGGCCAAAGGTCTGGAGGCCGCGCTGGAGCAGCCACGCTTCCATCGGATGTAAAACGGCGCCGAACATCACGTGCTGGTGCCATAGCTTCTCGACGACCTCTGCGCTAGCGGCGACGACGCCCGCCACGACGTCGGAGTGTCCACCCAGATATTTGGTGGCGCTGTGGAGGACAATGTCGATCCCCAGACGGAGCGGTTGCTGGTTGAAGGGAGTGGCGAAGGTGTTGTCGGCGACGGTGAGAGCGTCTGCCCGCTGCCCGAGCGCGGCAATCGCCTCCAGATCGGTCAGGGAGAGCGTCGGGTTGGCCGGGCTTTCCACATAAATCAGGCGCGTGTTGGGACGCACGGCGGCGGCAAAGGCGTCTATGTCCGTCTGGTCGACGGTGGTGGTCTCCATACCCAATGACGGCAGCTTACGGGCCAGCAGCTTGGTCGTCGTCGGGTACAGCGTGCTTTGGGCGACGACGTGATCGCCCTGCTCCAGCAGCCCCAGAAGTACCAGCGAGACCGCTGCCATGCCCGAAGAGACGGCGAGCGCCGCCTCCGCCCCTTCCAGCCGGGCAAGGGTCGCCTCTACCTGCTTGGTATTCGGGGTGGCATAACGCCCGTAGAAGCGCGGGTGCGCAGTCGCCACCATCGCTTCGGCGATCTCCTCCGGGGTCTCGAAATGAAAGGTAGCGCTCTGGTAGATCGGCGAGGCGACACCGGACGACGGATTATGTTCTGTGGCGTCGTGGATCAGATCGGTCTGGGAGGCGGCGTACTCCTTCCGTTCGCTCATAACTTTCTGTCCTGCACGCTACGGCGGTGACCGATCTCCACACCGATCAGCTTTTCCATCTCCGATAGTTGCTGGCGAGTACCCAGCACAATTAGCTCATCGCCGACCATAAAGCGGCTGCTCTCGTCCGGCGTGAGCATCTCCTTCTCTTCGCCCCGCAGGAGGGCGATTAGCGACACCCCAGTCCGGCGGCGCAGGTCGGCCTCGACGACGGTCAGCCCCGCCAGCGGAGAGCTTTCGCGGATCATGACCTCTTCCAACCACAGCTCGAGCCCGCTGTCGAGGGTAACCACGTCCAGAAACTCTGTCACGTGGGGGCGCACGGCGACATTGGCCATATGGCGACCCCCGATCTGGTAGGGTGAGATCACCTTGTCGGCGCCAGCGCGGCGCATCTTCGGCTCATTGCCGGCCTCCACGCCCCGCGCGACGATGAAGAGATCGGCGCTGAGCGCGCGCGCGGAGAGCACGATAAACAGGTTGTTCGAGTCGCTTCCCGTACAGACGAGCAGCCCATCGGCGCGCTCGATGCCGGCCTCCAGCAACGTTTCGTCGCGAGTGGCGTCTCCTTCCAACACAACCCATCCATCGTGCCGGGCGATTTCGTCCAGAACCGCTTGGTCGTTCTCGACAAGCACGCACGCGCGCCCCATGTCGAAAAGCGCAGCCGCGGCTGTTTGCCCCACCCGCCCTGCTCCACAGACGATGATATGGTTATCAAGCTTTTTAATTGCGCGCATCGTACCTCGTTTCTGCCATCTCTCGAGCACACCTGATGTCAGAATATACTCGCCTAATGAACCGAAGCCATAGGCGACAGTACTCACCCCCAACAGGATCAGCAGGATGGTAAAGAGGCGGCTCCGGGGGGACAGAGGATGAATCTCGCCGAAGCCGACGGTGGTTAGGGTGATCACCGTCATGTACAGACTGTCGAGAACGCTCCACGACTCGACCACGTAGTACCAGCCGGTGCCGAGGGCCAGAACAGCGAGGAGGCCGCCGAAGAAAATTAGCAGGCGATTTTGCAAACTGCGCATGTATTATTCCGCAAATCGTGCCCGCCCGAACAGATGCGGCGCAGCTTCATGAAGCCCCTCGGCGACGAGAGCCGGCGCGGCCGGCCGCCAGTTGGTGGGATGGATAGAGGTGAACGGCGTCGGAGGTTCAGATCCAGTACTGTGGTCGCTGATAGTAATCGTATAGGACGACCTCTTCCTCGCGCGTAACCGGAGCCGACGCGTCGTAGTCCGGACTGCCTTCGATCATGTCGCGTGTCAGATCGGTATAGACACGCTGCCCTGTCCAGTCGATACGTTCAAGCCAGTCGACGGCAATCAGGACCTGTTTACCGGAGAGCCAGCCCCCGGTGTCGACGACCAGGTAACGGATGACCCACGTCTCGTCGTCGACCAGGAAGTCGGTCAGCCGACCAGCCTCGTCGTCACGCGCGTGGAAGGTGTACCCATTCACCTGGCGCGCACTGCGCAGGCGGGCACGCGCTTCCTCTTTCGGTGGTGGCGGCATC
>JAWVYW010000138.1:0-10393 GCA_033722535.1 Promineifilaceae bacterium (SeqCode)
GCTTTTTCGATCCTATCGATTGACAGATGGTGATAAAACAACTCCTTTCTGCTTTGCTTTACACGCTGGGCGCAGTGATTGGCGTTGCAGCCCTGCTTTACCCGTTCGCGTTTTCGCAGGCGGCAGGTAGCGCCGCGCTTGCGCCGCTGCTGACGATGGCCCTGTTGGGCGTCTGCCTCGCGGCGATCATGCTCGAAATACAGGGCGAGGTGGCGAATGTGCGCGTCGTCGCTGCGCTTGGTGTGCTCATCGCCATCGCTTCTGCGCTGCGCTTTCTGGAGACGGCGATTCCCGGTCCAGGCGGTTTTTCACCTATTTTCGCGCCCATCATCCTCGCCGGCTACGTCTTTGGCGCGCGCTTTGGTTTCCTGATGGGAGCGCTGACGCTCTTCGTCTCGGCGCTGGTGACCGGCGGCGTCGGTCCCTGGCTGCCCTACCAGATGTTCGTCTCTGCCTGGCTAGGCTTTACCGCCGGCTGGTTGCCGCACCCACGGAGCTCTGGCTGGCAGCTGTCCCTGCTCGGCGGCTTCGGCTTTGCTTGGGGCTTTCTCTATGGCGCCATTACCAATCTCTACTTCTGGCCTTTCTTTGCTGGCGCAGAGGGATTGCAGTGGCAGCCGGGTCTGTCTCTTGGAGAAGGGCTCGCTCACTACGCCGCCTTTTACCTCGCGACCTCGCTCGTCTGGGACCTGACGCGCGCGCTGGGCAATGTAGTCCTGCTCGTCGCGGTCGGCGTTCCGGCAGCGCGCGCCCTGTTCCGCTTTCGTGACCGGCTGCAGTTCTGCGTCGAGGAGGCGCGCCCCGCGTATGAGCGCACTGGTTGAGGGCAGAGTGGCTGGGCGAGCAGCAGCGCACGCCGGTGTCGATGCGCGACGATGGCTGATCTGGCTTGTCGCGGTGGCGACCGTGACGATGGTCGCCCGAAACCCGCTTTACACGTTGCTCATCCTCCTGGTGATTCAAGTGGTCGAGACGACCTCTACGCCCGGCGTGGCACGGCGGCCGTTGTCTCTCGCCCGTCTTGCCCCTTTCATCCTAGGCTTTTCAGTTCTTTTCAACCTGCTCTTCGTCCACATCGGTCAGACTGTGCTTTTTCGCTTGCCGGCGGAGGTGCCTTTGCTGGGTGGGCCGATTACTTTTGAGGCGTTCGTCTATGGCCTTCAGAATGGCTTGCTCCTGTTGGCGCTGCTAGCCCTCTTTACCGCCTTCAACCGCATCGTGCCGACGGGAGAGCTGGTGCGCTTGGCACCGCGCGCCTTTCGCGATCTGGGCGTGGTCGTTCTCATTGCCATCACCTATGTGCCCGAAACGGCACGCCATCTGCAGCGTATCCGCGAGGCACAGGCAATACGAGGCCACCGGCTGCGCGGCGTGCGTGACTGGCAGCCAGTCGTCATTCCGCTGCTCGTGGGGGGCATGGAACGGGCGATGAACGTTGCTGAGTCGATGGTCGCCCGTGGCTACGGTGCTCCCCACGCTCAGCCCCAGCGCGGGGGTTTGTTGGCAGCGCTTGTGGGCGGGCTGCTTCTCTTCTTCGCCGGCTGGGTCCTGGCGCTGTGGCTAGGCTGGCCCGGGCTTCTCCTCCTCACCCTCTCGACACTCTGGTTAGTCGCCGTTATCTGGCGCGCCGGCCGGAGCGTTACCCACACGCGGTATCGCCCCCACAAATGGGGCTGGGATGATACGCTGGTGGCCGCCGGTACCTTGGCAGCCTGCCTCCTCATCGCGCTACGGGCGCATTTCGCTGCCGGTGTGCTGGTTTACACGCCCTATCCGATTTTTCAGCTACCTACATTTGATCCCGTCGTCGGCCTGGGCCTCTTTCTCCTCGCCGCGCCGGCGTTGCTTCCCCTGGCATCTCGTCAATGATAAACATCCGCAACCTGACCTACACCTATCCGCGGGCGCAGAGACCTGCCCTCGCCGCGGTCGAGCTCCAGATCGATGCCGGAGCCTTTGTGCTGGTGACCGGGCCGTCAGGATCGGGTAAGAGTACGTTGCTGCGGGCAGTGGGTGGTCTCGTGCCTCACTTTAGCGGCGGAGCGATCGCGGGCCACGTTGAGGTAGCGGGACGGAGGCCGGTAGCTGAGGGGCCCGGCCTGTTGAGCCGCGACGTCGGCTACGTCTTTCAGAATCCTGAAGCGCAGAATGTGCTGGACCGTGTGGAAGATGAGATCGCCTTTGGGCTGGAAAATGCCGCCGTCGCCCCCGCCGAGATCGCAGAGCGCGTGGAGGCGGTGTTGCGCCTCCTGGATCTATTGCCTCTGCGCAGCCGGGCGCTGAACACCCTTTCCGGCGGTGAGCGACAGCGTGTGGCAATTGCCGCGGCACTGGCGCTGGAACCGCCAATCCTTGTCCTCGACGAGCCGACGAGCCAGCTCGATCCGTTGGCGGCAAGCGATCTCTTTGCCACCTTGCGGCGCCTGAACAGCGAGCAGGGGTTGACGATAATCCTCGCCGAACATCGGTTGGAACGGATGCTGGGCGACGTCGACCGCATTGTCGTGCTGGAGGGCGGGCGGGTGGCCGCCGATGGGCCAGCGGAGATGGTCTTACCCGTGCTGCCCGATCCGCCGCCGGTCGTCGCGCTCGGGAAAGCACTCGGGTGGAAGCCGCTGCCGGCGACGGTGGAAGCCGCGCGCCCGCACGTGCGCCGGCAGACGCCGGTGTGGCCCGTCATCCAGCAGGAGTGGCGCCTCGACCAGCAGGAGTGGCGGACGTCCGCGACACCCGATGCTGTTCTCGCGGTCTCCGATCTTCACGCAGGGTATGGCGCCCGGCAGGTGCTTCATGGCGTGACCTTGGCAGTAGCACCGGGAGAGGTGGTAGCCATAATGGGGCCCAACGGCGCCGGCAAATCGACGCTGTTGCGGTCTATCGTCGGTCTGCTCCGTCCGGAGCAGGGGACGATCGCGGTCTCCGGCGTGCCGACGACGGGAAGGGATGTCGCGGAGATCTGCCGCGATGTCGCGTACCTGCCTCAGATGCCCGATGACCTGCTCTTTGCAGAAACGGTGCGTGATGAGCTGGTGGTGACCCTGCGTAATCATGGCCTCCCGGCCGACGAGGAGCGGATTACCCAGCTGTTGGAGAAGCTGGACCTTCAAGACGTGGCGGACGACTATCCGCGCGATCTCTCCGTCGGTCAACGGCAGCGGGTCGCGCTGGGGGCGGTGATGGTGACAGAGCCGCCGTTGCTTCTCCTGGACGAGCCGACGCGTGGTCTCCACGGGGGATTGAAGGCGGAGATGGCAGAACTGTGGCGACGCTGCAGCGCCGGTGGGATGGGGGTACTTCTCGTCACACACGACGTCGAGCTGGTAGCGCGTGTGGCCGATCGGGTGCTGCTGCTACACGAGGGGACCATCGCCGCCTCGGGCCGCCCGGCCGCAGTTCTGGACCCGACGCTCTTGGCGGCACCGGCGCTGGAGATTGTGCAGCGCACACCATTTATACCGCAGATGGCGCGTCTTTTCCCCGGCCGCGGCTGGCTGTCCGTGGACGCTGTTGTAGGCGAACTACAACATAACGTAGCATCGGAGCAGGATGCTCCACAAGAGCAGCGGGTGCAGACGCCAGCGTAGTGAGCCGCTCCTACGCTCCGCCGTAAGTGAAACCGGAAAGCACCGAAAATTGGGAGAAAGAAGAAATGCCTCGTCTGACAAAGATATATACGCGGAAGGGGGATGAGGGGAGCACCAGCCTGAGCGGTGGGCAGAAGGTGCCTAAAGATAGCGAACGCGTGCGGGCCTATGGTACCGTCGATGAACTCAACGCCGTGCTCGGTGTGGCGCTGGCTCATGGCGTGAGCGAGCGCCTCGCGGAGGTGCTGCCGACGGTTCAGAACGAGTTGTTTCACCTTGGCTCTGACCTCTCCTTCCTGGAGGAGGACAAGGCGAAGCACGACCTTCCTGAGATAGAAGCGCGGCACATTAGACAGCTGGAAAAGCTGATAGACGAACTCCTGGACGTCGTCGGCCCACTACAAAATTTCATTCTACCCGGCGGCACGAAAGCTGCTGCCGACCTGCACGTGGCGCGCACCGTCTGCCGCCGCGCCGAGCGCGAGGTGGTGGCCCTGGCGCGGACCGAGGCGATCGGGGAGCACGCCATCGCCTATCTCAATCGCCTTTCCGATGCTCTCTTCGTAATGGCGCGTTATGAAAATCACGTCGCCGGCGTGCCCGAGCCGCTCTGGGACTCGCGGGCGTAATCCCGCTGGCGGAAGTCAGATGGTCGAAAGTAGCCTTTTTCGGTACACTTTCTGCGGAAAAAGCAATCCCGACAGGAGAAAAAGTGATAGATAGTCTCTTAGGCAATTTGACCATTCTGGCCGTGCTCATAATTGTGATCTGGCTCGCCGCGCTGGTCTACTACTACCGGACGTCGCGCCAGCAGAGGGAGATTCAGGAGGAGCTCGACGCGCTCCGCGCACAGCTAGAGGAAACGGAGCAAGAAGAACGATGATGTTCCTTCCCAAAAGCCTTTTTAACGCTTTTCTGGCGCTGCTCGTCGTCATGCTGGTAGCATGCATGGAGACGGGTCCGGCGCCCTGTGATGAAGGCGGAACACTCTTTAGCGACGATTTTGAGGGTGAGCAGGAGTGTGGATGGGCGCAGTACCAGCGCGGTGGCGCCGTAGCGGAAATTGCCGAAGGGGAGCTGTACATCACGACCTCGCAGCCGGGCCAGATCTGGTGGACAACACCCGGACGTACGATCAGTGACGTGATCATCTCGGGCAGGGTGCGCCACGTCGAAGGGCCGATCAACAACGCCTATGGCCTGATCTGCCGCTATCAGAGCCCGGATAACTTCTACGTTTTTCTGATCAGCAGCGATGGCTACTATGCAATCGGGAAGTATCAGGTCGGTAATGACCAGATCATCTACTTGAATGAAGAAGAGCAGTACGTCTTCTCGGAGGCGATCAACCAGGGGGAGGGAAGTACGAACCTCATCCGTGCTACCTGTTCCGGTAACGAGCTTTCGCTCACGGTGAATGGGAGCCCGCTCGCTACTGTCGTCGATCCAACCTTTGTCACAGGCGACTTCGGAGTGGCTGCCAGCACTTTTGAGGCGGGCGCGCTTGAGATTGCCTTCGACGATGTCCAGGTGATAGCACCATGATCCACACAGTGCGGCTTTCTCTCGTTCTCCTCTGCGCGGTCGTCGCCCTCTCCGGCGTCTCCTGCCGCGGAGAGAACCTGGAGGAGTTGGGGGAGGGGACGATTCTGGTCCAGGAGGATTTTACAGCCGACGATCTCGAAGCATGGCTGATCGAGGGAGACGCCGCGGGGCAGACGGCGCTAGTCGGCGAGCAGCTGGTCATCGCGGTCCATGAGCCAAACACCGTCCAGTATGCGACGCTGGTCGGGGAGACGTTCGAGGAGTTCTTTCTTCAGGTCGACGTGACGCAACTGGCCGGCAGCCCGGCGAGCAGTTATGGAATTCTCTTTGGCTTAGGCACTCCACCCGCAGCAGCCATACCCGGGGCAACGCCGGCGAGCCCGAGTGGCTTCTATCGCTTTGAGGTAACGGGCGAGGGACAGTATATGGTCGAAAGGCGGGAACAAGATGGGCGCTGGGTGCGCCTGACAGAGGAGTGGGTAGAGAGCCCCGCGCTGACGACCGAACTGGGAGCAACCAACGAACTGGCCATTCGCGCCGCGGGCAGTGAACTCTCCTTCTACGCGAACGGGCAGGAGCTAACGCGGCTGACCGACGCGAGCTACAGCGGAGGGCACGTGGCGCTGGACGCCGGCACGTGGGGGACGCCCGGCCTCGAGGTAGCATTCGATAATCTGGTTATCCGGGAGCCATAGCTACTGTCGGCGCTCTCTCTCGTAGGGCGGCAACGAAAAAGCCTGGCCTCAACGTAGCGGTCAGACCAGGCTCTTTCCTCATGGCGGGCACACCGTTAGCGTACGGGTTCCGTTTCGCCCTGATCGGATTCCGGCTGCATCGTGGTCCGTGCCGGTTCAACTTCTGTGCTTTCGGCTGTTGTAGCTTCTTCGCTCTCAGTAGTCGCAGCATTTGATTCCGCTTCGCCCGTCACCGCTGAAGGGGTCTCCTCACGTGAAGTTTCTGCTTCAGTTTCCACTTCCGCCTCGGTTTCAACTTCTGCCTCGGTTTCAACTTCTGCCTGAGTTTCCACTTCCGCCTCAGTTTCGACTTCTGCTTCTGGTTCCACTTCCGCTTCAGTGTGGACCTCCGCTTCAGTTTCGACTTCTGCTTCTGGTTCCGCTTCCGCTTCAGTTTGGACCTCCGCTTCAGTTTCGACTTCTGCTCCTGGTTCCGCTTCCGCTTCAGTTTCGAGTTCCGCCTCAGCAGCCGGTGCCTCGTTGGCCTCAGCTTCAAGTTGTTCCTGACGGCGCATCCAGGCTATCTGTTCCTCGGAGCTCACGCGCCGTGTACTCAGACTCAATCTTTCTTCGTAGGGATCGATGTCGATGACGCGGACAAGAACTTCATCACTCGGTCGTACGATGTCGTGAATGGTCGCCGGCCCATAGATGTCGATTTCGCTGACGTGGACCAGGCCGACCACGCCTGTTTCGACCTCGACGAAGGCGCCAAAATCTTCGACGTTCGTGACCGAACCGCCCACGAGGTCGCCGACCTTGTAGCGCTGTTCAATATTGTCCCATGGGTTGGGCAGCACTGCCTTGCGGCTCAGGCTGACTCGCTCGCGCTCGACGTCCACTTCCTGGACCTCGACCTCGATTTCATCGCCAACGTCCAATTCCTCGCTCGGGTGTTCAACCCGGTGCCAAGCCATTTCCGAGACATGCAGCAGGCCGCTGATGCCGCCGCCAAGATCGACAAAGGCGCCGTACTTGACGATATTCGCCACGCGCCCCTCGATAATGCTTCCGACCTGCAGTTCGCGCAGGCGACGCTTGCGCTGCTCTTTGTGGGCTGCTTTGGCAGAGAAGATCAGGCGGCGGCGCTGTTGGTTGACTTCCAGCACCTTTAGAAGGAGTGTCTCGCCAACCTTGCGCGCTTTCCGCGATTCGATGGCTGCCTGACCGCCGCCATAACGCAGACTGGGCACGTGGGAGTTGGGCACGAAACCCTGCAGCTGTCCAAACTGGACGAGGAGGCCACCCTTGTTGTAGCCGACGATATCCAGCTCCACAGTCTCATCTTCGGCGAGGAGCGTCTCGGCGCGGTCCCAATCCTGCTGTTCCAGCCCTTTGTTGATCGAGACCAGGAGCTCTTCGTCCCCACTGGGCGTCTTGAGCACGTAGACGGGAAGTTGCTTTCCCTTTTCGAGCGAGGCGATCATCTCCTCTGTCAGGAGGTCAAGATCGGTATGGGGAACGATGGCATCGCGCTTGGCGCCGACATCCATGAAGATGGCGTCGTCTTCAATACGCAGGATCTCGCCCTGGATGATCTGCCCCTGCTGGGGGCTGGTGTATTCGTACTCATCCAGCATCTCGGCGAACATGGCCGCCATGTCCATCCCTTCGCCGACTGTATTCCCTTCACTTTCAATGTTTGTGGTCATTTATCTCCTTTTTCCTTGTGTAAATGGGTAAAGTAACGGTCGACCGCTTCCCGCCTACATCATTCACGCGTTCTCGGCGACCGTGCTCTGGAGCGTGCGCATCCGCTGGCGCGCTTCTTCTTCGTCCAGGCCCTTAGCGACCGACCATTCGCGTAGCAGCCGATCAGTAAAGCGACGTAAGGCGCGCTCTTCGGTGTTATTGAGCTTCCTGTTCGCCCGTCGTGCCCAGAGATCCCGGATGAGACGCGCCATCTCCTCCAGCGAGTTTTCAGACTTGACGTCTTTGATCCTCTTCTTGCGCTTGTTGTGGTTGGAGTGCATCTCCTGAGGCGGCCGCTTGAGGATTTCGATCACCTTATCGAACTCTTCCTCGGTTGCCAATGGACGAAACCAGCGATTCTCGGCTTTGTCAATCGGTACCCAGAGCGTCTTATTACTGGTTACCACCTTGTAGTAGGTCGTCTCCGAGCCGCCTAGCGCTTTCTCCTCGATCTCCCTGATCTCACCCACGCCATGGTGAAGATGCACGACCCAATCGCCGCGATCATACGTGTATGTATCGATCTGATCAGCCATTCATTTCTCCTTGTGAGTGAACGTCCGGCGGTTGCCCGCCCGGGACGCGGCTGGATAGGCTTCACCCACCGGCGCCCGGACGGCAACCAGGGAACAGTCAGTCTCCGCGGCGGCGCGCGCGACGGAGCGCTTTCTTCATCTTAATCCGCTTCAGCTCGCTCTTGGAAATGTGCCACCGCTTGCGGCGCGCGGCACTCAGTACCTGACTCTTGACTACTTTCTTCCGAAAACGTCTGAGCAGCTGCTCCTGGCTCTCACCGGAACGCAGTTCTACTTTCGGCAACTATCTCACCTCCTTGGGTGGTTGGTTAACGTGAAAAGTCCAGATGAAACGACCGTGCAACCTTCTCAACTGCTGCTACGCTATCGAGACTGACGTCGCGACCTGGTGTCAGGCGCACTGAGCTACCGGGAAATGTCCCTCCCCCGCGAGGCTCGATCAGATGGGTTTTGATTGTCGCGTTGGTCTGCAGGTATACTCTCGCAGAGAGGTACTCTGAGAATCGCCTCTATCGGGGTGGCCCCCGGGCGGTCTAAGAATGCGGCAAACGGGCAACAAAACAAACCCAGGAGGCTCCAGAAGAGACTCTACCGGGCTCAGTAAACGTCATTCGGTTGTCGGTCTTTTCGAAAAAGCGACCAGCTTTTTCCTCACCTGCCTTTGTCCAGATTTGGGTGGCGCTGCAATTTGCCGGTTTCGCCCTTACGCGTTATCAAACAGGTAAGTGAGTCGCCTCTTGCAACCGGGACCATCGACGCGGTAGTTGACCGCATCCAACGGAATACACCCAAAGCAAAGTATACCATACCGCCTGGATTCTGTCTAACCGTCGAACTGTGGTTCAATTTCCCGTGTGTGAGAGGGTGAGCGGGAGGACGCATGCGATGGTGAAGCGACTGATCGATCGCTACCAACTGGGCGATCGTGTTGAGATATGCTTAACCTCCAGCCCTGGGTGCGAGGCAGAAGAGGGTTGGGTTGCCGGTCGTGTGACGGCGCACGCCTTTCCCGGTATCTGGGTGGAGACAGATGAAGGCGGTCGATGGTTTGTCACAAACAGCAGGCGCATTCGGCCCGCTTCTCCATGAGGCTCCATGTCCATGCCGCTCGACCGGCAGCCGCAGCCGCAGTTCATTGCTAATGCTTTGCAAACCTGTGGCTGTTAGACTGCCTACTGTAGGCCGGCCCGATGATCTCCGTATTGAGCAGGTGCCTGAAATTAGCAGATTGCGAGAAGGCGCATGAGCCTATCTGAAGCACTTTCAACGTAGAGAACGAGGAGGATCAAGAAGAATGCCCGACATTGACGAGCTCGATTTTACGATCGAATTTTACAGCGACATCGACGACAAGCTATTTGAGGCACGCCTGATGGAGATGGCCGAGGGTCGCCTCCGGGAGCTGGCCGAAGGCCACTCTGATCTCACGAGCGCCGCCGTTACCGTGCGCAAGCAAGCGGCGGGGCAGACGCCAATCTACGAAGCGACGGTGGTCGCCTACGTGCGCCCGGAGGATCAGGTGGGCAAAGAAAAAGATGAGTCGCCCCATAACGCGCTTAAAGAGGCGCTCGATGCAGTGGAGCGCCAGGTGCGCGAAAAGCGCGAGAAGCTGCGGGAACGGTGGGAGCAGCCCCAGAATGATCCCGTCAGTCAGGAGATGATTGAACTCGCGGCGGCGCGCGAGCAGGAAGAGGAGTGGGCGGAAGAGAATGAGTGAATCGCCGCCCCTCCGCCTGGGCGATCCCTCTGGCTGAGCGATCTCGCCGCTGGCGCTTTCATGGATGCTCGCACTGCAAGCCGGCTGCTGGCGCTGAACCGGCACTTTTACGAACAGCTGGCGGCGCCTTTCGCACGCACCCGCTCGCGCCCTCAGCCCGGCTTTGCCCCTCTCCTTGCAGAGCTTCCAGTCGATTGTAAGCGGCTGCTTGACGTCGGCTGTGGAGAGGGCCGATTCGGGCGTTCCATTCTGAAGGCGGTGCCCGAGATGGAGTATGTAGGCGTTGATTTCAGCGCTCGACTTCTGGCACGTGCTCGGGCGGCCATCCCCTCCGGTACGTTCTATATGCGGGATATCGGCGAGACCGGCACTCTGCACGGGCTGGGGACGTTCTGTGCGATCGCCTCCCTCGCCGTACTGCAACACATCCCGGGCCGGGAGAGGCGGGTGCGCCTCCTGCGCGAACTACGCGACCACCTGGCGCCTGGCGGGCGCCTCTTCCTCTCCACTTGGCAGTTCATGCAGAGCGAACGACAGCGGCGCAAGATCGCCGCCTGGGGCGCAGCTGACATCGATCCGGCTGCC
>JAWVYW010000139.1:0-10389 GCA_033722535.1 Promineifilaceae bacterium (SeqCode)
CGCATGGCCGGCTTTATGTTGGTAGCAATTATGTCCTTCGAGGAGATTGCTCTCCGGCCCGCAGTCGGCCGCCTGCGCTCTGTCGCGGCTGGCAGCGCAGTTGCCGTTCTTGGCGGTCTCGCTCTAACGAAGCTTGTTACGTTGGCCAGCATTATCGCCGTGATGTTCGTGCCCGAGTCAGTCGGCTTTCTCATTTTCCTCCCCCTCGGCCTGCTCTGGATTCTGGGCCTGTATGTTGAGCAGATCTTTGTCACCGGGCTCTACCTCTATACGGCGATGCCGGATAGCCGGCTGGTAGCAATCCTCCTGGAAGACTTCGTTGGCGACGAGTTGCCCGGTAGATCACCCGGCTGGACTGAGCAGCCGGTGACATAGCTGATATGAAGGCAGAATCGCTCACTATTTCCCTGAAGGAGGGAGTATCAATGGCAAGAAAGTTGCTGAACGGTTGTCTGATCCTCCTGGTCGCCTTCATCTGCCCGCTGGCGGTAATTGTTTCGGCGGGTGGCGGTTCGTTGGTTTTTGCCTCTCCGATAGAGCCATCCGAAGTGGAGGTCGACGTGCGCCATCCGAAAGGGGTGCCGCTCAACGAGCCGTTTTTGATCCACATCTCAGTTACCAACGAGGCGGATGGGATTCAGACACTGAACGACATCGACCTTAACGCGGGTGCGCTTGACGTGCTAGAGATGGTAGACGCATCACCTCCGTTCTTACGCACGTCGCGCGCTCCGTTCTTTGAAGTCTACTGGTTTGAAGAAGAGATTCGGGCCGGTGAAACGCTTGAGGTCTCGCTGGAAATGGTTGCGCGGGAAACGGGAACGCACCCCCTCCGCCTGGGCGTCTGCATTAATGTGCCCGAGAGCTGCATGGATTTTGAGTCAACCCTTGTCGTGACAAAGTAGATAACTAAGTTAAAAAAGGCCTACCGGATCTTGTGCACGCAGGCTGGCCGCGACATGAGAATAGGCATTCGTGCTCGCGGCAGATGCCGACCTCCGCCTGGAGGGCAATAAGAGCGTCTTACCCTCGTTCAGGTTTGGCTACAGGGCGAGTATGGGCTACGAAATCGAACTTTCCGCTGGCAATCAAGAGGGTAATGGACAAGCAGTGCCGCGCAACAATGCCTGATACTAGGCATTCGCCTGCTTTGGGGCTACCCCTCACTCTTCAAGCACCGCCCACCCCATCCAGATACCGCAACCCCAACACAACATTCGTCACCCACGGCAGTGCCTTAAACCCGCCTTCCGCCACCGCCGCCTCCAGCTCCTCCCGGCTCAGCCTTAGCAACTGCTGCTCCTCCAGGTCGTCGGCGTTCGGTTCGGCTACTTTGCGCCCGCCGCGAGCGAGGAAGAGGTGGGCGACGCCCGCCCCGCGGTTAGCGTCCACGCGAAAGCTGCCCAGCGCCACCCACTCGGCGGCCTCGTATCCCGTCTCTTCCAGCAGCTCCCGCTGTGCGGAGGCCAGCGGCGCCTCTCCTTCGTCGATGTAGCCGCCGACCGGCGCCAGCGACGTCCCTTCGATGCCGTACTTCACCTGACGGAAGACGAGAAAGTCTTCATCCTCGGTCTGCAGGAGCACGTTGACAAAGTCCGGCGTGATGACCCACTGCCAGTTGGAGACAGTCTCCCCATCCGGCAGCTCCACCACATGATTCTCGACGATCAGGAATGGCGGCTGCTCCAACACCCGCCGGCGGGAAACGGTTTTCCATGGTTCCATTCAGAATCGCCCCTCCATGGACTCTAAATAGCCGGTCAGCTCGACGTAGCCGGTGGCCTCCACCGGCACGCCCTGCCAGCTCCCTTCAAAAGCAACCGCCCCTTCCCAGTAGACGATGGAGACGGTCAGCTCCTGATCCGCCATCAGCGGGCGCCCTTCGAGCACCAGGTCCAGAGATGGGATGCGGATGATCCAGCCGGCGGGATAAACCGCCCCGGTCTCCGGGCTGGTCCATGTGTCGGTTACCTCCAGCTCCCATTCCTCGGGGGAGATGTGGGCAGTGCTGCCATCCGGATAGATGAAAGTGCCGCTCGACTGCGGCTGCAGGGTGCCGTCCTCGCGCCGGATCTGGAAGAACATTAACGCCGCGCCGTTGTCAAACTGGAGCGAGAACCAGTCCCAGCCCACAATGCCCGCCGCAAGCGCGTTCGTGCTGTATTCGTGATCCTTCCAGCTCAGACCGGCGACGGCAAAGTCCTCTGCGCCCACGCGTACCGTGCCCGTCGTCTCCTGTTGAATGAGAGAGTAATAGTAAGAGGCGTTGCCAGGCACCGGCCCCTTCTGGCTTAGACCGCCGTCGCCATGCAGAATCGGCGGCAGGGTCTGCTCGAGGATGATGTCCAGCGTCACTGCTTCCGTCTCGGCATACAGGCGCACCTGCTCCGCCCCCACCGCTTCCGCCTCCCAATCCTGAAGCCAGACGCGATAGGGAACGCCCTGCGCCCCGGCGATCCCGGCAGCACCACGGGCAAAGCGCTCGCTATGGTAGAACGTGTCGGCGCCGATGTCACTGAGGGCGAAGTGCGCCAGGTAGATCTGGTTCGTGCGCCAGTCGCTTACACGATCACCGGCAAGCGCCCCGCCGAGAGGCGCCTCCTCCGCTTCCGGCGGCTCAATCGCCCGCCGAAAGAAGGTGAGCTGGTAGCCAAAGCGCCGCCCGCCGGGCGTCTCCAGGTTGCCGGTGTAGTACCACCACTCGGTCTGGTACGATTCATGCGGGCCAAGATCCTCCGGAAACTCCATTGCATCCGGCTCCGTCGCCCGGGCAAAGCCCGCCGTTTCCACTTCGCTCGGCAGCGGCAGCAGCGACGCCTGCGCGCCCGCCTCGGCCACCAACCCGGTGCGCTGCCACCAGACAACGGCGGTAGTAAGTGCCACCACCAGCAGCCCAACAATAAGCAGTCGTCTCAGTCTCATACTTGCTTCGTTTCCTTTGCTCGCGCGCCGCGCTCGACGCGCTACTCCTGGCGAATCGCGCTGGCGATAACCATATTCCCCAGCCGCAGCGCCGGGTAGACGCCAGCAAGCAGCGCGGCCACGAGGGCCACGGCAAAAGCCTGCAGGAAATGCTCCGGCGCGAGGGACATCTGCAGGGTCCAGCCGAAAGAGCGCACGTTAATCACGTAAATCAGGATCCAGGCGAGAATATAGCCGGTAGGCATCGCCAGCAGACCGGCGGTGCCGCCCATGAGCCCCGTCTCCAGGAGCGTCATCTGCCAGAGCTGGCGCAGCGTCATCCCTGTTGCCCGCAGGACACCCAGCTCGCGCGCCCGCTCCAACTGCAGGCTCATCAATGCGCTGAGAACGCCGATGAAGGCGACCAGCGTCGCCAGCAGTTGCAGGGCGGCGGTAATGGCAAAGGTGCGGTCGAAGATGTCGAGCGCGTTGCCGCGGACGCCGGCGTTTGATTGCACCACCACGTCTTCCCGCCCGGCAAAGGCCGCCTCGAGCTCGGCAACAACTTCGTCCGGCTCCACGCCGGGAGCCAGGAAGAGCCCCATCGACGACACGCGGTCGTCGTTATAGAGCGCCGTGAAGAGATCGCGGTCGATCATCACCGTGCCCTGGTCAGAAGCGTAGTCGTAGACGACGGCCAGCACCGGAAAGGTGCGCGGCCCTTCCGCCGTCATCAGCGTCAGGGGCGGCGGGGGGATAGGCAGATCTTCCCGCAGCAGCAAGGGCTCTGAGATGAAAATGCCTTCCCCGGCGCCGAAGCGCGCCCACAACGTCTCCGGGTCACCCTGCACCCAGGCATAATCGCGCTGGCCAGCGGAGATGTCGCCGTCGACCGCCGCCAGATCGACCTCTCGCCCCAGGTCGGGGACGAGGGTCGCGCTGCTGCGCACGGCTACCGCCTCTTCGATGCCGGCCCACGCGGCGGCTGTCTCGGCAACGTCGGCTGGTAACAGTCCCGCCGTTCGGCTTGCGGTGAGCGCGGGGGCCGACAGGTAGACGTCGGCCCGCAATGTCTGCCCCAGCCACACGGTGACGGTGCTACGGAAGGAGTCGATCATGATCGACACGCCGACGATGACGCTGACGGCAGTCATCAGGGCGGCGATGGCCACCGACGTCCGGCTGAGGCTGCGCACGATGTCCCGCGGCGCGAGGCGCCCGATCGTGCCAAAGAGACGATCCAGCAGCGGCGCCAGCAGGCGCATCAGGAGCACGGTCAGCGGCGCGGTCAGCAGGGCGAAGGCGATGAGCACGGCAAAGAGGCCGGTGAAGGTCACCAGTAGCCCCGCCTCCTCCAGCCATAGCAGTAGGGCGCCCGCACTGCCAAGGACGAGCCAGGCGACCACCAGCCAGGGCACAAGACGCTGTGTCCGGCTTTCCAACGTCGAGCGGCGGAGCGTGCTCTGCGGACTGGTGCGCATCGCTTCGAGCGCGGGCAGCAGGCTGGCGAAGACGGCGGCCAATACGCCGATGAAGAGCCCGCGGATGAGCGTAGCCGGCGGCAGAGGGACGTCGCGCACGTTGATGACGAAGTAAAAGTCGTTGATCGTCTGCGTCACCAGGCGCACCATTCCTCGGCCCAGCACCACGCCCAGCACGAGGCCCAGCAGGCTGCCCACCAGACTTAGCAGCACCGCCTCGGCCAGAATCAGCCGGAAGAGCTGCCCGCCTGTGACCCCCAGCGCGCGCAGAATGCCAAAGAGCCGCCGGCGCTGTACGACGCTGAAGGTCACGGTGTTGTAAATGAGGAACATGCCCACGACGAGGGCCAGCAGGCTGAGGGCGGTGAGGTTCAGCTCGAAAGCGGCCGTCATCTGCTGAATGGCGTTGCTCTGCGCCGCCGCCGGCTCAACCCGCACCCCCTCCGGCAAAAGGGCGCGCACCGGCGCCAGCGCCTCCTCATCCGCAGCCATGAGGTCGACGTGGCTCAGGCTGCCCACCATATCCAGCAGCTCCTGTGCGGTGGCGACGTCGGTAAAGATGATGTCCCGTAGACTGCGCCGGCTGGCGTCGTCCGCCGGCTGTAACAGCCCCACGACACGCACCGTCACGGTACGCCCGCCTACAGACAGAGGCACCGTCTCCCCCAGCGCCACGCCATAACTCTCTGCCAGGTCGCGGGCGATGACGATTGTGTCCGGCTCGCTCAGAAAGGGAATCAGGCCGGTGAGCCCATCTGTCTCGTCAGTTGCCTGCGTTTGCAGATAGTTCCGGAAGGGCGGCTCGGCGAAGGGGTCGACGCCGATGAGGCGTAGCGGCTGGTTGCCCAACGTCTCCCCGAGTACATATCCTTCGACGACGGGCGCGGCGGGCTGATATCCGAGCTCGACGACCAGGCGACGATAGAGCGCCTCATCCACGCCGCCAGGCCCGCCGACAATGCGGTGCGTGGCCCGGCCGGTTATGGCGCTGGTCGAGAGCTGGAAGGCGCGGCTGGCGGCACCGTTCGCCAGATCGATGGAGACGATCATCGCGACGCCAAGCGCCACCCCGAGAATGAAGAGCACATATTGGAACGGTCGCCGGCGCATGCGGCGCCACGCCGTGCGCCACAGGGGCAGGTTGTGCGCCTCTGCCGCGTCTTTTCTCTGCGCGCTCATGCCGCCTCCACCACCTCGTCCACCGCCTCATGGGCGGCGCCATCAGTTACAGCCATCGCAGTGACGTCGCCCGGGGCGCTCCTGACGAGATGGCCTTCGTGGATGCGAAACACACGGTCCGCCAGCGGCACCACTTCGGGGCTGTGAGTCGCCATGAGCAGCGTCTTCCCCGCTGCCCGCGTCAGCTCCAGCAGCAGCGCCAGTACGCGCTCGCCCGTCTCCTCGTCCAGGTTGCCGGTCGGTTCGTCGGCCAGCACCAGCATCGGATCATGCGCCAGCGCGCGAGCAATCGCTACCCGCTGCTGCTCGCCGCCGGAGAGGCGGTCCGGGAAAGTATCACGGCGATCTGCCAGCCCGACCCGTTCCAGAAGGGTCAGCGCCTCCGCTTCCACCTGCTGCCGGCGCCCGCCGGCCAGCTCCTGGGGCAGCGTCACATTTTCCAGCACGGTGAGGGTGGGAATGAGGTTGAAGAACTGGAAGACGAAGCCGATGTGATCGCGGCGAAAGAGGGTTCGCTGGCGCTCGCTCAGTTCGGTAACCGCGACGTCGTTAATCAGCACCGAACCGGTCGTCGGCGTCTCAATGCCGCTGATCAGATTCAAAAGTGTGCTCTTACCGCTGCCACTCTTACCCAGCAAGACGGCAAATTCGCCCCGCTCGAAAGAGGCAGTCGCTTCGTCGAGCACGACGCGTACGCGCCGTCCCTCACGAAACGCCTTACTCAGTTTCTCCACCCGCACAACTGGCGTCTGTGAAGTCTCCGTGCTGGCGCCATCGCCCTCTACCACACGCTTTGGTCTCATATCTGGCCCTACACTCTTCTCGGTGTAACAATACTACCGGGAAAAGTACTACAAGGGGCCCGATTGTTCAACAGAAGGCGCCCGATTCATAGATAATAGATATACAAAAGCACGACGCAAGGCGTCGCGCGCAGCCTGGTCAGAGCACCGGCGCTGAGCGATATAAGATCATAAGAGAGCACCAACGTTCTTGCAGTGGGACGGCGATTTTGCTACTATATAAGCAACAACCCTGCTGTGTCCGTGATGGGTTTCAAGTGTTGAGCCAACAAGTATAAGAACGGGAAACGGCTTACGTTGAGACAATGCAGTAGCCTTCGGGCGAGGCAGCGTGCTCATGACAACATCTTTCCCACCTGCGTTAGCAGGTTCAACCCAGTCGCTCACACGGCATAGCGGGGCTTCTCTTTAGCAGACCAGCACGACGAGCGCTCTAGACAGTCCCAGCTGGGACTGTTTGTGTTTTCAGGGGGTGGCCTTTAGCTGGTGCACGCGCTGAGTTACAACCCGCGCCCGTCCTCAGGGAGCGAGTAACGTAATCTTCCCCGGCAGCACCTCATAGCGCACGTGGCGCACCGATTCGGCGATCACCTCGCCATCGGCGTGGATCGGCGTGCCTGGCTCACTCTCTACCGTCAGCCACGGTGTGCGCCCGTGGGAGACCAGCGGGTGGTTCAGGTGCGTACCGTTGAAGAGGCCAGGAAGCAGCGCCAGCACCTTGCGGCGAGGCATCTCGGGCGCGAAGACAAAGTCGAGCAGGCCGTCGTCCACCTTCGCCTCCGGCGCCATGTAAAAAATGCCACCCGTGCGGGGACTGTTGCAGACAGAGAGTAGATAGGTAGGCCCTTCGTGCTGGCCCCCTTCCCAGGCGATGCGCATGTGCCACGCCTTGAGCTTTAGCAGGCTCTTCAGCAGTGCAGCGACGTAGCGAATATTCCCCGATATCCGCTTCATCTTTTCATTCTCAATGGTTACCATCGGCTCCATCGCCAGCGCGCAATTGTTGTCGAAGGTGTGACCGTTAACCTGACCGGCGTCGATCTGACGCATGTTACCGGCGGCGATGACGGCTACGCTCTCGTCGAGCGTGCGCGGCAGGCCGAGCATGTCGTTAAAGTCATTACCAGTTCCCAGCGGTAGCACCCCTAAAGGAGAGGTCGGCCCCTCCCCCGCGGCGGCGACGAGGCCGTTGACCACTTCACTAACGGTGCCATCGCCCCCGGCGGCGACGATAGCGTCATAGCCATCCAGCGCAGCAGCGCGGGCGCGCTCAGCCCCTTCCCACCGTCTCGTCGTCAGAACAAGATCACAGTCCAGGCCGGCGCGCGCAAAGGCAGCGCGCACCGCCGGCACCGACGCCTGAGCCCCCCAGCGGTTAGCGTAAGGGTTAAGGACGACCTTTACCTTCATCGCCGGAGCGCGCCTCTGATGCGCGCCGGATAGTTGGTGATAATGGCATCCACGCCGAGAGAGGCCAGTCGCTGCGCCTCCGCCGGGTCATCCACTGTCCATACGTGGACACGATAGCCACGCGCCCGCGCCCACTGGATGTAGGCCTCGTCCACTAGCGTATGGTGCGGATGATCCGCCTCGGCAGGCACAAAGTGGTGCAGGAGGCGGCCAAGGGGATGATGCCAGAGCAGGGCGACCATGGCGCTATGCGCAAGGTGGCGGCGCGCCCGGCGCACAGCCAGCGGGTTAAACGAGGAGATGACGACCTCATTTTCCAGATTGTGCGCGGCAACGCGATCGGCAACGGCGAGAGCCAGCGTATCGTCCCAGAGGCCGTTATCCTTGAGCTCGACGTTGTACAGTAGAGTCGGACCAAAGGCCTCGAAAAGATCGTCCAGTGTGGGAACAGGCTCGCCCTCGCCTGCATCGAGTGCCTGCAACTCCGCCGCCGTCAGCTCCGCTACCAGCCCCCGCCCGTCTGTGGTGCGCGCAACGTCGCTGTCGTGCATCACCACCACCCTTTCATCCCGCGCAAGGCGAACATCGAGTTCGACGCCGTCGGCCTCTTGCTTCCGCGCAAGGCTGAACGCCGCCATTGTGTTCTCCGGGGCCTCGCCACTGGCTCCCCGGTGGCCGATGATCAAGGGTGTAGTCGCCGCACGCCACTCCATCTCCTGTCAGACTGGATGGCCGAGCGGATCAGAGCTCGACGAAGTAAGCCTGGGCAGCGCGATCGACCAGCTCCTTCGTGAGGCGCGGTTCGCTGCCCCGATAGCTGGCGATATCGGCTATCTGATCGAGTATGTCCCGCGGATGGCTGGCGCGCAGCTTGCGGTTCTGCTTGATGTAGTACTCCTGCAGGAGGTAACGTACCGCCTGCTCCTCGTATTCGATATCACGCGCCCGGCACACTCGCTGGAATATTTTGCGGTACTCGTCGAATGAGGGCGAGGTCACCTCTATCTTGTGCCGAATGCGGCGCAGGAAAGCTTCGTCGACAAGATCGCGGGGCGGTAGGTTGGTGGAAAAGACCAGCAGCATCTCAAACGGCACCTCCAGCTTGCGTCCGGTGTGCATCGAGAGAAAGTCCACGTTCTTTTCCATAGGAACGATCCAGCGGTTAAGCAGATCCCGCGGCCGGACCTGCTGGCGGCCGAAGTCGTCGATCAGGAACAGGCCGCCGTTGGCCTTCATCTGGAACGGCGCTTCGTAGTACTTGTTCGTCTCATCATAGACCAGCTCGAGACCGTCCAGCGTCAGCTCACCGCCGACCATGACCACCGGACGCCGGATCTTTATCCATCGTGGATCGGGACGGTTCGTGGAGAGCAGGCCGCTGGTCGTCGCTCCGTGCGAGTGAGGGACCAATACGTGATTGATCTCGTCGTAGAGCAGGATGATCTGCCCGTCGACGACGACGGAGTAGGGAATGAAGATATCGTCCCGTAATACCAGTTGACCGATGCTCTCGGCGATGGTCGTCTTGCCGTTCCCGGGCGGACCATACAGAAATATAGATCTGCCCGAATTCACAGCGGGACCGATCTTATCGAACACACTGTCATCCAAAACGAGGTGCGAGAGCGCCTGGCGCATTATGCGCTGGTTCACCTGAATGCGGCCACTTCCCTGGATGCGTATCGCCTTCACATACTCTTCCCACGGAACCGGAGCAGGCCCAATATAGGCGGAGCGCTCGAGCTTCTCGCGCGCTCGGTTCGCTCCCTTTGCCGTAATCGTATACTGGTAAGATCCGGTTCCCAACCCACCCGAACCGGTCACTTCAACAAACTGCTCTCGCTTTAAGAAGCTCATGATTGGCGCCAGGACCTGCTGGTAGGGGAGATACAGGACCTTGGCGATGTCGAAGCCTGTCAGACGGCCCCGCGTGTAGAGCACCTTTAGCACCATGTCGGAGATAAAGCCCTCCGAGAGCCCTGAATCTTCAATCCGCTCTAACGGAGCAGGATACCAACCGGTTGAACGCGCTACTGGGACAGCAGTCGGAGTTGCAGTAGAATTTTGAACTGTCATTGAACTTCACTCTTTATTAATGTACCTTTTTTCTCTATAGCATCGGATCGGGATGCCGAACGATAGGGCATACCAACCTCATGCACCTGGATCAGATTCGTCTGGCCGCTGCTGCCAAAGGGCACGCCGGCTGTAATGACAATTTCGTCCCCCGCATCCAGTCCGGCCTCGCGTACGGCATCGAGGGTAACGCGGATCATTTCATCTGTCGATGAGACGTGAGGAACGATGACGGCATTGACCCCCCACACCAGCGCCAGCCGCCTCCGCGTCTCTTCCAGCGGCGTGACGGCAAGAATCGGCGTCATAGGGCGGTGACGAGCGATCATGCGCGCGGTAAAACCGGACATCGTCGAAGAGATAATCGCCTCGGCCGCTACCTCGTCGGCGACGGTGCAGCTTGCGGCGCTGATCGCCTCCGTCACACTGGTCATCGCCTGCCCATTTTCCAGGCGCCGCTCACGCCACATCTCATAAGGAAACGCCGCTTCCGTCATCTCGGCGATCTGGTTCATCATCAACACCGACTCGACCGGGTA
>JAWVYW010000140.1:0-10305 GCA_033722535.1 Promineifilaceae bacterium (SeqCode)
CACGACACTAGCGGGAGCGAACGTGTAGCTCCCACGCCGGGCACCCCGACCGAGGTACTATCGCTGCCCGGTTGCCATTTACCTCGTCCATGCTACCATTACTCGAGAGCGATGCCGACCGGCGGTAGGCACGCGCGACGACGGCACGATGGCAGTCCCAGAAGATAGATCACAGACGTTCCGCCGCCTCCTGTCGCTGTTTGATCGGGAGGCCAGCCGGGAATTACAAGAGGCGCCCCGCCCGCGGCAATCGCCTCCCGGATCCACAGCAAAGTAGGAGGTAGCCAATGCACGACTTTATCTGGCAGCGAAAGCCGTGGCAGGCGTTCAAGAACATCGCCATTATCTTTTCCTTTACGATGAACTTCTTCTTCCTCATCGTCCTCCTGCTGGCTGCACCGCTCGTGCTCCCCATCGTTGATTCCGTCGCGCGCCCGCTGGTCGGTGGCCTGAGCGCGAGCTTCGTCGAAATGGGAGACGCCACAATCATCCGCAACATCGAGGTGCGGGACGAAATCCCTGTCTCCTTCACCTTGCCGCTATCCACGACCACCAGCGTCGTCATCCAGGATCCGGTGCCCCTGACGGTGCCCGCGACGATGGTACTACCCGGCGGCGGTGGGCAGATTAACGGTCAGGTGCAGTTGAGCCTGCCGGCGGGCATGGTCCTACCTATTGCCCTCGACCTCGACGTGCCGGTCGAGAATACGATCCCCATTGCGCTCGACGTGGCCGTCAATATTCCCCTGGAGGAGACGGAGCTAGGCGCCCCTTTTAGCACGCTGGAGGCGCTCTTTACGCCGCTGGATAGCTTTCTCTACCAGCTTCCCCAGAGCAATGAAGATCTGATGCGCCGTCTCGAGACGGAGATCAGCGGAGAGGCTGCTTTGGATGGGGCCACGGTACGCTAGAGATATCGATGACCGAGTACGATAGCCCGCCCGTCTGTGATTATGAAGGGTCCGACTATCGCACCCGCTTTTGGGAAGGGACGGGGCGCGGTTATGAAGATCAGGTCGAGCGGATTGCGCTCCGCCGGCTGATGCCGCCACGGGGCCAGACCCTTCTCGACGTTGGCGCCGGTTTCGGGCGTCTTGCGGAGGAGTACCGGGGCTACGAGCGGGTCGTCCTCTTCGACTATTCACGCTCCCTGTTGCGAGAGGCACAGGCGCGCCTACAGCACGATCCACGCTTTATCTTCGTCGCCGGCAACTGGTACGAGATGCCCTTTGTGGAGGGGCTATTTGAGACGATGGTCCAGGTACGAACCCTGCACCACGCCGCCGACGTCCCGGCGCTCTTTGCCGAACTGGGGCGTGTCGCCGCTCCTGGCGGAAGCTGCATCCTGGAGTTTGCAAACAAGCAAAACCTGAAGGCGATGTTGCGCCATGCGGCGGGGCGGCAGTCGTGGTCGCCCTATAGCGAGGAGCCGATTGAGTTTGTCGAGCTGAACTTCGATTTCCACCCGCGCTGGATTCAAGCGCGGCTTGACGAGGCCGGCTTCAGTCCGGACCGCATCCTCACCGTCTCCCACTTCCGGCTCGCGCCGCTAAAGCGCCTGGTGCCAACGCCGCTGCTGGTGGCTGTGGACAGCGTGGCCCAATATACTGGCAACTGGTGGCAGTTCACACCCAGCGTCTTCGTTTCGAGCCGCCATCCTGCAGTCGGCGCCGTCGCGGCGCCAGACACTTTCTTTGCCTGTCCCAACTGCCGGGGAACGCTGGCAGAGACGGAAACGGGTAACCTGCGCTGCGAGGAATGCGGGCGGGAGTGGGGCGTGGAGAGCGGGCTGTACGACTTTAAAGAGCCTCTTTAAGCGCTACGTTGCGGTAATGCCTGACCCGCGGCGCGATATTTGTAAACCGTGCGCGAGCATGATATGTTAGGGGAAAGCATGACGCGGCGCGTCACGAGAGGGATAGCTATGAACCACACAAATACCGTCGAGTTCCGCGCAGACAACGGTCTCCCGGTGCGCCTGCGCCCAATGAAGCCCTCTGATATCCCTTACCTTCTCGACCTCTTCAGACATATGAGCAGCGAGAGTCGCTATCTGCGCTTCAACATTCCGCTGAACGATCCCGATCCCGATTGGCTGGAGCAGCAGGCGGCTATCATGGCTGCCATCGACGCCGCGGAAGGCCGCGGCTGGCTGGCCTTCGCCGACCTCCCTGGGCAGCCGGATACATGCGTAGGGGGAATTCGTCTCATCTGGGGTGAAGATAGAGAGACCGCAGAAGTGGCGCTCAGCGTGCGTGACGATTTGCACGGAGAGGGTATCGGCACCTCCATGCTGCGCTGGGTGGCTCATGTGGCGTACGAGGAGGGTGTGCGAACGCTGATTGGCGTCGCCCAGAGCCGAAACACACCTCTCTGGCATAGCCTCCAGCGGCTGGACGTTCCCCTCCGACGCAAGCGGGATGGGTCCTATACCCAGATCGAAATCGACCTGGAGCGCGTTCTCGCCCTGGAAGCAGAGCGATCGCCGTCGGAGTTTACGCCTCCCGAATGAACGCGGGCAGGCGTCTCTCCCGTCTGGCCCTTGTCGGCGCTGCGGCCGGAGCGGGAGCGGCTGCCGTCGCCGGGGCCGGACGGTACCTTTTACGGCGTTCTCTTCCCCAGACGTCCGGTACGCTCACCCTCGCGGGGCTACGAGAGCCGGTCGAAGTCCTACGCGATCGCTGGGGAGTGCCCCACATCTATGCCGCCACGGAAGAGGACCTCTTCTTTGCGCAGGGGTACGTGCACGCCCAGGATCGCCTTTTTCAGATGGACGCCAACCGCCGGGTCGGTCTGGGCCGCCTGGCGGAAATTGTCGGCGCTGCCGCCCTGGAGAGTGACCGCTTCGCGCGCATCGTCGGTTGGCCACGCGCGGCGGAAGCGCAGGTGGCGGGCATCGTGCAGGATCGGGAGACGGCGTCGGTGTCGGCCGCATACGCAGCCGGCGTGAACGCCTTTATCGAAGAGGGCCCTTTGCCCCCGGAGTTTACCCTCCTCGCCTACCGGCCGGAGCGATGGGGTATGCTTGATAGCGCCGCCTGGGGCACCGTTCTGGCGTGGGGCCTGTCGGTCAACTGGGAAACGGAGCTCCTGCGTGCGCGCCTGGTCGAGCAACTGGGGCCGGAGCGAGCCGCCGATCTCACCCCTTTCTACTCCGACAGCTACCCCACCATCGTGCCCGATGCGCGTGTGGGCGGGCGGCTGGCAGAAGCGCTTGTCGAAGCATACCGGCAGGCGCTGGAGACGCTTCCTCTGGGCAGCGTACCCACAGGGCCGGGCGCGGGTAGCAACAACTGGGCCATCTCCGGCGGGCTGACCGCCAGCGGGCGCCCGATTCTGGCTAACGATCCCCATCTTCCCCCCATCTTCCCCACCATCTGGTATGAAAATCATCTTGTCGGGGGCCGCTATGAGATGTCCGGCTTTACCTCGCCGGGCGTGCCGGGGCTGATCATCGGTCACAACCGCCACATTGCCTGGGGCATCACGAACGGCTTCCCGGATATTCAGGACCTCTACGTCGAGCGCTTTCACCCGGAGGATTCGCTTCTTTATGAGGTTGAAGGGGAGTGGCAGGCGGCCGAGGAGCGGGAGGAGGTGATCCATGTACGCGGGCGGCGGTCGCCCGTGGTCGAACAGGTGCGCTACACACACCATGGTCCGGTTATCTCCGCTCTTATCCCCGGGCGCCACGCCGACCTGGCGCTGCGCTGGATGTGCCACGACGAAAATAACCACCTGCGCGCCCTCCTCGAGGTGGGTCGGGCCGAGAGCTGGAGCGCCTTTCGTGCTGCTGTGCGACACTGGGCCTTTCCGTCCCAAAATGTGGTTTACGCCGACGTCGAAGGCAATATCGGTTACGTTATGCCCGGTCGCGTGCCGGTGCGGAAGCGCGGAGATGGTCTAGTACCGGCGCCTGGGTGGAGCGGCGAGTACGAGTGGTCGGGCTGGATCAATGCCGACGACCTGCCGGCTCGCTTTAATCCCTCCGAAGGCTTTATCGCCACCGCCAATAACCGCGTGACCGGCGCCCGTTACCCTTACCTGCTGAGCGGCGAGTGGCTGCCGCCCTACCGCGCACAGCGCATCGCCACGCTGATCACGTCAGGCGCGCCGCTCGACATAAGGGACAACCAGGCGATTCAGGCGGACGCCGTTTCTCTTCCCGCCCGCCGCTTTCTCCAGGTGGCGCTGCCCCTGGCACAGAGCTGGGAGAACCAGACCTCTTATATGAAGGAGCAACTGGCGCGCTTGAAGGCGTGGGACCACGAGATGCGGGCGGACTGCATCGCCCCCACCCTCTACTGGGCCTGGTTCGTCTGCTTCACACGAGCCGCCGTCGAGCAGGCAGTGGGTCGCGAACTGATGGAAGATCTACTGGGCGAAGGGGGCCTGGCGGAGCTCGCCGCATCACCCTTTCATGAGTTGGGCCAGGAGCTGGCGCTACGCTGGCTTGCCGGCGGCGTGCCCGAGTGGGTCGGTGATATACGCCCTTTGCTCCGGCCCTCGCTGCAGGAAGCACTGTCTACCCTCCAGCGCGAGCTAGGAACAGCGCCAGAACAGTGGCAGTGGGGGCGCCTACATTATGTCGAGTTCGAAAGCCCGCTGGCTCGTATTCCCGGCCTCGGTCGGCTCTGGAAAGGGCGGCGCGAGCCGCTGAATGGCGATGGATATACCGTCAACCAGGCCGAACTCAGCCCGAGGCTGCCGCCGCCCCCGGTGCAGATCATCGCCAGCTGCCGCATGGTACTCGATGTTGGCGCCTGGGATAATAGCCGAAGCGCGCTCCCCGGCGGGCAGTCGGGCCACCCCGCCAGCCACCACTATCAGGATGGTATTGATGAATGGTTGCACAACCAGTATCATCCTATGTTGTTCAGCCGCGTTCGCGTTGAGGCAGCGGTTGACGAGCGGCTCCGCCTGTTGCCGGAGAGTTGACGAGCGCGGGTGACAGATAGATTTCGAGCTGTTTGTGTTGAAAAGACAGGATATGGGGTGAGGGTATCCGGCAGCCTCGGCAATATTTATGGAACTAGTACAGGAAAAGATGAGCCTCCGGTCGCCTGAACCGCACGCCGGACGTGTGCTGGTCGTTATTCCGGCCTACAACGAGGCGGCAGCGGTCGGTCAAGTAGTTGCCTCTGTGCGCGCGCAGGGGTTACCGGCGCTGGTCGTGGACGATGGCTCTACCGATCGCACGGCGGCAGAGGCGGCGGAGGCGGGGGCGATTATTATCCGGTTGGGGAGAAATAGCGGGAAGGGTGCGGCGCTACAAGCCGGCTTTCGTTACGCACTGGACGAAGCGTACGATGCCGTGATCACACTGGATGCCGATGGGCAGCATGATCCGGCTGAAATTCCGCGCTTTCTGGACGCGTTTTGGAGCCGAACAGATGATCTCATCATTGGAGCGCGCAACTTCGACGACATGCCCTGGACCCGCTATACGATGAATATTCTCGGCCGGTGGACCTTTTCCTGGGTTGTGGGCGAAACGATGCTCGACAACCAGTCAGGCTATCGGATGGTCAGCCGGCGCCTGGTGGCAGCCTCGTTACGGAGCCCAGAGAGCGGCTATGAGTTTGAGGTGGATATGATCATCATCTGCCTTGAAGAAGATCTTTCCCTCGGTTGGGTTCCCATTCGCACCATCTACAACGAACACCCCAGCCACATCAACCACGTCAAGCACGTCCTCCAGTATCTGCGCCTGCTGATGCAGATCAGGCGGCGGCTGAAAGCGCACGCCGAGCGGCGCGACAAAGAAGCCATCGCCGAACGCAGCTGCTGAAAAGCCTTTCTACAGGCCGCTGCGAAAATCATAGATCAGCCGTAAGCACCTTCAATATCTGGGCAGCCAGCCTCACGCCGTTATAATCGGCGTCATGTCACGCCCTTATGTTCCCGAAGCCAGACCGTTTCTCAAATGGGCGGGTGGAAAGAGTCGACTCATTTCCAAATACGAATCCTTTCTGCCCCATCGCAGCCAGATCCAGCGCTACTTCGAACCGTTTATCGGCAGCGCCGCACTCTTTTTCCATCTGCAGCCGCAGGCGGCGACGCTTGCCGACTGCAACTGGAAGCTGATAGAGACGTACGAAGTCGTCCGCGACGATGTCGACGCGCTGATCGCGGCACTCAAGCCCCACAAAAACGAGAAGAAGTACTACTATCAGGTTCGCGCCCAGAACCCGGCCCGGATGAATCCTGTGGAGCGCGCTGCACGCCTCATCTACATGAACAAGACCTGCTACAATGGCCTCTACCGCGAAAACCAGAAGGGACGCTTCAACGTCCCTTTTGGGCGGTACAAGCGGCCCAAAATCTGTGACCAGGAGCGCCTGCACGCCGCCTCCCAAGCGCTGCAGGGGGTCACACTGGCGGCGACCGATTTTGCCGACGCAGTGCGGGAGGCAGGCCCGGGAGACTTCGTCTATTTCGATCCGCCTTACGTCCCGCTCAATGCCACGAGCAACTTTACCAGCTACAGTCGTTACGGTTTTGACGAAGCCGACCATCGCCGGCTGGCCCAGACGGTGGGCGCGTTAACAGAGAGAGGCTGCCGCGTCATGCTCAGCAACTCCAGCGCGCCTCTCGTCTATGATCTCTACGATAACCAGAGCTATCAGATCCACGAAGTGCAGGCCCGTCGCAACATCAACAGCAAGGCGCATAAACGGGGCCCGGTGACCGAACTGTTGATCCTCAACTACGATCTTACTGAGGGGGAACTGACCAGCCGCCCCGCAGCTTGAGAGATGCAGTAAGATGAGGCAACCGCTCGATAACTGGTAGTCGCTCCTGATTTCGATGATCATCGCCCGCCTATTCCGCCCGGCGCCTCTGCTTGCTGTTTTCCTCTTCATGGCGCTTCTCCTGTCCATCCCCCCGACGGCGCACGCCGCGCCCCTGCTGGCGCTGACCGCCCGTTCACCGTCGCCGGACGCTGCAGGGGTGGCGACGAATGAGGTAGCGATCGACTTTCCACGCGAAGCGACGTTCCATCTGGCGCTGGCGGAGCAGGAGATTGCAAGCGCGCTCCTGACCTATGACGTCGTGCGCCGGGAGTGCGCCGACGTCAGCAGCCAGGTTCCGGTTGAGCCGATGGGGAGTGAAGCATCGTGGACGTGGGTCATGAGCCGCTCGGGTAATCCGCCGCCGGGAACGGAGCTGTGGTGGACGTGGACGGTCACCGACAGCGCCGGCAATACCTTCACCACGCCCCGGCAGAGCATTACGCTGCAAGATGATCGCTTTCAGTGGCAGGTGGTGGAGACAGAAGATATTCGTCTTCACTGGTACGAGGGCCAGGAAGTCGGCCCGCTGTTGATAGACGCGGCGACCAGCGGCCTGGAGCGGCTTGAGGGAGAGATGGGAATCACGCTCCAGGATGACGTTTCTTTTTTCATCTACGACGATTCCGCCGCCATGCGCGAGGCTGTGCTTTACGTGCAGGAGTGGGCCGGTGGCCTTGCTTTTACCGATTACAACACGATCCTCATCGGCATCCCGCCCGCTTTGGCCGAAGGGTGGGGGCGAGAGACGGTGCGTCATGAGCTGGCCCACCTGGTCATCGGCCAGTTTGGCTGGAGCTGCCTGGGGGGCAGCCGACCCACGTGGCTGGAGGAGGGGCTGGCCGTTTACGCCGAAGGGCCGCCAGATCCCGAAATGAGGGAAGAGCTGGCGAGCGCCATCGCCAATAATCGCTTTGAGCCGTTGCGCAGCCTCGCCGGCGCCTTCCCCGCCCACGACGCCGAGGCCGGTCTGGCCTACAGCCAGAGCTACAGCGTCGTCGCGTACCTCCTCGAGACATACGGTCAGGAGGAAATGCAGGTGTTACTGATGACGCTGGCTGATGGAGTGAGCTATGATGAAGCGCTGGAATCCGTCTACGGCTTCAACACAGACGCCCTCGAAGTGCAATGGCGCGCTGCCATTGGCGCGCCGCCGAGAACGATTCCGCCTACGCCGACGCCGATCCGTGCTGCGGCCGTGCCTACCGCGCCCCCGCTCGACGCACCACAAAGTTATCCCACTCCGGTCGCCGCCGCCGCGCCGACCGCTCCTGACAGCCTGTGCACCTTTTCGCTTGTACCGCTGCTGATGCTGGGTCTGGTTGCCGTCCGCCGCAGTAGGCGCGCCAGTGAAGAGGCGCCCGAGTAAGTGCACGATGCACTTTCTGACTGCTCGATGAAGGAGCTCTTCCACCATTCACTCAACGCGAGCAGGGGCCACCCCCCTGCTACGAAGCGGACACTCCCACTGCTCTTCGTTCCGCTCCTGCTCCTCATTCTGGGCTGCACCTTTCTGACGCGGCTGGCGGGCGATCAGCCGGGCGCCGCCTATGGGGTGGATCGGGAGGAGGCGCTCTTTCTGAGTGGCGGACAGCCGCGCACGCTTGATCCGGCTCTAACGCACGGCGGGCCATCGGGCGCGTTGGGTCACATCTTCAGTGGTCTCGTGACTTTGGGGCCCGATCTGCGCGTCCACCCTGACCTCGCCGCCGGCTGGGAAGTACGCGACGGCGGTACACGCTATATCTTTCATCTCCATCCGAACGCCCGCTTCCACGACGGCCGCCTGGTTACCGCCGAGGACGTCATCTTCTCATGGGAGCGGGCCGCCGATCCCCAAATGGGCTCCGACACCGCGCTGACCTATCTTGGCGATATCGTCGGCGTTGCCGAGAAGGTCGCCGGGGAAGCCGACCGGATAGTGGGTCTTCGCGCTCTGGATGAACACACACTTGAGGTAAGGATCGATGGCCCCAAGCCTGCCTTTCTGGCTAAGTTAACCTACCCCGTAGCCTTTGTCGTCGACCACGAAAATGTTCGCCAGCCAGACTGGGAGCATCAGCCCAACGGGAGCGGTCCCTTTAAGCTGGCGGTGTGGGAGGACGACGAAATTATCGTACTGGCCCGCAATGAAGCATTCTACGGGCCCCGGGCGAACATTCCCCACGTCGTCCTGCTCCTCGATGCCGGCCTGCCGCTGGCACGGTATGAGAATGGGGAGATAGACATCGTCGGCGTCGGGGGAGCGACGCTCGAGCGCGTGGAGGATCCTAACGACCCGCTCTTTGCCGAGCTGCGGCGCACGGCCGCCATGTGTACGACCTTCGTCGGCCTAAATAACGAGCGCCCCCCGCTGGACGATCCGCTCGTCCGGCAGGCGCTGAGCCACGCCCTCGACCGGGAGCGTCTGATCAGCGGTCTGATGCAGGGCAATGCGCTGCCTGCCAATGGCCCACTGCCACCCGGAATACCCGGGTACACAGAGCGGACAGCACCGTATCCGTTCGATCCACAGAAGGCCCGCTCTCTTCTACTGGAGGCCAGTTACGATCCGGACACGTCGCCGCCGCTGACCTTTACCACGGCCGGATATGGCAGCGTCGGATCTTTTGTGGCGGCAGTAATCAGCATGTGGGAGGAAAATCTAGGAATAACGATCGAGCCGGTGTTGCTCGATCCCTTCAGTTACAGCGAGCAACTACATGATGGCAACGTGGGCCACTTTTACAGCTACGGTTGGTGCGCCGACTACCCCGATCCGCAGAACTTTCTCGACGTGCTCTACCATAGCAGTTCCCCACAGAATCTGGGGCAATTCGACGACCCGGTAATCGATCGTCTGCTTGAGGAAGCGCGGGTCGAGCCGGATCCGCAGGCGCGGCTCGGTCTCTATGGCGAGATTGAGGCGGCACTGATCGAAGCAGCCCCCGCCGTCTACGTCAGCCACTCGCTCGCCGCCACCCTGGTGAAGCCCTACATAGAGAGCTACCACCTGACCCCGATCGGCGTGCCGCAGTGGCACCGCCTGCGCATCGAACGCTAGGCGGTGGGGAGAGAAATCCCCAGAAATGGCTCAGCTATCCCCAAGGGGTGCACCGTTATCCACAAGCAGACGCAACTTATCCACAGCCTGTACCGTCCCTGGGTTGGCTGGAAGGCATGCGCAGACCGGAGCTTTCGACTGCTGTGAAAGCACCAGTCTGACGCCCGAGATTGGTTTACTCCTCGTCGGAGCCGGCGCCGGTCCCTGATTCGAATCGGGGGAGAATGATAGCCGCCAGGAGCAGCAGGATGAAGATGAACATCACGATTGCGCCCAAATCATCCATAATCGTTCCTCCTGTGTGCATGCTCACAGCCCTCCTGTGGAGTTGTCCTCCGTGAGAGTGCGCTCCTGGAGAGTGTGTGCACGCCGTAGACTATCAGAGCCGGAAACCCCATCCGCCCCCGCGGACGGGAGAAGCTTCCGGCTTACTTACAAACGGTTACGAAGTCTGTCTACTACTCGCTG
>JAWVYW010000141.1:0-10222 GCA_033722535.1 Promineifilaceae bacterium (SeqCode)
CTCTACCATGTGGTCGAGGGTAACGTGACCTCCGCCCAGGTCGTAGGGCTCGATAGCGCCACCGCCATTAGCGGCGGCGAGCTGGACATCGCGGCCGAAGGGAACACGGTAATGGTGAATAACGCCGCCGTGGTCACCGCCGATATACAGGCCAGCAACGGGATCATCCACGTCATCGACAGCGTGCTCATTCCGCCCTCGATGATGGAAGCTGAAGGCCCCGGCGACATCGTGACAGTTGCCAGCGAGGCGGGCCAGTTTGAGACACTGCTCGCCGCTGCCGAGGCCGCCGGCCTCGTGGAGACGCTGCAGGGCGAGGGACCGTTCACCGTCTTTGCCCCCCGTGACGCCGCCTTCGAGGCGCTGCCAGAGGGCACACTCGACGCTCTGCTCGCCGACCCCGCCGCACTGGAGCAGGTGTTGCTCTACCACGTCGTTCCCGGCGAAGTTCCGGCGGCCGACGTCGTCGACCTGGAAAGCGCCACTACCGCCCTCGGCGAGGAGGTGGAGATTAACGTGGACGGCGACACCGTGATGGTCAACGATGCGACCGTCGTCGCCACCGACATCGAAGCCGGCAACGGCGTCATCCACGTCATCGACAGCGTGCTCATTCCGCCGTCGATGCAGGAGGCGGAAGGCCCCGGCGACATCGTAACAGTTGCCAGCGAGGCCGGTCAGTTCGAGACGCTGCTCGCCGCCGCCGAGGCCGCCGGCCTCGTGGAGACGCTGCAGAGCGAGGGACCGTTCACCGTCTTTGCCCCCCGCGACGCCGCGTTTGAGGCGCTGCCGGAAGGCGCTCTCGACGAGCTGCTCGCCGACCCCGCCGCTCTGGAGCAGGTGCTACTCTACCACGTCGTGCCCGGTGAAGTCATGGCCGCCGACGTCACGGAGCTGAACGGCGCGCTCAGCGCCAACGACCTGCCCCTGGACATCAGCGCTGACGACGCGGGCGTCATGGTTAACAACGCCAATGTTGTCGCCACCGACATCGAGGCCAGTAACGGCGTCATCCACGTCATCGACGCGGTACTCCTGCCGCCGGAGAATGATATCGTCGGCGTCGTGACCTCCGACGAGAACTTCAGCACCCTCGCCACCGCCGTGGAAGCGGCCGGTCTGGTAGAGACACTGCAGGGTGAGGGGCCGTTCACCGTCTTCGCCCCCACGAACACCGCCTTCTCCGCCCTCCCGGCGGGCGCGCTGGACAGCCTGCTCGACGACCCCGATGCGCTGAGCAACGTCCTTCTGTACCACGTCGCCGAGGGCGCGCTCTTCGCCGGAGACGTCGCCGCCATGGACATGGACTCCCTTGAGGCCGTTGCCGGGGAGACGGTGGAAATCAGCGTCGACGACGACGGTAACGTCTTCATCAACGACGCCCAGGTGACGATGACCAACATCCTGACGACCAACGGCATCATCCACGTCATCGACGCGGTACTGCTCCCGCCGGGGAGCTAAACGTCGGCGTCCGCCCTTCAGGGCCGATGCTTCAGAGCCCTGGCGTCCGCGCAACAGCGGAGCGGGCCTGAAGCAACGCCTTCCGAACGAAGGCGCACAACCGAATAAAAAGCAAGGGCCTGCCTCACCATGAGCAGGCCCTTTTGCGTTCGTCCCCGGGCCGTCGGGCCGCCACCGCTCCCATCCCCCGCCCGGGCAACGGAGGGTAAGCCGGCGGGGCCCGGAGAGCCAGGCGCCCCGGCGAGCGGAGCGGCTGAGCAGCTGGCGCACAGCTGAGAGTGGAGGTCGGCGGCCGCCGTGCGTGGGTTCGGCGATGCAGCATGTGCATGCCATGCATAATCTGCATATGCAGCGCTGGTGCCTCACGTGCGACATATGACAAGTAACGCACTTTGTGCTGACAAAGATCACTGTCATGCGGCGGCCCCTGCACCTATCATAATCACCAGATTGTGCAACATTTCACAAGAGGATGGACGGCATAATGGAGATGCTCACCGCAAAAGAGATTGAGGAAATGCTGCAGGTCGACCGCTCCACCGTCTACCGCATGGCGGAAGCCGGTCGGCTGCCGGCGATTAAGGTGGGAAAACAGTGGCGTTTCCCCGCCGACGAGATGAGTAACTGGTTCGAGATGAGAATGGCGCCCCCCCTTCCCCCGGCCAGATCGGCAATCCGCGCCACGCCCGTGGCTGACTCTCAGTCGCCTCCTCTGGCCGGCTTACTACCACTCGCCTGTGTGCAGCTGATTCAGAACTCGTTTGCCGACCTTCTGGGCGTGATGATGGTTATCACCGACATGGAAGGCGCGCCCATTACGGAGGTGAGCAACCCTTGTGGTCTCTTCGCCTCCGTCAGCGAGCAACCAGACGCTGTCAGAAAGTGCGTTGACAGCTGGCACGACCTCGCTACTGACATCGACTTAACCGCTCAGTTCAAGCTGAGTCACCTTGGATTACTCTGTGCCCGGAGCATGATCCGCGTGGGCGCCGAGCTGAAGGGGATGCTCATTGTCGGCGGTATTGCTCCAGATGCCTGGCCCCCATCCGCAGCCGAGCTGGAGAAGATTGCGGCGCGCTTCCACGTGCCACCGACGCTGCTGATGGAGCGTCGAGACGACGTTTATTGGCTGGACGATGGGCGGAAGGAGCAGGTTCTCAACTTCCTGCCCCGTATCGCCAACATCATCGCCCATATCGTCGACGAACGGAAAGCACTCGTGAACCGGCTTGAGGCGATCGCCAGCCTGACTCAACTGTAAGAAGGAGTGTAAATCTCATGAAAAACTTGCTTATCCTCGGCGCCGGCACGGCCGGAACGATGATCGCGAACAAGCTCCGTCCCGTCTTGGACCGCGGCGAGTGGAAGATCACCATCGTCGACCAGGACGAGACACACTACTACCAACCCGGGTTCCTCTTTATTCCCTTTGGCATCTATGGCGAGAATGACGTCGTCCAGCCCAAGCGCCAGTTCATCCCACCCGGCGTAGAGATGATCGTGTCCGAAATCGAGCTCATCGAACCGGAGCACAATCGCGTCCGCATTGCCCGCGACAATCGGTACCTCGACTATGACTTTCTGATTATCGCCACCGGCACCCATCCCCGCCCCGAGGAGACGCCCGGGCTGGATGCCGCTGAATGGCGCGCGAGCATCCACGATTTTTACACCTTCGACGGCGCTGTGGCGCTGGCCGAAAAGTTGCGCACCTGGGACGGCGGCCGCCTCGTCATGAGCATCATGGAGCTACCGTTCAAGTGCCCGGTGGCCCCCCTGGAATTTCTTTTCCTCGCCGACTGGTACTTCCAGGAGCGGCAGATGCGCGATCGGGTGGAGCTGACCCTGACGACGCCGCTGCCCGGCGCCTTCACCAAGCCGCGTGCCGCCAGCCTGCTCGGCGATATGCTGGAGGAAAAGAAGATCAATATCGTGCCGGAGTTTTATCCCGAGCGCGTCGATCCGGGGCGGAAGCAAATCGTCTCCTATGGCGACGAGGAAGTGCCGTACGATCTCCTCGTGGTCGTGCCGGTAAACATGGGCGCCGACGTCATCGGTCGCTCCGGCCTGGGCGATGAGCTGAACCACGTGCCGGTCGATCAGCACACCTTCCTTTCCACAGAATATGACAACATCTTTGCCCTGGGGGATGCCGCCCGCCTGCCGACGTCGAAAGCTGGTTCGGTCGCTCACTTCGCCGCCGAGGTGTTCGTAGACAACTTCGTGCGTCACGTCGAAGGGCTGGAAATGACCTCCATGTTCGACGGTCACGCCAACTGCTTCATCGAGTCCGGCTTCGGTAAAGGAATCCTGATCGACTTCAACTACGACGTCGAGCCTCTACCGGGCAAATATCCCTTGCCAGGAATCGGGCCGTTCCCCCTGCTCCGCGAATCGCGAGTAAACCACTGGGGCAAAATGATGTTCCGCTGGCTCTACTGGAATGTTCTGCTCAAGGGAAGGGAAATGCCCGTCACAGCACACATGTCTATGGCGGGAAAGAGGCCTTAGGAGCCCCTGCGACGGCAGTTGCGTCTCCCGAGGGGCGGCGACCGCCCGCCTTTCTTACAAAAATCAAGGAAGTAGTAAGTAACAATCCTGGAGGATTCACAATGACAACCCAACGAGTAGTAGCCGGAACAGCCGTCGATTTTGACGACGATGGCTTCATGGATAAGCCGGAGCAGTGGTCCGAGGACGTGGCCGAAACGCTGGCCGGGGAGATCGGCATCTCTCCGCTGACGGACAGGCACTGGCAGGTGATTGAGTTCTGCCGTTCTGACTTCCAGGCGCAGGGCGAAATCCCGACACTGCGGCGGATTACGACCGTCGGCGGTGTGCCGACGAAAGAGTTGTACAAGCTGTTCCCCAAAGGCCCGGCCAAGAAGGTCGCTTACGTCTCAGGTCTGAAGAAGCCGAGCGGTTGCATCTAAGGAGCGCGGTCGGCGCTACGACACCAAGAGCGACAAATAAAGGAGAGAACCTGATGTTCGAGGACACAGACCGCAAGCTATGCATCATCTGCTCCAAAGGGACCCTCGACATGGCCTATCCCGGCCTGGTGCTGGCCAACGCGGCGCTGATGGAAGGGATCGACGTGACGATGTTCTTCACCTTCTGGGGGTTAGACATCATCAACGAGCGGAAGATGCGCAATCTGAAGTTCGTACCGATCGGCAACCCCAGCATGCCGATCCCCAATGCCATCGGCGGCCTGCCGGGTATGACCAATATGGCGACCGCCGTCATGAAGCGCGAAATCGCCGGCCTGGGCTTCCCGCCGATCGACGAGTTCCTGGAGATGATCACCGACGCCGGCGGCAAGCTCTATGCGTGCAAAATGTCGGTCGATATGTTCGAGGATATGCGCATGATGGACGAAGATGACCTCTTCGAGCGCGTCGAGGGCGTTGTCGGCGCCACCGACTTCATGGAGATGAGCAAAGACGCCCAGATCATCTTTATCTAACTCGCGGTCGGGAGTGGTCGGCGTATGGGAGCCCACCTCCCGCAAAGCAGTTGAATCGACCCGATGCCTGACGGGCATCGGGTCGTGCTTTTTCCTCCTTTTTCCCGGAACCAAGGCGACCCCAGCAGCGTCTAATTGTCGTGCCGCAAAAATGGAGCGGCAAAGGGCCGGTTAGAAAAAGGAGATTGAACATCATGAAAAGCAAGCGAGTGTATCTGGTTGTGGTTGGTCTACTGTTGGTTCTGTTGGTCGCGGCTTATGGCGTGGCGGCGCGCGGCGAGCGCAACGCCGGCGCCGCCGGGGCCCCGGTCGCCTCCTACGACAGCCTGCTGGAAGCGCTGCGCGAGGCCGGTTTGCCTGCCTCGGCGGGTGCCGAGGCTGAGCCCGCCCTCTTCTCCGTCGAGGGGAAGGTGATCCTCGTCGGCGAGCAGATGGTGTCGGTGTACGAATTAGCCGACGAAGCCGCCGCCGTCGAGGCCGCGGGCACCGTTAACCCGACTGGGACGATCATCGGCCCCGTTATCGTCGACTGGGTCGAGCCGCCCCACTTCTACCGCCAGGGCAACCTGATCGTCCTCTACGCCGGGCAGCATGAAGCGCTGCTCTTCGCTCTGGGCGAGCTGCTGGGCGAGCCCTTCGTCGTCGGCCATGGGATGTTCGGGCCGCTGGGCGAATAAAGATGGGGGAAGCAGGCGGCGATGCGAAAGTCGCCACAGGTTGCAACAGAAGAGGGTCTGCCTCTTTCCGGGCAGGCCCTTTTCGTGTTTGATGCCCATTCGCCGTACTGATAGGGCGGATATTCGCGCTCCGTCTCATGTTTTGATATCCCCACTATGCTGATCGCCATCCTTTCCGAGCTATCTGAAGAAGAGCACCCCAATGCCGGCGCGAAGGCACTGACGCTGGCACGGCTGATCCGCGCCGGCTTTCCCGTCCCGCCCGGCCGGGTTCTCTTTCCCGAAGCATTTGCAGGCGAGTGGCTGAGCGAGGCGGGGCGGGCAGCGCCTGACCGTCTCCCGCCTACAGGCCACCCGGTCCGTATTGCCCGCCCTCACCACCGCTGCTATCATTTCGCTACCCCGCTGACAGCGCCCCGAGGCGCGCTGGGAGAACGGCAGCGCTAGGGGCCAAGAGGAGAGAGATGAGTGACCGGCCGCTGCTGCCAATGATGCCGACAGAGACGCCACTCATACATCGTCCGGACCGGCCGTTGCGCTTGCTGATGGCCGCCTTACTCCTGATGGCCGCCCTGGTCGCCGCCTGTGCCCACTCGCCGGCCGCCGCGACTCCGCCCACCGCCGCCCCCCCGGCGACGGCGACGCCGACCGCCACCGCCCTGCCGGCATGGACGCCTACCGCTGCGCCAATCGCGGGCGCGCTCGCCGTCGACCCCGGCGCCTCCCTCGGCCCCATCAACCCCCTCGTCTACGGCACCAACTACGGCCCCTGGGCCGCCGTGCCGGTCGACCTGCAGGACGAACTGGCGGAGCTGGCGCCGCCCTACCTGCGCTTTCCCGGCGGCGCGTGGGGGGACGAGAACCGGTTGCGCCCCTTCCAGATCGACCCCTTTATGACCCTGGCCGAGGATCTGGGGGCGGAGGTCTCGATCAGCGTCAACCTGCGCACCGGCACACCGGGGCAGGCCGCCGAGCTGGTACGCTACGTCAATGATGAGCAGGGGTACGGCGTCCGCTACTGGAGCATCGGCAACGAGCCCTCTCTCTACGCCACCGCCAACAACATGGATTATGAGACGGCGCGCTACAACAAGGAGTGGCGCGCCTTTGCCGAGGCGATGCGCGCCGTTGACCCAGACATCCTGCTCGTGGGCCCGGACACTCACCAGTACCTGGGCGACCCGCAGCGCAACCCGCGCGACGCCGCCGGCCGCGACTGGATGCGCGCCTTTCTGGAAGCCAACGGCGACCTCGTGGACGTCGTCGCCTTTCATCGTTACCCCTTCCCGACCAACCCCGCCGACCCGCTCCCCACGGCGGCGGAGCTGCGGGCCAACAGCAGCGAGTGGGCGCGCATCATCCCCACCCTGCGCGCCCTGATCCGCGAGACCACCGGCCGCGACCTGCCGCTGGCCGTGACCGAGATTAACGCCAGCTGGAGCCACGCGGCGGGCGGCGAGGCGACGCCCGACTCCCTTGTGGGCGCCGTGTGGTGGGCGGACGTGCTCGGCCGCCTCATCGCCCACGACGTGCACATGGTGGCCCACTTTGCGCTGCAGGCGCCGCGCGGCTCCGGCTGGGGCATCTTCACCCGCCGCGACGTGCGCCCCGTCTACCACGTCTACCGCCTCTACCAGATGTTTGGCGAGCAGCGGGTCGCCGCCAGCTCCGGCGTGCCCGGCGTCTCCATCTACGCCGCGCGGCGCGACGGGGGGGACGCCGCCGGCGCGCTGACTGTAATGATCGTCAACCTCAGTGGCGAGACGGAGACGGTCCCCCTGCGCCTCGCCGATCCCACCTTTAGCAGCACCGCCGACCTCTACCGGCTCGACGCCCAACACGCCGGGGCCTTCGTGGAGACGGTACCGGTGGCGGACGGCGTCACGCTTTCGCTCCCCGCCGACTCGGTCACCCTGCTGGTCATCGACCCCTGACCCCCCCCGAACGACACGGCGTCTCGCGCGCCATCTGCTCCAGAACGCATTCGCGTTCGCGCAGCGCCTTGCAGGCATCCGCGGTGAGGTGCGCGTCGTGAACGCCGAGCCGCGCCAGCCGCAACGCCCGGAGAAATAGCTCCGACGCTTTCCTGGTGCTCAGTCGCGCATGATGACCGGCAGGTACAAGTCGACGGTCGTTTTCTCCACCTCGTAAGCGCCAACGTCGCAGCCCAGTCCCTGCGCGCGCGCCACGCCGCGCTGGTCCTCCTCCGGGCAGTGAGCGTTATCACCGGCGTCGATGGCCACGCTCCCTTCTAGCAACGCGCGCGTCATCGTCGAGCCGCCGTTGTCGGCGAGCGCTCCGAGCTTGACCTGCGCCAGCGTATAGGTGGTGGCGTCGAGACAGCTGCCGTCGCTGTCGATGTTGAAGGCGTCGACGATGAAGGGGCCTCCTGCGTTGACACAATCGCCGCCGCTGGCGCCGGCCGTGTTGCCGGCCAAAAGCGTGTTGAACAGCGTCAGCGTTCCACCAACGCCATCGAGCCAGGCGTTATAGAGCCCGCCGCCGCTGGAGCTGGCGCTATTTTCTGCCAGCGTGCTGTTGCCGATCTCTGCGCTGGCGCCCATCCAGTTCATGACGCCTCCGCCGAAAGCAGCGCTGTTGTCGTGGAACGTGCTGTTGACGACGATCATTTCGGCCTGGTTGAAGAGGGCGCCCCCGTACCTTGCACTGTTGCCGGTAAACGTGCTCTTCGTGACCGTTAACGTGCCCGAATTGGCGATAGCCCCGCCATCGCCGATCGTCTTTCCATCGGCGATGGTGAGGGCGTTCACCGAGAGCGTCGCGCCGCTCGTTACCGATAGGATAGCGACGCTATTCTGCCCGCTTATAATGATCGGCTGTCCGCTCCCGTCGAGGGTCACATCGCCGGTCACCGGGGGCAACGGCGCGTCCAGCAAAATGGTGCCCGCGACAGCAAAGGTAATCACATCACTTTCAACCCCGGGCGCGCAGCTGTTGGAGCCGGACTGATCATCGTTTGCCGCGTTGATCAGCGCCTCGCGCAGGCTGCAGAAGCCGTCGGCGGCGACAACATCTTGCGTCGTCGTCACGGCGATCGCCGCCGCGTGAACCGGCTCAACCCGGCCTGCAGAGAGCATCACCAACATCACCACCAGGACCGCCGCTGTTGCGAGTGCCGCGACCCTCCGACCATACCCCTTCCGATCTATTTTCATGAGTTCACTCCTTTTCTCGACTTGAAGAGGACACTGTTACAGTCACCGCTCTCCGTCTACGTCGCGGCAGTAGTTCTCCAGATAGGTAAAGAACTCCTCAAGTGAGCCAAAGCCGCGTCGGGCGCGCATGCGGCTGTCTTCGAGGCTCAGGCGCCATCGAGAAGCGCCCTGCCCCTCATCGCCCGGCTCCAGCCAGAGACGAAGGATAAACGAGTGCATGTTGTTGCGCCGGCGCGCCGCTGACAGGGGATCGACCATTGCGGGTCATGGGTGCTAAAGCGCGCCCGGCTCCTCCATCAGCACTTCAGCGCTACCTTCTGCTGACATTCTCTTGCCTCCGCACTGTGCGAGATTAAAATATGGCTATTCCAGTCACGTACAAGGAACGTCGCACGCCAGCCGGCGCACCGGTAACACCAAGGTACGGAATGGTGCTGTAAACGCCGCGACGGAATGACTGCAACTGCAGTAAGGATACGGCGCCAGCGTTAACCTATCGCTGATCTACCGTTAATGCGGATGCCATGTTTAAACTGGCCCTCCTCGGACAGCCGCAACTAGAGCTCGACGGCGAGCCGGTCGACATTCGCTCGCGCAAGGGGCTGGCCCTGCTCTGCTACCTCGCCGCCGGGCAGCGCGCCTACTCTCGCTCGTGGCTCGCCGGCCTCTTCTGGGCCGAGAAGAGTGAGGCGCAGGCGCGGCGGAACCTGCGTGTGGCGCTCACACACCTCCGGCGCGCTGTCGGCGACTACGTCGACGCCGATCGGACGTCCGTCGCCTTCGCCTGGCGGCGCGACCACTGGCTGGACATCGCACAGCTGCGCGCCGCCCTGCACCAGACGCCGGAAGCAGCGCGCGCCGCCGCCGCCCTCGTACGCGGCCCATTCCTGCAAGATTTGCCGGTTCCCGACGCGCCGGCGTTCGAGATCTGGCTGCTCGGCGAGCGCGAGCATTACCGCACCCTCGCCCGCGAGCTTCTCCTCTCTCTGCTAGAGCATGACCTGGCAGCGGGGCAGCACGCGGAGGGGCTGGAGGCGGCACGCCGCCTGGTGGCGCTCGACCCCTGGCAGGAGGACGCCCAGCGCTGGTTGATCCGCTTTCTGGCGCTGAACGGTCAGCAGGCCGCCGCCCTCAGCCAGTTCGAGCGCTGCCGACAGATTCTGGCGGAGGAGCTGGGCGTCGCGCCGGCGGCGGAGACGGTCGCGCTTGCCGAAGCGGTGCGCGCCGGGGAGCTCCGACCGGCGGCCCCCGTCCCGCCTGCCGCCCCTCTTCGCGAGCGGCCCCACAACCTGCCGGTCCCGGCGACCTCCTTCGTCGGCCGGGAGCGAGAGCTGAGCCAGGTGCGCCATCTCCTCGGGGAAGAGAGCTGTCGCCTCCTCACGCTACTCGGCCCCGGGGGGGTCGGCAAAAGCCGCCTGGCGCTGGAGACGGCGCGC
>JAWVYW010000142.1:0-10024 GCA_033722535.1 Promineifilaceae bacterium (SeqCode)
CGATGGTCGCGCCGGTGGGAATTTCGCTGCGGGTGAGGTAGGTGTTGATGTCAAAGGTGCAGTCGTCGCCGCTGCAGGAGTGGGCGGAGAAGTCCATCACCAGCACGCGGTCGCCGTCGACCAGCAGGTCGGCCATCACCGAGCCCGCCTTTTTGGCGTTCACCAGGCGCGTCCCCTGCCCTATGACGTCCTCGGTGTCCATCGAGCCGGAGCCGTCGAAGAGGAGGGCGAGATCGCTGTTGCCCGGCGGCACGTAGAGCAGGGCGTCGCTGTTGGTGTCGCACAGAGCGTTGTCGAGGCAGAGCTCCATGTCGACGTACGTGGTGCCCGCCGGCTGCGTCGGCGGCACCATGACCGCCCAGTACTCCTCGCCGATCTCCTGGAACGAGCCGGTCTGGATGGTGATGGCGCTGCCCTCGGCGTTGGCGCTGAAGGAGTCGGCGACGAGGCCGCGCACGGGGGAACCCCCATCGCTGACGCGGAAGCGGCCGAGGAAGGCGGTGGGGCTATCGGGCTGGCCGACGAGGGTACTGTTGGGTCGCGGGCGCGGGTCGAGCAGCTCGACGGAGGGGCTGACGCAGCTAAAGGCGACGTCGTAGTCGTAGGGATTGCCAAAGGCGTTGACGGCGGCGACGATGCGGTGGTGCACGCCCCAGCCGGCGAAGGTACGGGTGAAGTCCTCCCCGATCCAGGCGCTGCGGCTGACGCTGGTCGCGCCGGAGGTGTCGGCGGCCATCAGGTTAATGCCCAGCACCGCGCCGGCCTCGCCGTCGACCTCGACGGTGACGTAGTCGCAGCCGCTCTGCGGCGTGGCCTGGTAGTACTGGCCCGCCCACGTTTCGGGCGTGCTCTCGCCGGGGAAGCTCTGGCTGGTGGAGAGATTGAAGTCCTGCTGCACGTTGACGGTGCCGTAGGGGTTGCCGTCGTCGTCGAAGTAGACCAGCTCCGGCTGGGTGGCGTCGTCGGCCCACTCTTTGGCCCAGTTGGCGGCGAAGAAGTCGAGGAAGAACTCCTCCTCGCTCATGCCGGTGAGGGCGGGGATGACGCTGGGCAGGACGTAGAGGGTGTCCTGGTCGTCGCACACTTCATAGTGTTTGCGCACGGCATCCCAGCCGTGGTCGGGGTCGGCGCTGGTGCCGCGCGAGCCGGCGTGCTCGACGAAGTACTTGGTCCAGACGTTCATGTACCCTTCGTCGTAGAGGCTGTTCGTTGGGTCGTAGCCGCTGACGCTGCCCCCATGGGCCACGGCGTCGACGGCGGCGTTAACCGAGTCTTCCGAGAGGTCGGCGTACCCTTCGACGAACTCCGCATTGTCGTCGTAATTGCTCTGCAGGTCGGCGTAGCAGCCGTCGTCGTAGCTATACTGCAGATAGTGCTGGACCTCGTGGTAGGTGGTGCGCTGGGCGTTGCCGGCGCGCACGGTGGGGCTGTTGATGCCGATGGTGCAGTTGCCAGAGGAGGCCCAGTAGGCGACGCCGGCACCGCTGGCGAGATCCTCAAGCTGGATGTTCAGATTGTTGCTGCAGCCGGTGGTGTAGGGGTGGTGACTGAAGATGTCGTAGAAGATCTCCCACGCCTCCTGGGCCCAGTCCGCCACCTGCTGCGCCTCGGCGTCGCTGTTGACGTAGTGCGTCAGGTTGATGGTGCTACCGTCGTCCAGGTCGCGGGTGGCGGTGCTGACGTTCTCGGTGTACCAGACGGTGATGCTCCTGCTGTCGCCGCCGACGGTGAAGTTGTTGACCACACACTCGTCGAGGGTGACGCCGTCGATGGTCGGCCCGCCCGAGCAGGCCGCATCCGGTGCAGCCGGGGCAGCCGGCGCCGGCGCGGCGGGCGCGTCGGCGGCCTGAGCCGCGCCAAAGGGGGCAGCTGCAAGCGCGATTGCCAGGGTGAGGATGAGAAGTAGGGCAGCCACCAGGACGGGGCCACGCCGCTGCAGAGGGACGTTCATGGGAAGCTCCTTTTTTATGGGCGAGACAGACACTCTTCAACAGGACGCCGGCCGGGGAGAGATGGCGATGTGGAGTATAGGGCACGACTGGATAGGGAGACCCGGGTACGGCATCGTCTCGTTGCACCGGTATGATACGCAGGAGGCGCATGGCGCGCAACCTTCTGCGCCGCACGGCGGCACGCGCTTCGGCGCGCTCCTGGGGCGCCCGCATCTTTGGGGGTCGACGCCGGCACCGAGATCGGATAGGCTGAGGTGCACACCCTTTAACGGAGAACTATCAGGAGGAAGCGGAGCATGCTGACCCGCACGTTGGGCAAGAGTGGACTGAAAGTGAGCGCGCTCGGCCTGGGCTGCTGGGCCATCGGCGGACCGTGGGAGCTGGTTCGCGTGGGAGGAGAGGCGTTCCCCGCCGGCTGGGGGCAGGTGGACGACGCGGAGTCGATCCGCGCCATTCACGCCGGGCTGGACGCCGGCATCACCTTCTTCGACACCGCCGCCAACTACGGCGCCGGGCACAGCGAACGTATCCTGGGCCAGGCGCTGCAGGGGCGGCGGCAGGACGTGGTCATCGCCACCAAGTTCGGCCACATCGTGGACGAGGCGGCGAAGACGGTGCGCGGCGACGACAGCCAGATCCTGGCGCGCGTTCGCCAGGATGTGGAGAACAGCCTGCGCCGCCTGCAGACCGACTACATCGACATCTACCAGCTACACGAGGGGGGCTATGACGCAGAGCGGGCGCCGGCGCTGCGAGAGGAGCTGGAGGCGCTGGTCGAGGCGGGAAAGATTCGCTGGTACGGCTGGAGCACGGATCTCGTCGACCGCGCCCGCATTTTTGCCCCCGGCGAGCACTGCACCGCGATCCAGTTCCGCCTCAACGCTTTCGCCGACAACGCGGAGATGCGCGCTCTGTGCGCGGAGTATGACCTCGGCGGCATCAACAAGGACCCGCTCAACAAGGGGATTCTGACCGGCAAATTCACGCCGGAATCGACCTTTCCCGAGGACGATATCCGCTCCAGCATCAGCTTCCAGGACGAGCGCGTCCGGCGCCGCCTGCGGACGGTCGAGGCGCTGCGCGATGTCTTCACCAGCGGCGGGCGAACGATGGCCCAGGGAGCGCTGGCCTACATCTGGGGCCTGGACGAGCGGATGGTGCCGATCCCCGGCTTCCGCAACGCCGCGCAGGTGGAGCAAAACGCGGCGGCGATGGCCCACGGGCCGCTGTCGGAGGATGAGGTGCGGCAGGTGCAGGAGATTGTGGCGGAATATGAGGGGGAGACGGCCGGCGCGTAGCCGGCGGCGGGCCTGGGATTCGGCGCAGCGCGCCACAGCACCCTCAGCCTTCGCGCTCGACGAAGAAACCGGCGACTGTGCCGGCGATGTAGCCGAGCATGCCCAGGCCATAGAGAGCGAGGAGCAGGGTCAGCACCCGCCCCTCCGCCGTCACCGGCCAGTATTCGGAGCCGATGCTGGTGAGCAGCATCGCCGTCCACCACACTGCTTCGCCGTAGCTTTGAAAGCCGGGTTCGAAGCCCGCGGCAAGCCCCGGCGGCGCCAGCGCGGGCGGCGCCAGCCGCTCGGCGGCTGGGGGGCCTTCAAAGAAGTACATGCCGGCGGCACCGCCGAAGACGACGATCAGCGTGATCGCCGCCACGTAGCCGATGCCCCGCCGGGCGACGGTCTCGCCGGCGGCACTCACCGAGCGGTTGAGTGTCGCCACCACGCGCAGCAGGTTCACCGAGCGCAGCCCGCGCGCGCTCCGTAGCAGGCGCGTGAGGCGCAGCACGCGCACGGCGCGAAAGATGCGCAGGACGCGCAGCGCCGGCAGCAGCAGGGCGAGCGCGGTCAGCCAGTTGCGGCGCAGATAGTCGACGTTGTCGGGGGCGATGACGATCTCCAGCAGGAAGTCGAGGATGAAGATCGCCCAGATGACGTAGACGAGCGCCTCCAGCGGCGGCGACAGGCCGGCGGTGAGGTCGACGATCAGCAGGATCAGCCAGACGAAGGAGAGGGCAATGAGCGGCTGTTCCGTCAGCGCCTCTACCTCGTACAGGAGCGCCTTGCGCTCGTCGTGCAGGGCGGCTTGCAGGTCGGCGTCGGCGCGGGCAGGGTCGGATTGAGGGGGCGTATCGGTCATGGCATCTCCGTAGTGGGTGGGGCTCGGTTATTTCCGCCATACTATAGCATCACCAGCGCGCAGTTAGTAGCGCGGGACTACTGCGGCGCGAGTGCCGGGGGCAGGCGCCGGGGGCTGCGTTGCAGGGGAGTGCCGCTTTCCACAGCCAGCGGGCATGTCGCGCGGTGTGCGGACGGGTAGCAACAGGGGTCAGATGTAGTACAATGACTGCCAGGAGGTACTATCGGTGGACGAAGATCTCGATCGCGACCAGCTCCAGAAGGATATTCACGAGCTGTACGCGCGCGAACATGCGGAACTGGGTGAGGCGGGCACCCTCGCCCATCTGGAGCGCGGCGAACAGTGGGATCTATCAGACACCCTGCGCGAGGGAGGCGTGCTGGTCTTCCCCCACGCGGGCGTCAAAGATTGCGGCTACCAGATCGCAGCCTGCGTTCAGGCCTGCCTGGACAGCGGCGCCGAGCGAGTGGTGGTTATCAGCGTGCTGCACGCGTTCACCCACGAAATGGAGCTGGCGCGGCGGCGGGTGGCGGCCGGGGGCGATCCGGCGGATGAACCGTTCTGGGGGATTCAGGGACCGGGCATCGACGGCCGGCAGGAGTGGCGCGGCGACCACGCCCTGATGAGCTGGCGGCACTTCTGGAAGGCGGAGGTCCGGCGGCGCGGGTTGGCGGACGCTCAGGTACCGCAGGTGATCGAGCGCTATCCCTATCTCGCCGGTGGCCGGCCCGGCGCGCTGCCGGGCATTGAAGCGCTGGCGCGGGTGGTGGAAGATGCCGTTGTCGTGTCTACTGCCGATCCCTTTCACCATGGTATCGGCTACGGCACTCCGCCAGAGGAAGCTTTCCCCCCGGATGAAGCGGGGCTGGCGAAGGCCAGAGCCGTGATCGAAGAGGGCATCGCCATACTCGAACGCGGCGATTACTGGGCCTACAACCAGCATTGCGTGGCGGCAAAAAGCGACGCCCGCGACGCGGGACAGGTGTTCCGCTACCTGCGCGGACCGCTGCGGGGGCGCGTGCTCGACATCACCTATAGCGACACTGCCGGGCTGTACAATGCGCCTCCGCCCACGTGGGTGGCCGCCCCGCTGGTCGAGTGGCGCCCCGCGTAGCGGCGGCTTCCAGCGTGCGCGTGCGGCGCGTCTGAGGCGAAGGGCTGCGCCTGGAAAAGTATCCTCGACTGGCGCTCGCCCTGCCCATGAATGAGCGGCTGCAAAAGAAATCTGAGCGCTCGCTGCCGACGTGGCGCTCGCTAGTGAAGGCAGGTGCACATGAACGACCTCGACCAACCCGAGCCGACCCTCTGGAAAGAGCGCTTCCGCGCGCCGGCGATCTTCAACTCCCAGATCGCCCACGAGCAGCCCGAGCGCGGCCTCGTCGCCGGCAACCAGTCGGGCGCGATTCAATATTACACGTGGGACACTCTCGCCGGCGCGCTGCGCCAGCTGACCGACACCGAAGGTGGACACGCCAAGGCGACCGTCCTCTCCCCGGACGGCGAGTGGGTTTACTGGCTGGACGACGAAGGGGGCAACGAGGTCGGTCATTACGTGCGCGTCCCTTACGACGACCGGCGGCCGGGGGAACGGGAGCCGGAGGATATAACCCCCTCCCTGCCCGACTACTCCTCCTTCAGCCTCGAAATTAGCCGCGGCGGCAACCGTATCGTCTTTATGGGCGCCGGCGACTGGGGCTACCGCGTCTACTCCCTGCCCCTGCGCGACGACGGCCGCTTGGGCGATGCGCGTGTGATATACGAAAGCGAGCAGCTGGCGTGGGCCGGACCGGTGACCGCCGACGGCACGCTGGCCATCGTCTCCTCCACCGAGCGTACCGGCCGGCCGCAGTACAGCCTTATCGCCATCGATACGGAGAGCGGACAGCAGGTGGCGGAGCTATGGGAGGGGGGCGAGGATTCGCTCAACGCCCAGCTCGCTTCCCCCCTGCCCGGGGACCCGCGCATCGTCGCAACCACCACCCGCACGGGGCGCGAGACGCTGCTCATCTGGAACCCGCGGACAGGAGAGCGTGTCGATCTGGAGATAGACCTGCCCGGCAGCCTCGGCGCGCTCGACTGGTCGCCCGCTGGAAGCCACCTCCTGGTGCGCAGCGTGCACGAGGCGCAGCACCGGCTGCACATGTACGACCTACGGCGGGGCGGCCTCGTGGAGGTTGGGGCGCGTGAGGGGATCATCGCCCCCGCCCATTTCAGCCCATCCGGCGAGCTGATCTACGGCCACTGGCAGGACGCGACCCACCCGGCGCAACTGGTCGCCTTCGACGCCACCACCGGCGCGGAGAAGGGGCCGGTGCTCCAGGCGGCAGACGCGCTCCCGGGGCGCGCGCTGCGCTCCGTCCATTTCCCCTCCCCTACCGTCGCCGACGCCGCCGCAGGGGAGGAGGAGAGCGGCACGCGCACCATCCAGGGCTGGCTCGCCACCCCCGACGGCGACGGCCCCTTCCCGACGATCCTCAACACCCACGGCGGCCCACAGTCGGTGGCGGTCGACAGCTACCGGCCCAGCGCCCAGGCGTGGCTCGACCATGGCTTCGCCTACCTGACCGTCAACTACACCGGCTCCGTCACCTTTGGCCGCGACTTCGAGCAGGCGATCTGGGGCAATCCGGGCTTTCCGGAGCTGGAGGATATGGCCGCCGCCCGCGCCTGGCTGGTGGCGGAAGGGATCGCCGATCCGGCGACAATCTTCCTCGAAGGGGGCTCCTACGGCGGCTACCTGACGCTGATGGGGCTGGGGCGGCAGCCGGCGCTGTGGGCTGCGGGCATGGCCGTGGTGGCGATTGCCGACTGGGCGGTGCAGTACGAGGATTCCGGCGGCGCCCTGCGCGGTTACATCGCCACCCTTCTCGGCGGCACGCCGGAGGAGGCGGCGGAGCAGTACCGCGCCAGCTCGCCGGTGACGTACGCCGAGCAGGTACAGGCGCCGGTGCTGATCATCCAGGGGCGCAACGACAGCCGCACGCCAGCCCGCCCGGTGGAGCAGTACGTGGCCCGCCTGGAGGAGATGAACCACCCGGTCGAGCTGCACTGGTTCGACGCGGGGCACGCCGGCCCCGGCGCCGACACCGCCCGCGCCATAGCAAACCAGGAGCTGATGCTCGACTTCGCGCGCCGCGTGTTGGAGGATAAATAGTGACGTCAGCTCGACGCATTTGTGCCAACGGGCTGCCGTAAGCTCACGCGCCAAGCCGGTGGTCCCAAGCTTCTCGAGGGATCCCAGCGGGTGCTCAGGGGCCGCTGGGCCGTCTCGACTCCGCTCGAAACGACCGTTGCCATGGACCATTTATTTTGCGACCGTCTTTCAATCTGGCGCGATGCACCCGCCCGGCAGGTCCAAGAACTCGGGGGAGCGGCAGTTGCAGGGGAGCGCTACCTTAGTGTCACTTGAATGTCACTTGATTTTCCCCTCCCGCTGCGGCTATAGTGTGTAGCAATCATCGCGCCTCCATCCGACCCGCCGACGCTCAACGTCTGGCAGTAGCAAGGAGTCACCCATGACGACGCCCTCCGCCAACCCGGTCGCGCACACTGCCGCTCCGGGGCTTGCTACGGGACAGCAGCCTCGACCGGCGCGCGGCTTCCTCTCCGGCTTTGCGCGCTACGCCCTCCGCCGCCTGATCGTTCTTGCCCTGACCGCCGTCGCCGCTGTCTACATCGTCCTCCTGGCGGCGAACATGGGCGGCTTCGTGGACGAGATCTTCCGCCGGCGGATCGAGTGGGGGGCGGCACTGACCTTCGGCAGCGCCGGCCCCTATCGTGACCTGCCGCTCGAGGAGCGCGAGCGCCTGATGGAGGAACACATTCAGGAGCTGGAGGCGGCGGTCGGGCTGGACGTGCCGTTCCTGAGCCGCATCACCAAGTGGGCCGTCGACGGCATGACGCTACAGTGGGAGGTGCCCCCCTATGGGCGCTACGGCAATAATGTGACGCCGGCGGTGCGGGAGCTCGTGCTGACGCACCTCACCCGCTCCCTCTACATCTTTGGCACGGCGAACGTCATTCTTTTCTTCGTTACCATTGTCGTCGCCCTGGCGCTGTCGCGCCGCCACGGCGGCCTGCTCGACCGCCTCTTCATTCTCCTCTCGCCGCTGTCGTCGCTGCCGGCGTGGGTCTACGGGGTCATTATGCTTGTGGTGCTGCTCAAGGTTTTCGGGATATCCACCGGCGGCACCTTCGACGCGTGGCCCGAAACGTTCCGGCTGGAATACGTGCGCCCCATGGTGCGCCATCTCTCCCTCCCCTTCCTCGCCGTCTTCCTCAGCGGCCTCTTCCAGGGCGTCTTCGTGTGGCGCACCTTTTTCGTCGTCTATGGTAGTGACGACTCGGTCGAGCTCGCGCGCGCCAAGGGGCTGCCGCCGGGCCAGATTCAGCGGCGCTACATCCTGCGCCCGGCGCTGCCCGCGGTGCTCACCAGCTTCACGCTGATGCTTATCACCCTCTGGCAGGAGCTGATCGTGCTGGAGGTCTTCTTCAAGGTGCAGGGACTTGGCTGGCTGTTCATCCGCGCGCTGGAAAATTTCGACATGCCGGTCATCGTGAGCATCGTCGTGATCTTCGTCTACCTCCTGCTGGGCAGCGTATTCGTCCTCGACATCGCCTATGCGCTCCTTGACCCTCGCGTGCGCATCCAGGGCGAGAAGGCCGGTCGCGCCGTGCGTAAGAATCGGAGCTGGTGGGGCTCGTTGCGAAGCGTCCTCCCGGGCGTCGGCGGACCGGTGATCGAAAGCACCGGTGTGGCGCCGGCGGGCGGTGCGCAGAAGAGCAGTGCTGCACGAGCCGAACGGCGCGAGGAAGTGGAAGCCTTAGAACCACCGGTTGCGCCGGTCGGCGGGGATGGCGGGCGAACGGGGCTTCCCGAGATAGGTACTGGTTCGAGAGCCAAGCGGAGCGAGGGAGCGGACGCCCCGCAGGTACCGGCTGCGCCGCTCGCCGACAGCGCAACCACTCCCGACGCCACCACCCCGCGCATCGTCGCCCTCTTCCGCACCCTTGCCGACTACCCCGCCGCCATCGCCGGCGTGCTGCTGATTATGGGGCTCCTCGCCTTCGCCGCCTACGGCGTGCTCACCATCCCCTACGAGCAGGCGATTGCCCTCTGGCGCGGCGAAGAGTCGGTGTGGGTGGACCACGCGCGCAACGCCTACCCGGCGTGGGTGAACCACTTCCGGCGCGAGAAGCTGCCGGAGACGATTCGCCTCTCCAGCAGGGATGCCGCCGCGGGGGCGGGTAGCGCGGGCGTGGTGAAAGAGGTCGTCCCGCTGGGCGAGGGGTTGAACGACGTCATTATCACCTATCCTATCGACTTCGACGCCGACGTCATCCCCCAGGATGTTGCTCTCTTCTTCGACGCCAGCTATGCGGAAAAGCCGCCGTTCGTTAACCTGGTATGGCTGACGCCGGACGGACGGGAACTGGATCTGGGCACCGTTCCTGTCCGCTCGACGACCACTTACTACTTCAACGAAGACGAGGCGCTGGAGCGCTGGTTAGCGAACGTACGCCCCTCCCGCGCGCTCTTCCTCAGCCAGGACGACCTGCTCAGCCCCAATCCAGAGGCGGCGCGCGCCCAGCCAGGGGAGTACGCGCTGCGCGTGGAGGGGGTGACTTTCGAGGAAGGGGCCACACTGGACGCCAAGCTGGTCGTCTACGGGCTGGTGGAGGGTTGGGCCGGCACCGACATTCGGCGCCGCGACATCGGGCTGGCGCTGCTGTGGGGAGCGCCGGTGGCGCTCTCCTTTGGCATCATAGCCGCCGGCAACACCACCATCGGCGGCATGCGCATAGCCGCCGCCGGCGCCTGGGTCGGCGGCTGGCTGGACCGTACCGTACAGGCGCTGACGGAGGTCAACCTGGTGCTGCCGTTCTTGCCGGTCAGCATCATGGTCTACACCGTATACTCGAAAAGCTTC
>JAWVYW010000143.1:0-9956 GCA_033722535.1 Promineifilaceae bacterium (SeqCode)
CCTTCGCCCTGCGCGACCCGCACGAGGCGGGCTACCACTATCTCTTCTCCCCCTTCCCCAAATCGCCCGACTTCGCCGCCCCCTTCTTCGAGATGGTCAACAGCTATGTGCCCGTGGGCGAGCGCCCGACGCGGGTCGCCATCTTTCAGGAGGCCACCGACTGGGGGCTCGAGATGGCGGCGCTGTGGCAGCAGGCGGCGCCGGTATACGGCTACGAGGTCGTCGTCCACGAGACCTACACGCCGGGCGCGAGCGACTATACCGACCTCATCCTCAAGGCGAAGGAGGCGGGCGCCGAGCTGGTGCTGGCGCTGCCCACGCCCCCCGATGGCTTTGCGATGATGAAACAGATGGGGGAGCTGGACTACCTTCCTGCGCTCTCCTACTTCATCCGCGCCACCGACGTGCCGACGTGGCGCGATCTGGGGCCCGTAGGTGACTACGCCATCCTCGCCTCCGGCTGGCACCCGGCGCTGGGCTTCCCGGGCGTGGAGGCGCTAAACGCGGCGCACCTGGAGGAGCACGGGCGCCTGCCGGACCCGATGGTGGGGCCGGCCTACGCCACCGTGCAGATCCTGGCGGACGCCATTGCGCGCGCGGGCGCGCTGGAACCGGACGCCATCCGCGACGCGCTGGCGGCGACCGAAATGGAGACGGTGGTCGGCCCCGTCACCTTCCGCGAGGACGGCACGGGCGTCGTCATCATGCCCTTTGCCCAATATCAGGAGGGCGAGGTGGAGCTAATCTGGCCCCGCGAATTTGCGACCGCGCCGCTGGTCTACCCGGCGCCGCCGGTTGAGGAGCGCTGAGCTGTGCCGGATGTCGTTGAAAAGCGGCTCCTCTCCTACGCCGCCCGGCTGCCCTTCCAGTACGCCGCGCCGGAGAGCAGGGTCAACAGCGCGAGGAGAACGACCTGCCAAGTCGGCGTCTGCTGCAGGACCGAGCTGGTCGTGCTCCCGCTGAGGATCGTCGGATCCTCAACTTCGGTGGAAAGGAAGCCGAGGGCGACGACCACAACGGGATAGGCGCTGTAGTTCGTTGCTGTTATAGACGAAGGTTGGGTTGAGACGGTTGAGCCGCCGTGGACAATTATTGCCGGCTGGGTGAAGGTAAGCGAGACATTTTCCGCGCCGTCACTGACCATGTGATAGAATTGGGTTTTATCTTCCTGATTCTCGACAAACGCATACAGCGGGCCGACAGGAAGGGTAAGCGAACCGCCGTTCTGTGGCGCCGCGTTGAGATGGGTAACGTGAAGATAATGACCGCTCGCGACCTCCGTAAAAGTGCCAAAGACATCGTCCATCCGGTAGCAGCGCAGCGTGTCCTCCGCGTTGCTCTCGACCCTGGCGTCATAACAGTGCACGGGGATCCTGGTCGCGGTCTGGGCGCCGGCGGGGGCGGCGCCGGCGAAGAGGAAGAGGCCAAGGCCAACCGTGAGGATGAGCAGGGCCAGGGAGAGGAAACGCAACGTCGACTTCATCGGCAAACACTCCTTGTGAAATGGCTCCCGGAGCATCGCAACGGCGGGACGAGATAGCCGTTGAATCTGGCAGCGAAATATCCAATTCCCTTTCGAAGCTGGCACCGAGGCTTATCTGGATCAGATCGAGAGAAAGCGTAGCACGGCGCTCCTCGAGAGTCAAATTTACAGTTAGCCTTTTATCAAGCAACGTTTTTGTCGCGACCACGCTGTGCGCCTGCGCCGTCAGAAGCCGGCGCCCGTTCCGGCCTCAACCGTATCCGCCGCCCTTCTGCCCCTCCAGGATCTCCTTCAGCTTTCCCAGCTCGCCGCGCGTTTGCCGGCTGGCCATCATCTTCAGAACGGGACCGGCGAGCTTGAACAAACCGCCCGGCTCGCCGTCGACCACCGTCTTCACCCGCGTGCTGTCGCCGGCCGGCTCGAAGAGGTAGGCGACCTCCACTTCCATCGGCCCCTCCACTGAGCGCGCCTCGAAGCGATGTGGGGGATCAAAGGTGGTGATCTCCATCGTCTGCTCCATCTTTCGGCCAAACATCTCTCGCACGTCGACCGCGCGCGTGCCAGCCCCGACCGGGCCCTCCGTCAGCTTGCGGATCTCCTTGACGTCCGTCTGCCACTGGGGAAAGTTATGAATGTCGGTCGTGTACTCCCACACCGCCTCAATCGGCCGGTCGATTAGAATGCTCTCTTCAATATGCATCGCATGCCTCCTCTGGTGTTACTAAAGGTTCCCTCACAGATAGTATAAAGTTTTTCCGGCAGGCATTCAATGGCTGCGACTGCGCCGTTGGGCGCGGGGCCACAGCCCGTGCCGCGAAACGGCGCCGGTGGCGCGCCGCTCCCAAACGCGCTATTCTCACCGCTAAAAAAGGAGGCTGACATGTCGGAAGAAAGGGAACGGCTGGAGGAGCACGGCTACCGCTTTGAGCTGGATACGGTGGTGGCCGAGGCGGTCAATACGGAGGAGTCTGAAGCGGACGAGATAGAGGACGCCGACCCGGACGATCTGGACGAGAGCTCCATTGCGGAGACGGCGACCGACGTCGTCCTGGCGACGCCGGACGAAGCGGATCTCGACGGCTTCGACCATACCGTCCCGGACGTGAACACGCTGGGCGAGGACCTGCCGCGGCTGGACCTGGACGACAGCACCGCCGACGACGTGGACACCGACATGGAAGCGGCGCCGGTGCCCGCCGTGCGCCTCTCCTATAAAGGCGAGCACCTGCGCACCTTCACCAATCCCGACGCCGACGCGGCAATGGGCGCGGCTCTGCGCTATGCCCAGGACCATTACGCCACGGTGGCGGGGGAGCTGGGAGACATTTCAGATATCGGGTAATGCGCCTCGCTCCATCCAGAACCAGGTCCCGGGGCCGTCCTGGAAGCCGCCGGGGAGGACGCGCGTGATCTTGAACGCCGGCTCGAAGACGGCGCGCACCTGCGCCTCCTGCATGCCAAAGGTCGCGCCAAGAGCGTGGCGCGGTGGCAGCACGTAGAGCATGTAGCGCGCCCCCGGCGGCAGCAGGGGAGCCAGCCCTTCCACGTAGCGCCGCTGCCCTTCCTCGTCTAACCCGTGGAAACAGCCGATGTCGAGGGCGAAGTCGGCGGGCGCGAGATCCAGGTCGCCCAGCCGCGTCACGTCGGCGACTTCGAAGCGCGTCCTCTGTTGGACGCCGGCTTCCGCCGCCTTGCGCTTCGCCTGGCGGATGGCAGCGGGCACGAAGTCCAGCCCCGTCGCCTGCCAGCCGCGCCGGGCGAGGGCGATGACGTTGGTGCCGGTCCCGCAGCCCAGGTCGAGCATGCGCCCCGGCGCCATTTCATTCAGCGCCTCTAGCACTTCCGGCGGCGTCTCGCCGCTGTCCCACGGCGTGCGCCTCAGCCAGTACATGAAGCGGAAACGTAAGCGTCTGAGCATGCTTCCTCTCGTTCGTTCAGCGAAAGTCTCCGGGAGGCCTGGCGTGCAAACGCCAGTCGCGCGGCCTGCCGCGAGGCTGCCGGAGGGTGGCAGCGAGCGGCCCTTGCCTGTTGCCACGCTGCCGCCAATGATATACGGTAGGAATAGATTGACCACCGGCTCGGCTGCAGGGGCGTGCCGTGCGCGGGTGCAGTCGCCAGAAGGAATTCGGCAGGCGGTATGACAGGCGCCGCTCGCCATAGTCGCCTTTGCGCCGGGGTGAAGGCATGAGAACAGTCACTTTCGAGGTCAGCCGCATTGTGCCGCAGACGCCTGCGGCGATCGCCGCCCGCATCGCCGACACCGACAGCTGGTCTACGTTCGACGGCTATGGCCCGCTGCCGGGCATCGAGCGGGCGGAGTATGAGACGCGCACGCCGGAGATGGCGGGCTCGCGCATCCGCGTCTACAACGCCGACGGCAGCAACCACGTGGAGGCGATAGAGGAGTGGGCGCCGGGAGAGCGGATCGTGATCCGCCTAGGGGAGTTTCAGGCGCCGCTGAGCCGCATCGCATCACACTTCGTCGAGCACTGGCGCTTTGAGGAGTGCGGCGCGCCGGACGGCGGCACCCTCGTCAGCCGGCGCTTTGAGATGATCCCGCACTCACCGCTCATGCTGCCCGCGCTGTGGCTCATCTCCCGGCTGATGCGTGGCGCGGTCGACCGCCACATGCAGCGTCTCGTGGAGGAGAGATGAAGCACACGCTGCCCTGCCTTCTCCTTCTCCTTGCGCTCTTCGCCATTGCCGGCTGCCGTCCCGCACCGCTGGACGAGGAGCCAGGCGCCACGGCAGCCCCTGCACAGCCGGCGCCGACGGCAACGGCGGAGCCGACGCCGCCACCGCTCTCCACCCCCACCGGCGAAGCGCGCGGCAGAGCCGCCGCTTTCTGCCCCGAGCTCCCGCGCCCGGCGCTGATGCTTTTTGTCGCCGCCGGCGACGCAGGACAGACTCCGGCCGGCGATGTGCAATTGCTGGATCCCTTCGGCGGTGCGAGCTGCGTGCTGCCGGTGGGCGACCTGCTGCCCGGCCGGGTGGCGCTGGCGGGGGGCAGCCTCTTCTTCATCGATCCCGGCGCGTCAGAGCCGGATGTCGACGTCATCGTGCGCGTCGGGCCGGATGGCGTGCGGACGCCCCTCTCGTTCACCGCCGTCGAGACCGCGGAAGGCGCTTTCATCAGTGGCTTCGCCGTCAGCGACGACGGAGAGCGCGTCGCGTGGGGCGTCTCCGATCCATCCCGGAGCCAGGATGGCGTGGTCAACCGTCTATGGGTCGCCGACGTCGGCAGCGGCGCGATTGTCGCCATGGCGGTGGCGCCGGTGGGGGCCGGCGTCGTGCCGGAGGAGGGCACACCTTCCGCGAGCGCGCCGGAGGAAGACGCGTCCGCGCGCGACGTGGACGTGGTGCAGAGTGCGCTGGCCCCGATCCGCTTCTCCGCCGACGGCAGTGCTCTCTTCTTCACGCGCCAGCCGCTGGGCGTCGGCGGCTCCTGGGTCGCCTTCGCCGGGCGCTATGACAACCTCTACACGCTGGACCTGACGGAGCGGGCGCCGGAGCCGGCGCTCATTTTCGACTGCACCATCCGCACGCTCTTCATGTGCCTGGGCGACTTTTACGCTGAGGGCGCCGAAGTGACGCGACTGGCCTACGTAAACGAGGAGGACCGGGCGGTGATGATCACCACCGGCGGCGGGCAGGATATAAACGCTCTGGGAACGGACGCCGACTACATCGGCGCGCCCACGTTCAACCGCAGCGGCGAGCTCTTTTACTACACTGCCGTGCTCGCCGACGTAGACGCGGGCCCGCCGCTGCCGGAGATGGGCACCCTCCTGCGCGTCGCCCCCCCAACCGCCGACCCAGAGCCGCTGGCGTCACAGCCGCGCCTGCTGCCGCCGCTCGCCTTTCTCGACGACGAGCACGCAGTTGTGAACCTCGTCGAGGGGGACGGGGTGTGGGGAATAGGGATTGTGGGGGTGGACGGCTCCGTACAGCGGCTGGAGCTACCGGCGGGGGCGACCTTTGTCGGCGTAGCGCGGTAGCTTCTGGTAGCGCGCTTCTACAAGGTAGAACGTGCCCGACAGATGACAGTACCCCTGTACCCCTGTGATTAGTACCCGCGATACATGCGGGAGCCTCCTTCCATCCCCTACAATTATCATGAGCGGCCTGCCGCCAGGCAGCGCCAGACAATCCAACTGACCACGAGCATCTTTCACCGTAAGTTTCAGGAGGTAAATCCATGAGCGACCGTGACTATGATTATGGCGAAGACCGACGTGAGTATGACATCGGGCAGCGCGGAGCGCGGGGGCGCTATGGGCGGAATCGTGGCTACATGAGCGAGGGCCAGGGTGCGGAGCAGTGGGGCGAGTATGATTACACCCAGGGGCGGATGAGCGAAGGGTACACCGGCGAGCGCATGCGCCGCCGCTTCCAGCACCCCCGGGAGTACGACGTCACGCCGGGGCGCGAGTATGATTACGACTACAGCTACGGCAACCGCTACCGCCGGCGCTACATGCGCGGCGAGCCGGGCACCATCGACTATGGCTGGGAACCGGCCGAGCCGGGCTGGCGCTATCGCGAGCGCCGGGCGCGGGCGACCGAGCAGCGCGGCTGGCGCGGGCGCGGCCCGACGGAGGGCCCAGAGGGCGCCGAGCGCAGTTCCTGGCCAGCCCCCCGCGATTTCCAGAGCGACTATGAACGCGGTGAGTACGGCGAATATGGCACGGAGCAGAGACGCGCCTACGCCCGCAACTTCCCCTATCACAGCGAACCTGCCAGCCCGCAGGCAAGCCCCGGGCGCTCCTACAACCCCAACTATCCCTACCGCAGCGAGCCGGGCGGCGCGCGCCGGGCGCAGGGCCAGTACGGAGAAGGCCAGTATGAGCGCGGCCAGTACCAGCGTGGCTGGGAGCGCGGGCCTCTAGAGCATGACGTCGGCGAAGAGCGATGGGAGGACGCCGCCACCCGCACCGGCGCCGGCTGGCGTACCGAACGCGCCCAATGGTGGGAGGAAGGCCCCTACACCGGCCGCGGGCCCAGCGGCTACGCCCGCTCCGACCAGCGCATCGAAGAAGACGTCTGCGAGCGGCTGACCCAGCACGGCAACCTCGACGCCAGCAACATCGCGGTCGAAGTCGAGGATGGCGTCGTCACCCTCCGCGGCGAGGTCGACGCGCGCCGTGCGAAGCGGATGGCCGAAAACACCGCCCAGACGGTGATGGGCATCCACGACGTGCAGAACCGGATCACGCTGCGCCGCCAGGGCCAGCAGCAATCAGAAGAGAGCGAGGGGGAAGGCGAGTAAACCTCCCTACTCTACGATAGCGCGCGCGCCGACGCCGAGCTCCAACCAGCCAGTCTGCCGCCCATCCTGGGCCGAGATGAGCAGACGGTAGGTTCCTTGCTCGGCGTCGGCGAGCAGCAGCCGCGCCAACTCTCCATCCCACTCCCCTACCCCGACCAGCTTCCCATCTTCATTAAACAGCTCGAGCATCGGCTGCAAACCTTGCGCGGGCAGCACAAACACGACGAGGTCCAGCCGCTCGACCACGGTGAAGTCGAACGCCTCGTAAGCGGCGGGCCGGTCCAATGCGAGGTCCCACTCCGACGAGCGTTGCCAGCTAACCTGCGTCTCAGCCCGTCCGGGTGCCAGCGGCTGCAGCGTCAGGGCGTAGCGCCCGCTGAGCCCGGAGACGTCGAGGGTATAGCGCCCATCTTCCGGCAGGCGTCCCTCGAGCAACGCCTGCCCCTCCTGAAGCGGCGCCGACGCGATATCCTCGCCGGCCTCGTCCTGCAGCGTGATGACCGCCGGAAGCTGTTGCAGCGCCTGCAGCGTGAGCTCCGGGGGCACGATGGGGGCGATCGCCGTGTCCGCCTCGGGCAGCGCGAACTCTTCGATCAGGAGGCGGCTGTCTACTAGATCGTCTCCTAAAAAGAGGTCGTCGCGGTTGAAATCCTCCGTGAGGTCGAGCTCGGGCTGCGCCAGAAGAAGGTCCGGAACGCGCTCCACGATCTGCCGCGGGAGCCTGACCAGACGCAGACGCACGCTCTCTCCGCCGACGCCATAGAAGTAGTAGCCATGCGTCTCCTCCTCGCGAATGGTGGCGCTAACAACTTCGCCGCTCTGGAGGAAGATGGGCGGGGACAGCGTTGCCGGATCGGGTAGACTGTATGGATCCCAACCAAAGTCGACGCCCTCCAACCGCTCGTCGGGGAGGATCGCCACCGACTCCAGGCCCGCGCCCCAATTTTCCGTGGTCCACTCCCCTTCCCATCGTTGGCCCGCAATGGTCGGAGGCTCGGGAATGACGATACAGTAACGTCCCGGCGGCACCGGGTCCAACGAGTACTGGCCGCGCGCATCCGTTTCCGTCACCGCCACCGGCTCATTCTCCTCTTGCGCGAGCGCCTCGCGGCACGGCGCGCCTAACAGCCAGACGTCAACCCCTTCCAGCCCTGGCTCGTCGTCGTCCAGGTGCCCGTCAGCGCGGGCGAAGCCGTCGTCCTCCACACAGCCGTCGGAGGCAGCCAGAATGTGCCCCTCCACATCGTAGGCCACGGTGCAGAGGTCGTGCCAGACGATGCCGCTAACGGCGCCCGGCTCCAGGCGCTCCTCCTCTTCCTGCGGCTCGTCACCTTCTTCGGCTGCCAGCGCGGCCTCGTAGGCGAGTATGCCCTCGCGAATCTCCACCGGCCCCCCTTGCCGGATCCGCTGCCGGAACTCGGCGGGAGACCAGGGCAGGATCCGCTGCCGGTTGCTGCCGCTGCGCCAGTAATGGCCCGGGGTCAGATCGACATCTGCACCCGCGCCGGGGTCGATGACGACCTCTCCATTGTAGTTGCCGACCATCGTCTCGCCGTCGGCGTAGACGACCCAGAAGGTGGTGCCGAGGACGGTGATCGTTTCGCCGCCTGGCGTCTCCAACAGCGCCTGACGGTCGCCGTCGGGATCCAGTTCGCCCAGGACGCCCCCCTGCAGAAGAAAGAAAAAGTAGCGCAAGACAGGCCCCTCTGCCACCGGCTGTACTTCGAGCGCGCTGTCGTTGAAGAGGCGCAACTGCAGGGCCACCAGGTCGAGCAGCGCCTCGCCGCCCTCGCTCACCTGGATCAGGTCCTGAGGAAGCAGCGTTACCCGCTCGTCGGCGGCGAGCGCCACCAGATCTGCCTCTCCGGGGCCATGCTCCACCTGCGCCTCCACCCGGCTGGCGCAGCCGATCGCCCCCTCCACCGCCGCCTCCTCCGGCCTGCAGATCGTGCTCTCCACCGCGGCGTCGTCCCCTGACAACAAAACGATGGTCGCCCCAACGCCCACCACGACGACAATCACAACTGCAATCACAATGGCGCGGATCATAAGGCCTCCGATCTACCTCTGCCCGAATGTGCTTTCATTCTACAGAGCGATGCCAATAATTCCCAACGAAACCCTAACCCGCACTAACCTTCCTTTTGTTACTGTAATAGTGGCGATGGCGGGCGGCACAGCGACCGTCCGTCGACAATAACGAGCACTATCCGAAGAGGACACGATGAACGCACCGCAGATTCTGGTTATCGAAGACGAGAAAAACCTGGCGCGCACCCTGGCGGTGGCGCTACGGCAGGCCTTTCCGGGGGCGGAGGTCGCCCTCAGTCACGACGGCAACGACGCCGCCTCGACAATCCTCGCGCAGCGCTTTGACCTCGTCATCAGCGACCTCCGCCTGCCGGATGTCTCGGGCCTCACGCTGCTCGTGCGCCTGAAGCAGCTTTATCCGGAGACGCGGTGCATCGTGATGACCGCCTACGGCAGCGACGACGTAGAGGAGCGGGCGCGCTACTACGCCGATGCCTTCCTCGACAAGCCCTTCGACCTGCCGCAGATGATCGCGGCGGCGCGCCAGGTGCTGGAGAGCCCAGAGTCGACGGCGACGCCGCCGGAGGCGCACCTGCCGGAGGCTGACGGCGCTATCGCCGGACCTGCTCAGACGCAGCGTGCCGGACGGTCCAGCCGCAACGTGCCTGCCGCAGACGCCGAAGCGGACGACTCGAAGCCGCAGGTGTCCCTGCCTGATCTATCGCGAGCGGGCGACGCCGGCAGGGCCGCTCCCGAGATGGAGGCAATGATCATCGACCGCAACGGCAACCTGCTGGTGGACACCGGCGACCCGGCGCCGAGCGACAGGTCGCTGCTGGGTACGCTGCTCTTGAGCAGCATCGCCGCCGCCGATGGGATCGCGCTGGCCCTCAAGCAGCCAGCGGCTTCCGAAACAGAGAGCTTATCGCAACGGGAGAATCTTTCCCTCCTCCACTACTACCGCACCGGCGAGCGCGAGATTTTTTGTCGCCCGCTTGACGAACAGCTTGTGCTGGCGCTGATTGTGGATGCCCCCACCTCGACGGCGCCGATCGACAGCATCTGGCGCTACCTGGAGCGCACGCTGGCGCGCCTGCGCGAGCAGAAGGAGGAGCTGGCGCTGCTGGACTTCAGTGCGCTTCAGGACGATGCCGGGGAGGTGACGGTCACAAC
>JAWVYW010000144.1:0-9944 GCA_033722535.1 Promineifilaceae bacterium (SeqCode)
CGAGCAGATCCCAGAGGCCGTCACTGCACAGCATCAACAGCCCGCGCGCGGGAAGGGTCCGCGTGTAAGTGTCTACGCCTTCTAACTCATCGCCGACTAGCGCCCGATAGAGCAGGCTACGGTTGGAATAATGGGCGACCTCCTCATCTGTCAGCTGCCCCGAATCCTGTAGCGCACGCACGACGGAATGATCAGTCGTAATCGCCATCAGCGCATCATCTTGAAGGAGGTAGGCGCGGCTATCGCCGACGTGGGCCAGAAACAGCCGGCTCCCCAGCACGAGTGCCGCCGTGAGCGTGCTCCCCATTGCTTTCTGCGGCTCCGGAATGTAGAGCGCCTTGTTTGCCTTGAGGACCGCCTCTTCCATTATTTCCTGGAATGAGTAGCGAAGCGTAGCACCTCCGTTTTCGAGCAACGGCTGGTATAATGTTCGCAGCGCATATTCAGCCACCGTGCGTGAGACGATCTGACTGGCGCGATGTCCGTCAAGGTGGCCACCCATCCCGTCGGCGACGATAAAGAGGCCAAAGAGAGGCAGCGCTTCGTACCCGGCGCTCTGGGAAACAAAGGTGAAGCAGGCATCTTCGTTGCGCTGGCGTACGCGCCCGACGTGACTCCGTCGGGCGACCAGCATGAAAGACTCTCCTCCGTCAGTCTGTGCGGCGTCCGAGCGAGCCATCTTCGATTGCGCTTTGGTTACTGCTCGTTCGCTCTTCTGCCCACCCTCGGCATCGTCTTCCACCTCCGCCTGCTCCTTTGTTTCTGCCCGCCCCTTCGCTGTGGCTGTGTCACCGCCCGTGGCGCCCGCGGAGCGGCGCGCCTCACCGCTACGTTCTTTTTCGTCCTGCTCCGCGCTGGAAGCCGCTTCCCGGCTGGCAGTGCGCTCGCTGGCAAAGCCTTCCTGCAAAGCACGCGGTTTTTTAACAGTGCCCTCTTTTTCCACAGACCAGGATAGGAGTCTCTGCCACAATCTACGCACAACTATGCTCCGTAAGCGCCCGTCTGAGACCTACACCGGCAGCGCATAGAGCCGATGGTCCGCAGAGCCAATATAGACGACGCCATCCTTGATCACAGGCGATGAAATAACCATCGCCTGTGTCTGAAAACGCCATTGTAACTTGCCGCGCTTCGTGTCCAGGGCATAAACGGCGCCGTCGGTCGAACCAAAACAGACAGTATCGTGCCAGACAGCAGGAGAGGAGGCGATTTGCCCTCCCGACTCGTAGCTCCATATCTGCCGCCCGGAACTGATGTCGATAGCGTACAGAGTATGATCGGCTGAGCCTATGTAAAGGATGCCATCGTGGATGACGGGCGACGAGATGGTGGGCCGTCGCGTGCGGAAACGCCATATAGCCCACCCGGATCCGGCATCAACGGCGTAGATGGTGCTGTCGACAGAGCCGAAGAAGACGAGGTCGTCGGCGACCGCCGGCGTCGAGGTGACGGCACGCCGCGCCTGAAATTGCCACTTCTGCTCGCCCGAAAGATTTAGACAGTAGACGTAACCTGCCTCGGTTCCAAAATAGACGTGATCATCCGTGACAAGGGGTGAGCTGCGCACCGGAGATGCAGCGTCACTTTTCCAGGCGGCGCGGCCAGAGTACACGTTCACGACATAGAGATGATTGTCATCGGAGCCGAAAAAGATATGATCGAAGTGGGCCGCGGGAGAAGAGTAAATCGGGCCGCCGGTGAGGAAGCGCCAGCTTAGGCGCCCGGTAGCGCTATTGATGGCATACAGATGGTTGTCGACGGAGCCGGTAAAGAGGACGCCCTCGTAAATGGTGGGAGAAGAAGCGATGCCGTCGGCAGCGGCATACTTCCAGCGAAAGGCGCCGCTCTGGCGATCGAGCGCGTAAAGATTGTTATCGTAAGCGCCCACGTAGACCATACCGCTGTCAACCGCCGGGCGCGACCGGATTTCATCTTCACACTTGAAGCTCCACAGCGGGGACACCTCGTCCGAAGAGGCCGACTGTGCCGGTGCGCCACGTTCTGATCCGGCGTGCATGCTCTCTCGCCCCGACTGCGCGCGCGCTCCGGCCTGCGGGTCCGCGGTACGCTCAGTCTCTTCCGGCACCTGCTGTCCGTGCCGCGGAGAGAGCCGGCTCTGCTCCAACGTGCCTACAGAGGCGTTGCTAAAACCAGTTTGCTGCGCTACTTCGAGCAGCGCTTCCTTCAACTCGCCTGCGCTCTGGTATCGCTCGCCGACGCTGTAGTTGACACAGCGCATGACGACTTCTGCAAGTGCGGGCGAGACGTCGGGATTGGCGGCCCGGATCGGACGTTCGTGAAACGAGAACGGCGGCTCCAGGCGCGGATCCTGGCGGGTGAGGAGATGGTGGAGGGTAGCGCCCAGTCCGTAGACGTCACCGGCAGGGCTGGCTTCTCCCCGGTACTGCTCGGGGGGCGCGTATCCTTCTGTGCCGATAGTTGTGTTCTTACCCTCCGACTGGAAGACTTTAGCGATACCGAAATCGATCAGCCGGATACGTCCGTGCGGATCGAGCATCACGTTGGAGGGCTTCATGTCGCGAAAGACAATCGGCTCCGGTCGGTGAGCGTGGAGATAGGCCAGGACGTCGCAGACCTGGAAAGCCCAGTCGAGAACCTGTCTCTCAGGAAAAAAATCGACCTGCTCTGAAAGGAGCGACTCCAGATCTTTGCCGCGAATAAACTCCAGGACTAGGTAGCTGCGATTTTCTTCGGTAAAGTAGTCATAGACGCCGACAATGGCGGGATGATCGAGCGTCGCAAGGATATTCGCCTCACGTTCGAAGCTCTGTGTCGCCAGTACGCGTACTGCATCGTTGGGCGCCACGTGAATCATCTCTTTCACGGCACACAACTTGGTGACGTTGGAGAAACGCATATCGCGCGCCTGATAGACGGAGCTGAAGCCCCCCATACCCAGCGTACCGACTATCCGGTACCGCCCCTGCAGCATCTCGCCAGCCTGAAGGAGACCGGCCTGCGGTGACCGATTGCGAGCCTGCTTTCTCGTAAGCTGTCTGGTCGTCAGTCCACCCATATCTGGCAATCATTATAAAGTGATAGTCCCTCTCTTTACAAGAGGGAATCTTTTTCGGCACCCGTACAGTCATCCCAGCGCCGACTCCTCTTTATCTATCTGGGTCGAAACACGGCGCCAGAGTCTCTCGCCACCTATCTGCGTCATGTACGCCTGCAGCAGGCGCGCCAGCGCCTCGCGGCTGTTGAAGAGCATCTTGATTTGCGAGTCGTAGCGCAAAACCGCCTGGAGCCGCGCTGCCACCGCTTCCTCCGGCAGGCTAATGTGCACCGGCTGCCAGGCGGCCGAGGGGGTAGTAAGCTGCGCTACCGCTCCGGCATCCCGCTGCACGTATGGATAATCTTCATAGTAGAGCAGGTTGTCGAAGGCGCGTTCGGCGGCGGCGCGTGTGAGCTGGTGGTCGACGTGGTGCCCGGCACCGAGGGGGACGATGATCTGGTCGGCCGGCGGTAGAGCCTTCATCTGCTCTGCCAGCGCGTCGCGCAGATCGCTTTCGGCAGGATCGATCGCGCCAAAGATGGCCTCCTCCGATGCGTAGAGCGGCTCACCGCTCTCTGGGTGGACGCGATAGATGCAATCGGGCAACGACCAGTGGAGCAGGTCAGCACCTAGCGACTGCAGGGCGGCCGCATCCTCCTCGCGCCGCACCCGGATCACCTCCTCGGCGTCCAAACCCCAATTGTGGTGCAGGAACTCTGCAAAGACGGAGCGAACCTCGGACTGCGGTTCGCCGGCTGCCAGCGTGACTACCAGCACATCCTCTCCGCCTGCCGTGTGCAGAAAGATCTGCCCGCCACAGGAGAGGACGACGTCGTCAAGGTGGGGAGAAAGATAGATTTTGTCGTATCGCTCTTTGATCGCGGTCACCCTTCATCTCGCCTCTGGTTCGCTCGCGAATGTGCCACATTCGCCCTTTCTCTTTATAATGGACGGTCATGAGTCAGAAGCTAACCCATCTTGATGCCTCCGGCCGGGCCACCATGGTGGACGTGGGAGACAAGCCGATCACCGAGCGCATTGCGGTCGCCCGGGGCGCTGTGCACATGCAGCCGGAGACGCTACAACTAATTATAGAGGAGAATCTCAAAAAGGGGGACGTCATCACCGTCGCGGAACTGGCGGGCGTAATGGCTGCCAAGCGCACAAGCGAGCTGATCCCCCTCTGTCACCCCCTACCTTTGAACAAGATCGACGTCGTTTGCACGCCGGAGCCAGAGGCGAATAAAGTCCACATCGAAGCAACCGTTCGTGTCAGCGGCCGTACGGGGGTCGAGATGGAGGCGCTGACGGCGGTCAGCGTCACCGCGCTGACGATCTACGATATGGCAAAAGCGGTCGACCGCACGATGCGCATCGGCGACATTCGCCTCGTGCGCAAAGAGGGTGGGCGCAGCGGTCCATTTTACGCCGAAGAGGAGTAGATTCAGTTGGAGCTGCAGATCCGCCTCTTTGCCTCGCTGAAGGACCGCGCCGGGCGGGAACAGGTTACTGTTACCCTCCAGGAGCCGGCGACGGTCGCCGCCCTCCTCGAGGCCCTCCGGGAGGGACACCCGGAACTGGCACCGGCGTTGGACAGCGTGCTGGTGGCGGTGAACCGTGACTTCGCCTTCCCGGAGACGGCGATAGAGCAGGGAGACGAAGTAGCCCTCTTTCCACCGGTCAGCGGTGGCAGCGATGACGATCAGGAACGGTCCCCCCATCCGGTTCATTTCGCCCTGACCGCCGAACCCCCAGACGTGGAGCAGATCACTCGCCGGCTGACGACGCCGGAAGTGGGTGCCGTCGTCTTTTTCCGCGGCAGCGTGCGCGGGGCGACGGAACGGGAGGGGCTGCCGCCGGAGACGATCCACCTGGAGTACGAGGCGTACGAAGCGATGGCTCGCCAGAAGATGGCCCAGATCGCCCGTGAAATCTGGGAACGCTGGCCTGACGTCCGTGGCGTGGCTATCGTGCAGCGCATCGGGCGGCTGGCAGTGGGCGAAACAACCACCTTTGTGGCCTGCGCCGCCGGCCATCGCGACCAGGGCGCGTTTGAGGCCGCCCGCTACGGCATTGACCGCCTGAAAGAGATCGTCCCGGTCTGGAAGAAAGAAGTGGGTAGCGACCACAGCGTCTGGATAGAGGGTGCATATCATCCAGATCGCTCTGACCGCGCCTGATGGCGAACGGTCAGGCCACGAGAAAGGAGATCAGGGTAGATTGGGCGTAACGCCAGCACAAGGACTGTGTTCTTTAGAATAAGAGAGTAAGGAAGGAAACGAATGATCACGAACGCCATAGCACTCACACTGCTGACCCTGGCGCCGCTCCAATTTCGGGGTGAGGCGCTGGGCCTTCCCTGGTGGGGATGGACGCTGCTCATTATCGGCATTTTCTTGCTGTTGACCTTCATCGTCATCATCGTACTCGACGTGCGCAGCACGCCGAACAGAGAGCGCGACGGCGAATAAACGCTCTCCACAATCAGGAGGATTTTTATGGAAGATCAAGCGCCCGAAAGGAACGGCCACCGCGTCGTCATTACCGGTATGGGAATGGTCACTCCGCTGGGACATAATGTCCCCGATACCTGGGCGGCCATTCTTGCCGGCCGTTCTGGCCTCGGTCCCATGACGCAGCTCGATCCGCAGGAGCATACGTCCGGCGGCCTGTGTGAGGTGAAAGAGTTTGACCCTGAACACTATCTGGGCCGGCGCGAAGCGCGGCGGCGAGATCGATTCCAACAGTTTGCCACCGTCGCCGCTAACGAAGCGATCAAGCAGGCCGGTCTGGAGATAGCGGATGAAAACCGCACCCGTGTCGGCATTGTCATGGGCACCGGCATCGGCGGAATCCAGACGCTGGTAGAGCAGGAAAATGTGCGTCAGGATAGAGGCGTGCGCCGCATGAGTCCCTATGGGATTACGATGATTATGCCCAACGGCGCTGCCGGCATGCTGGCCATCGACTACGGCATCCATGGGCCAAGCACCACCATCACTACCGCCTGCGCCGCCGGCTGCGACGCCATCGGTCACGCTTTTCGCGCCATTCGCCGGGGCGAGCTCGACGCTGCCCTGACCGGCGGCTCCGAGGCGATCATTACGGCGGTTGCCGTGGGCGGTTTCGAGCAGGCGCGTGCAACCTCTACCCGCGATAACGGTACTCCTCGACCCTTCGACCGGGAGCGTGACGGCCTGATCGTCGGAGAGGGCGCGGCGGTGCTGGTGCTGGAGAGCCTGGAGCATGCCCGCGCCCGCGGAGTGCCGATCCTCGGCGAGGTCGTCGGCTATGGGCAGACGACGGACGCCCACCACATCACCGCGCCGGCCGAGGGCGGCGAGGGCGCGGCCCGCGCCATGCGTCTTGCGCTGGCCGATGCCGCCATGGAACCGGAAGAGATTGACTATGTCAGCGCCCATGGTACCGCCACCGAACTCAACGATAAATTTGAGACGATGGCTCTTAAGAGCGCCCTCGGCGACGCCGCCTATCAGATCCCCGTTAGCTCCACCAAGTCGATGACCGGCCACATTATGGGCGCAACAGGAGCAATCGAGAGCATCTTCTGCCTGCTGGCGATGCGCGACCAGATGCTGCCGCCGACGATCAACTATGAGAATCCCGATCCGGATTGCGATCTCGACTACGTGCCGAACCAAGCGCGGCCGGCTACCGTACGCGCAGCGATGAACAACGCGTTTGGCTTTGGCGGTCACAACGGCGTGCTTATCTTCAAGCAGTACGACGCCTCGCCGGACGAGGCGTCGCCGGGTAAGGAAGCGTAGCGCCTCTCCCACATGGATCAATTGCAACAACTGCAGGCGCGGCTCGGCGTTCGGCTGGAGGACGAAGCGCTCTTACAGCGTGCTCTGACCCACCGCTCCTACGTTAACGAAAATCCGGGCGCAACGGTCGAGGATAACGAGCGGCTGGAGTTTCTGGGCGACGCCATCCTCGACTTTGTCGTCGGCGACTACCTCTACCGCCGTTTTCCGGAGATGGACGAAGGTGGGTTGACGGCGCTGCGGGCGGCGCTGGTACGCACCAAAACACTCGCCGAATTCGCGCGCCAGCTGGAAATCGGCGTCTGCCTGCGGCTGGGGTTGGGCGAGGAGGAGACCGGCGGGCGCCAGCGCCCCCCCACCCTTTGTGCTGCCTTTGAAGCCGTCGTCGGCGCCGTCTACCTCGACCGGGGTCTGGCCGCGGTACAACAGCTGCTCGAACCGCTGGTAGAGCCGGCGCTGGAACGTATCATGGCGCGCTCGCTGCATCAGGATGCGCGGAGCCAATTTCAGGTCTGGGCGCAGGGCGCCTATAACATCACCCCCCATTACGAGGTTGTGGGGGCGGAAGGGCCCGACCACGCCAAATCTTTCACCGTACAGGTGCTGCTAGATGACGAAGTCTGGGGTGTCGGCAGTGGGCGCAGCAAACAGGCCGCGGCCCAGGCCGCCGCTGATATGGCCCTGATACGGGTGGAGGATGAAACAGAGTGAGCAGGCGCCTGCTAATTACCGGCGGTAGTAGCTACCTGGGCCAGCACTTGGTTCCCCGGGCGCTCGAGCAGGCAGAGCGGCAGGGATGGGAAGAGCTGATTTACACCTACTATACGCGCGATCCGCTGGGCCTGCCCCAGGGAGAGCGGCTGGACGTGCGCGACGAAGCTGCCGTCTATGCGCTGGTGCGGCGCTTCCGGCCCGACGCCATCATCCACACCGCCGGCTCCAACAGGGGCGACGATATGGCGGCGACGATCCGAAGGGGGGCCGAGAATATCACCGCCGCCGCCGCCGAGCAGGAGGCGCGCCTCGTTCACATCTCCACCGACGTCATCTTCGACGGCCAGCACGCGCCCTACCGTGAAGAAGACCCACCGGCGCCGATTCACGCGTACGGGCATGCGAAGCACGATGCGGAAAAGATCGTCGGCAGCTATGCGAATCACGTAATCGTACGTACCTCCCTCATCTACAGCCTGCAGTTAGTCGATCGCGGCACCGAGTGGGTGGTAAACGCCCTGCAGGCAGGTGAGCCGGTCACCCTCTTTACGGACCAGATGCGCAACCCGATCGAAGCTGGCGCCCTCAGCCGCGCCCTGCTGGAACTGGTGGAGCTGGAGTTTGCGGGTCGCCTTCACGTTGCCGGCGCTCAGCGCCTGAGCCGCGCCGATTTTGCGCTGCGTATGTTGGACTGGTGGCGCGTCGAGCCGGCTGCGGATCCTACTTTTGGCCCCTGCGACCCGAACAGGTGGCCCCTGGACTGTACGCTGGACACCACGCGTGCCCAGGCGTTGCTTGCGACGCACCTACCTGGTGTAGATGAGGTCGTCCTGAGCGCCGGCGCGAAAGCAGCGCAGTCGTTCGGTATCTAATTCGATTTTTATAGCGCCGTGGTAGTGTTAGGTTTATGATTGCAAGTTCGCCCACTGGGGGGCGGTTGACTTTCAGTCGCGAACTATGCTAGACTGCACTTTTATGTAAGACTTTTATTTAAGATAGAGGCTGAAAGGCCCTTTTCATCTCTTAAAACCGATCAGAGGAGGCAGAGAGCAACGGATATATGAGCGATACGAATAGCACGACGTATGATGAAATGGATGTCGTAAATGCTCTTCTAAGCGAGGCGGCGGAGAAAGGCTACATCACCTATGACCAGATCTTAGAAGCACTCCCCGAAGTAGAGAACAATGTGGCTCTTCTAGATACAGTTATGGAAGAGGCGCAGGCGGTGGGCATCACCATCTACGAGAGCGAAGACGATATAAAGGAAGAGGACGAGGAAGAGGACGTCTACGAAGACGAGGATGAGCCGCATAAGGCGCCCCTGTTTGACCTCAGCAACGTCCCAATTGACGACTCCGTTGGTCTTTACTTCAGGGAGATGGGCCAGCAGGATCTGCTGACCGCCGAAGAGGAAGTACAACTGGCGAAGGAGATCGAGGCGGGGCAGGAAGCGGTCGAGAAGCTCGCCGAAGCCGAGGAATTGACGCTGGATGAGCGGGACGAGTTAGAGCTAATTCGGGAGCGCGGCGAAGCGGCGCGCGCCCATCTGATTCGCGCCAATACGCGACTCGTTGTGAGTATCGCCAAAAAGTATCGCGGACGGGGCCTCCAGTTCCTGGACCTGATCCAGGAAGGAAATGTCGGTCTGATGAAGGCGGTCGAGAAGTATGATTACCGTCGTGGTAACCGTTTCAGCACCTATGCCACCTGGTGGATCCGCCAGGCGGTAACCCGCGCGCTGGCAAACCACGGGCGCACGATCCGTATTCCGGCCCACCTTGGCGGACGCATTAGCAAGCTTTACCAGATCGCGCAGGAGTTGGAGCAGCAACAGGGGCGCCAGCCGACGGCGGAGGAGATCGCCGAAGAGATGGATCTGCCTGCCGAGCGCGTACGCTGGATGCTCCGCACCAGCCGTCAGCCGGTACACCTGGAGCGGCCGGTTGGCGATGAGTCTGATGCCGAGCTAGGCGACTTCATCGAAGACTCGGAGGCGCCACCACCGGTCGAGATGGTCGCCCAGACGATGTTGACGGAAGAGATCGGCGATCTGCTCGACCAGCTGACGCCGCGTGAAGCGCGCATCCTGCGTCTGCGCTATGGACTTCAGGATGGCGAATCGCGCACGCTGAAGGAAGTCGGGGAAATGTTTGGCCTCTCGCGCGAGCGTATCCGCCAGCTCGAGAAGGAGGCGCTGCGCAAGCTGCGCCACCCCAACTTCGCCGGCCACCTGCGCCAGTATCTCAACTAGCGCGCTATCTGCCAGACCTGGAATTGAAGAAGCCCCTGATCCAAGATCAGGGGCTTCTTTTGTTTTTCTATAAAGACCGTAATAGAGCGTACGCAATCTTCCCCTCCTTCGCTATAATCCGCTGTCATGGCTATTCTGAGCGCAACGAACGTCGGCCAATCTTTTGGCGCCA
>JAWVYW010000145.1:0-9683 GCA_033722535.1 Promineifilaceae bacterium (SeqCode)
CCACCGGGAGGCGCGCGGTGCGGCGGCGGGTGAGGGCGAGGAAAGTCGTCAGATCGAGCATGTCGGTCGCCAGAATCAGGTCGGGCAGGGGTTTCTTCCGGCGCATAAAGCGCTGTGCCAGGGTTACCGCCCCGCCGTGCATGCGCCACTTCCAGAAGCGGCCCGGCAACGTCAGGAGCTCCACTGTATGGGCGCTATGGCGCCGGTAACCTTCCGCCCAGGCGCGATGGCTACCGGCGTGATAGGGGGAGAGCAGCAGAATATGCATTGTTCTCACTGATGATAACCGATTTGTGAAATTCATCATTAATTGTTCGACCGGCTCCGAAAGTTAGGGTATCATTGCGCTGCCTGAATTAGCAGGCCGCTTTGAGGCATGGAAGATCACGGACATGAGCTTTACTGGGATAGCACGTACGCGATTGCGCTGGCTTTAAGCGTCACCTATCCTGACCTCAGGCCCGAACGGGTGGGCCTCGAAGAGCTGGCCGATCTGGTCGAACGGCTGCCCGATTTCCGAGATGATCCCGCATTGGTCACTGAACGCATTCTTGCCGATATTCAGATAGCATGGTACGAGGAGACAATTTAGGATATGGCAACAGACGCTCTTAGCTCTGATATTCCCGTTCCCAATACGCTGCAGAACAACGTCTTCATTACATCCCTCGACAAAGTCTACAATTGGGGGCGCCGCAACTCTGTGTGGCCTATGGTCTTTGGCCTCGCCTGTTGTGCGATCGAGATGATCTGCACGGCGGCCAGCCGCTATGACCTGGCCCGCTTCGGGATGGAGGTTTTCCGCGCTTCCCCACGCCAGGCCGACCTGATGATCGTCTCCGGCACCGTGACCAAGAAGATGGTGCCGCAAATTGTGCGTCTTTACAACCAGATGCCGGAGCCGCGCTACGTGATGGCGATGGGCGCCTGCGCCAGCGGCGGCGGGCCTTTCAAAGAGGGATATAACGTGGTAGATGGCGTCGACAAATTTATTCCCGTCGACGTCTACGTTCCCGGCTGCCCTCCAACTCCGCAGGCGCTGATCAACGGCTTGATGGCCCTGCAGGAGAAGATCGACCAGCAGTCGATTCTCACTGCCCCCTGGTACCGCAAAGACACGCCCGGCGAGATGGTGCCGATTCCCGTACTCGGCCCCGATCTGGTCGACCTCCGTCAGCTTGATCTCATACGCGAGACCGCGGGTGTTGTGCCGGCGATGACGGATGAATTCGCCGAAGAAGAGCAGGGGTAACCTTTTTACTTAGTCGCGCCGACAGGCAGAGGGTGTAATGACTGTAGAAATTTTCGAAAGTGACGAAACGCCGGGCGAGGTCGTCTACGAGGATCCCGTCGAGGGCGCAACGGCCCGCCTCAAAGAACGTTTCCCCGAGGTGCAGGAAGATGAGCGCGAGGACTTCTCCGGTCTACGTGTTCCCCCTGAGCTGCTGCGGGATGTGGCCACTTACGTGCGCGATGAGCTGGCGTTCAACTATCTGTCCCTGATTACCGGCGTCGACCTCATAGACGAAGGTAAATTGGAGGCAGTCTATCACACCTATAGTATTAACCACGGTGGTGGCGCGCTGGTGCTGCGCGTCCACGTGGACCGCGATGAGCCGGTGATCCCTTCGCTGACGCCGATGTGGCCAGGCGCCGACTTTCAGGAGCGCGAGGCGTATGACATGTTCGGTATCCGCTTCGACGGCCACCCGAACCTGCGCCGCATCTATATGTGGGATGGTTTCGAAGGGTTCCCCCTGCGCAAAGATTGGCAAGAGCCTTTCTTTGAAGAAGAGCATAAGCCATTTGGCAGCCGCTGGCCTGGGGGGGAAGTCTTTCGCGCTGAGGAGCGGCTACCGTACGGCAAGAATGTGCAGTATCCGGCGGGCTGGGAGCCGCAGAGCCTTGATTTCAAAACGAACGATCAGGAGATATATCGGGGCCTAAGCGTGAGCCGTGAACAGCTGCCCGGCCTGAAAACGGAGCTGGTGACGGTCAACATGGGGCCGCAGCATCCCTCCACCCACGGCGTTTTCCGCATGGTAATGACGCTGGACGGGGAGACGATTCTCAAGCTGCACCCCGAGATGGGCTATTTGCACCGCAATCACGAAAAGATCGGCGAGCGCAATACATTTATTCAGAACATCCCCTTCACGGACCGCCTGGACTATCTCTCGCCGATGAACAACGAGCAGGCCTACGTGATGGCGGTCGAGCAACTGCTGGGCGTGGAGGTGCCAGAGCGTGCGGAGTGGATCCGGATCTTAATGGCCGAGCTCAACCGGATCGCCAACCACGCCTGGGCCCTGGGCTTCCTGCTCAACGATATGGGCGCTTTCCAGACGCCGGCGCTGTACTTCATTACCGAGCGTGAGTCGATTGTCGAGTTCTTTGAAGCAGCAGCCGGCTCGCGGATGATGGTCAACTACATGCGCTTCGGCGGCCTCGCCTACGATCTGCCGACTGAATTCCGCAACATGCCGACGATGACCTTCCTCGAGAAGCTAATTCACGACACGCTACCGAGCTTCGTCGACGAGATGGACGAGTACCTTACGAACAACGAGATCGTGCGCGGGCGCAGCATCGGCGTCGGCACGCTGACGGCCGACGAGGCGATCGCCTACAGCATGTCCGGGCCCATGCTCCGTGCCAGCGGCGTCCCCTACGATGTGCGCCGCGCTGAGCCCTACTCTTACTACGAGCACCTGGACTTCGATATTGCCGTCCGCTACAACGGCGATGTCTACGATCGTTATCTTGTGCGCCTGGAGGAGATGGCGCAGAGCATCCGTATCCTTAAACAGGTGCTCCCCCATCTGAAAGAGACACAGGGTGCATCCGTCTTCGAGGGCAAACCGCAGTACGCCCTCCGTGTTCCCCGCGGTGGCGATGCTTACGGTCGCGTTGAATCAGGTAAGGGCGAGCTCGGCTTTTACCTGATTGCCCAGCGACGGGCGTCCAACCCCGACCGCTACCACGTTCGCGCTCCCAGCTTCATCAATCTAACCTCCCTCGGCAAGATGTGTGAGGGCCATAAGGTAGCCGACTCTGTGACTATCCTCGGAAGTATCGATATCGTGCTTGGCGAGGTCGACAAGTAAGAGAGCCAACAGGAGTAACTATGTTCGGACTTGGGATTATCCGCGGTATGGCCTACACGATGAAGCATTTCGTGGAGACATACGTCGACGATTTTCGCTGGATGCTTGAGGGTGGCCGCTACCGCAATGAAGAGGCGCTGGCGACGCGCCAGAACCTTGTCACCAACCGTGGGGCCGTGACGATTAACTATCCTGAGGAAAAGCTGCCGATGCCGGAGCGCTTTCGCTTCGTTCCCTTCCTCGTCACCGACGACCCGCCCCCGGGGCAGCAGTGGGGTCACGATTGGTGTACCTCCTGTGGCATCTGCGCCAAGGTCTGTCCGCCCCAGTGTATCTGGATTAAGCGCGGCAAGAAGCCAAACGGGCGACCGAAGCCCGAGCCGGAAGAGTTTTATATCGACATCGATATCTGCATGAACTGTGGTTTCTGCGCCGAGTTCTGCCCCTTCGACGCCATCAAAATGGACCACGACTACGAGTTAGCCAGCTACGACAGGACTACCGCCCATATCCACGACAAGGCGCGCCTGTCGAAGCCGATCAGCTACTGGCGCGAGATTGTCCCGCGTAAGGCTGCGGCTGAGGCGGCGGCCCGTGAGCTGGCGGAGCAGAGCAAAGGCAGGCGGCGCCAGGAAGGTGAAGAAGAGCCGGCGGGGCTTCCGGAAGAGCATCAGCGCGAGCTCTACTACAAAGGCCTGCTTTATTAGCTTTACCAGATGACTGTGAGGTACGCGGTTCGCCTTCGCCGTGCGCGTACAGGACGGAAGTGATCTATGTTTCGAAAGAATCAACAGAGCAACGGCGTCACCGAGGAAGCGGTCCTCGAGGCGCTTTCGACCGTTATTGAGCCTGAGCTTCATCGTGATCTTGTTTCCCTGAATATGATCCGCGATCTGCAGATTGACGGAGGTAACGTCACATTCACTATCATGCTCACCACGCCCGCCTGCCCCTTGAAAGGCAAGATGGAGAGCGACTCGCGGGCGGCGCTGGCCCAGGTACCCGGCGTCGAGCAGGTGCAGATCAACTGGGACGCCTCCGTTCCCCAGGACCAGCGCATCAACCAGCAGATTGGCCAGCAGTTCCGCAATACTATTGCCGTTTCCAGCGGTAAGGGCGGTGTCGGGAAATCAACCGTCGCCGTCAATCTGGCGATCGCCTTGGCGCAAAAAGGGGCGCGTGTGGGTCTGCTGGACGCCGACATTCTTGGCCCCAACATTCCGATAATGATGGGGGTCGATAGCATGCCTCCGCCACGGGAGCGGAAAATGGTACCCGCCGAGGCACACGGAGTGAAATTCATCTCCACCGGCTTCCTCGTGAAACCGGATCAGCCGCTGGTCTGGCGGGGGCCGATGCTCCACAGCGCTATCAAACAGCTGTTGACAGACGTTCATTGGGGCGAGCTCGATTACCTGGTTATCGATCTGCCGCCGGGGACCGGCGATGCCCAGCTTTCTCTGGCGCAGGCGATTCCCTTGACCGGCGCGCTCATCGTCACCCAGCCGATGGAAGTGGCCGCCGCCGACGCACTCCGCGGCTTAAAGATGTTCGAGAAACTGGACGTGCCGATCCTCGGCATTGTAGAAAACATGAGCGGTGACTTTTTCGGCAGCGGCGCGGGAGCGCGGCTGTCGGCGCAGTACGACACACCGCTGTTAGGTTCCATCCCGCTGGATGCCAACGTGCGCAAGGGCGGTGACACCGGCGCCCCCATCGTCGTCAGCCATCCCGATTCGCCGGCCGCACAGGCGGTGAGCGAAATCAGCGAAGAGGTGGCGGCCCGCGTCAGCGTCCTGACGCTTACCAGCAAAGATAACTTCATCCCCATCAAGATGGTCGGCTAGGGCGAGAACGTCTGCCATAGAGTTGTATTGCCAAAGAAGGGCAGGTTACAGCCTGCCCTTCTCTGTTTTTGCTGCCTGTAATCACCTTACATTAGCATTTTTGCACTCGCCTGATCGCGCCGTTAAACTAACCGCACGCCGTCACACAACATAAGATAAAGAATTGGGAAGAATGACGAACGTCGTAGGAATCCGTTTTCAGAAGCTAGGCAAGCTCTACCACTTCGATACCGGGCATCACTCCGATGTCGCGCCCGGTGATCATGTGATTGTAGAGACGAAGCGTGGCCACCAGCTTGGCCAGGTGATCGCTCACATTCCTGAAGAAAAGGTCTTCAGTAAGCGCCGCCTGCGCACTATCGGGCGCAAGGCCACGCCGCGCGACTTGGTAATGCAGCAGGTGTGGCAGGAGAAGGAGCTGGGTGCGCTTATTGCCTGTCGCGAGCAGGCGCATGAATTAAGCATCCGCGACGCAAAGTTCGTCAAGGCGGAGTACAGCTTCGACGGCGCCTGGCTGACCTTCTATTATGCCACCGAGAACAAGAAGCTAAAGCTCCACGAGCTGCGCCGTGCCCTGAACCGACAGTTCGACGCGCGTATTGAGCTGCAACTGGTTGGCCCGCGAGACGTCGCCAAGTTCCTCGGCGGGCACGGCGCCTGTGGCATTCCCCGCTGCTGTTCCACCTTCCTCACCGACTTCAGCCCTATCTCGATCCGTATGGCTAAGGAGCAGGGCATATCTCTTAACCCGCAGGAGATTACCGGCATGTGCGGGCGCCTGCGTTGCTGCCTCATCTACGAATACGAGCAGTACGTCGAGGCGCGGAAGAGCCTCCCCAAACGCGGCAAGCGGATCGGCACACCGTGGGGTGAAGCGGTCGTCAAGGATATCCTCGCCATGCGCGACGCGGTCGTCGTAGAGGTTGAAGGAGAGCGCCGCGAGGTAGAGCGCGAACAGATCGAGCCGCTTGAGGAGCTGGAAGCACTGAAGAAAAAGGCCGAGGAAGGGTGTAAAAAAGGCGAGGAAGGGGGCTGTACCTGCGGCGCCCGCTAGACGGACAGGTTGCCTGTTTACGCCCTGCACAGTCCTGACGCCGCGCTACAGACGCAGGCGCACAATTGGAGAGCGGACCTCAGCCGGATATAATAGCTGAGGTCCTTTCTTTTTACGCCGAACTATCACGGAGGAGACCTGGCAGCATGGTCATGAGCACATCTCAGAGCGAACACGACGCTCTCGTCACCCCTGATTGGGCCTGGAATGTCGTGTGTGAGTTTGTCCAGGACGAGGGGCTGCGCCGCCACATGCAGTCGGTAGGCTTTGCAATGCGCCATTACGCGCGTCGGCTTGGTCACAATCCGGATTACTGGCAGGCCGTGGGCCTCCTGCACGACTTTGACTGGGAGATCCACCCGGACCTCGACCGCCATCCGACGGCGGGCGCGCCTATCCTCCGCGAGCGAGGCGTGGACGAGGAGACAATTCGCATTATCCTCTCGCACTATACGGCGGGTACTGGCGTGCCCCGTGAAAAGCCAGTTGACTATAGCCTGCTGGCCTGCGACGAAATTACCGGCTTAATTATCGCGGTGGCGCTCGTACGTCCAAGCAAAGATATCGCGGACGTGAAGCTTAAATCAATACGTAAAAAGTGGAAGGACCGCCGTTTTGCCGCCGGTGTGGATCGAGCGCACGTTGAGGAGGCCACCGCCGATTTCAGCCGCGTCTGTTTCAAGGGCGAGTTGACGCTCTGGGAGCACATTGCGAATGTGCTCGAGGCGATGCAGGCGCATGCGGAAGAACTGAACCTTGATGGAAGCCTGGGGTCGTGAGGGCGTCGGGAGGTGCAGTAACAGAGGCGCGGTGAGTCCAACAATAAGATGAATATGGAGGATAGATGAATCTCTGGAAACTGGAGGGTTTTGATCGCGAGCACGCGCTGGACTTTGTGGAGCGTGTCACCGAGGAGAAGAACGACGAGGTGGTGCGGGACACGCTGGCGGCTGTTGCCGAGGCAGATGCAGCCATCATGCTCAACCAGGAGATGTTGATCGAGGCGCTGGCGGCGGCTGAGCTCGTGGCTGCTATTCATGGCTATCCGTCGCTGACGCTGCCTGAAGAGGCGCAGCGCGCTGCGCCAGCGCTAGAGGGTGCGGTGGACCAGGATGATGCCAACCTGGCGCGTAGCGCCATTCTCGGTCTCCGCGAGCGCACCGAGGCGCAGAAGTTGTGGGCTGATCGCGATCCCGTTGCCTGGCATGGCGCCCTCGACGACCTTCTTGGCAGGCTGGCAATTGCCTGCGGCGACCAACCGCTGTAGGGACCCTGGACGCAGGTCATGGGCGAAACTGAATATCTGACGGTCGCGGAAGCCCTGCAGCAGGTATTGCAGGGCGTGAATGTACTTCCCGCCGAAAATGTCTTGCTCCTGGACGCGCTCGACCGCGTCCTGGCGCAACCGGTCACAGCCGGCGATAGCCTGCCGCCGTTTGCCAACAGCAGCATGGATGGCTACGCTGTGCGGGCCGCTGACGTGGCCGGCGCGACGCGCGACGAACCGGCGGTGCTCCGCGTTGCTGGCGATGTGCCGGCGGGCGTAGCGCCGACACTGCAGCTTGAGCCAGGAGAGGCAGCACGAATTATGACTGGCGCTCCGCTCCCACCCGGCGCCGACAGCGTCATACCCGTCGAGGATACGAATGAGCCGTGGCGAGATGCGGAGCGCCCGCTGCCGGAACTGATCGAGCTGTATCGCTCGGTGGAAGCGGGCGATTATGTCCGCCAGCCGGGGGAGGATGTTCAGGCAGGCAGTCGTGTGCTACCTGCGGGCCACGTGATCCGCCCCCAGGAGATCGGCCTGCTAGCGTCGCTGGGGGTTGAAGAGGTCGCGGTCGTGCGCCGGCCTCGGGTGGCCGTGCTGGCGACCGGCGACGAGTTGATTCCCATCGACCAGCCGCTGCAACCGGGCAAGATCCGCAACAGCAACAGGTATACTCAGACAGCACAGGTGCTGAGCGCGGGTGGCGTGCCGCTCCCGCTAGGGATTGCGGGAGACCGGGAGCAAGACGTGCGTGAGAAGTTGCAGGCGGGAGTGGAGGCGGGGGTCGATCTTTTTGTTAGCTCCGCCGGCGTCTCCGTGGGTGCCTACGACGTGGTCAAATTGGTGCTGGAAAGGGAGGGGAACGTTCGTTTCTGGCGCGTGCGCATGCGACCGGGCAAGCCACTTGCCTACGGTACCTATGAAGGGGTCCCTTATCTCGGTCTTCCAGGCAACCCGGTCTCGGCGATGGTCAGCTTTGAACGCTTCGTGCGCCCCGCCATCCGCAAAATGGCTGGGCATGACGAGCTGGAACAGCCGCGCGTGGAGGTGGTCATGCAGGACGAAATCCAGAGCGACGGCCGGGAGACGTATGCCCGCGCCCGCGTGGCGCTTGGGAAGGATCGTGCTTACACAGCTCGCCTTTCCGGGGACCAGGGCTCGCACGTCATGACGGCTCTCGTCGAAGCGAATGCGCTGGTCATCGTACCGGAGGGTGTGCGCCGGGTGGCGCCGGGAGAGCGTCTGGAAGCGATGTTGCTCCGCTAGAGTGTGTCGGAGCTGAAACATAAAAGCCGGCGGTGAAATCCGCCGGCTTTTTTATTGCTGCTGTACTCGGGTGTTGCTACTCGCTAGTCGCGCATGTTGAGCGTACGGCTGAGGATGTCATCCTGACTCTTGCGCTTGCCCCGAGAGCGACCTTTTTTCCCCTGCTTGCCACGGTCGCCGTCGTGCTTGCTCATCGCGCGGCGCATGGCGATCTCCATCGCCGTCGGCAGTTCGCTCTCTTCCTCGTCCTCGTAGTCGACGTACTCCTCGGGAGCGGGCGCGGCGCCCTCCGGACGGTCCAGCAGTGCCTTAATGCTCAGGTCGATCCGCCGCTTGCGCCGGTTGAAGCCCAGAATCTGGACCTCGACCTCGTCGCCGACGTTTACGACCTCGGTCGGGTGTTTGACGTAGTCGTGACTGAGCTCGCTGATATGCACCAATCCCTCGCGCTCGGCACCGATGTCCACGAAGGCGCCAAAACTCTCCAGGCGCTTCACTGAGCCGGTATATACCTGTCCTTCCTCCAGGTCGCTCCACTCGACGGCGAGCGGCTCGACCATGCTGACCATTATCTGCTGCTGCTCGGGATCCACCCGCTCGACCCACACCTCGACCTCATCACCGATGTTAAGCGCGTCGGAGACCCGGTTGACGTGTCCCTTGGCGATTTTTGAAATATGCACGAGCGCACTGGTGCCGACGCCGATGTCGATAAAGGCCCCATAGAGCTCTAGCCGCTCCACGCGGCCGCTCAGCTTCATCTTCCGTTCCAGATCTTCGACCGAGGTGGGGGGGCCAGCCTGGCCTGTCGGTTCCGCTTCTGCTTCGGCGGGCGCTCCAGCATCCGACTCGGGAGTCGTTTCATCTTCCGCGGCGGGAAGCTCGGCGTTGGTTGCACCTTCTGCTGTGGGCGTGGGAGACCCAGAATCGATTTCCGCCTCCGTCTCCTCCGCTGGCGCCTCCTGGGCTGCCGTCTGTACCGGCGGCTTCTCAGCTGCAGCGTCCTCATCGGCGCTCGCATCCTCCCCTTGCGTTACCTCAGAAGCTGCCCCGCTGTCACTTTCGGCTCCCGCAATCGTCTCGGTCGCCTCTGCCGCCATCATGTCGGCGTCGCCCGTGGTCGTCACGTCCGTCTCGGCAAC
>JAWVYW010000146.1:0-9591 GCA_033722535.1 Promineifilaceae bacterium (SeqCode)
GAAAACAAGGTTTACGGCGTGCCGGAGGAGGTTGATCAGGAGATCGCCCGCATCAAGCTCGCCGCAATGGGTATCGAAATTGATACTCTCACGCCTGAGCAAGAAGCGTATTTAAACTCTTGGGAAGAGGGAACCTGATTTCCACGCCTGAGACAGGAAGCGCGGCCCTCCCCGCGCTCCCTGTTATCCCTTCTGTCCCCATTATGAAAGTTAAGCCACGCGATCACGACATCACCGACCGTGTCGGCGGTGTGCGCGTCGGTCGCCTTTTTTCTAATCTCGTAAGCCCGCCGGTAATGTTTGCGCTGCTTGCCCTGGCGCTGGCGTGGGCGGAGCTGCCCTTCTGGACGGGACTTGCCTGGGCAGCCGTTTTCGGCTTCTTCATTTCGCTGCTGCCGATTCTCTTTATCGCCTATCTGCTGCACACCGGGCGCGTGGGCGAGCTCCATATGAGCAACACGCAGGAGCGACGCCTGCCCTACCTGGTGACCATGTGCGGTTCGTTTCTCGTCCTCGGCCTGCTGGTCATATTCGACGGACCGCCGCTTTTGCGCTGCCTGGCGCTGCTCAATATCTTCACGCTGGTGAGCCTAATGCTGGTCAACAGCCACTGGCTGATCAGCTTCCATGCCACGGGCGCGGCGAGCAGCGTCATGGTTATCGGCCTGGTATTTGGCATCGTGACGGCGCTCTACTTCCTGCCGCTGCTGTTCCTGGTTATCCTCGTCCGCCTCTATCTGCGGCGGCATACGGTGGCTCAGGTCGTGGGGGGTACGCTCCTTGGCGTTCTTTCTGTCTCTGTGCTTTCGTTTCTCGGCTGCTTTATAGCCTAAAATGATCATCGCTGCCTGCATCCACGCCACTCCGGCGTCGCTCGCCCCCCGATGAGGAGCTTTTAACCGATGTTTGAACAGGATCGCTTTATCGTCCGTCTGCAACAGAGTGTGATGCGCGAGGGAGACGTCGGGATCTGCTTTCTGGGCGGCTCATATGGCAGCCGTCGGGCCGACGAGTTCTCTGATCTCGACGCCGTGCTCGTCTACGATGGCGACGCCGCCCGCGACGCCGCCTGGACGCGGCGGCGGGAATTCGCCCACTCCGTACTGCCCTACGTTCCCGCGCGCTCCTTCGACGCCGCACACGAGCGCGCCTATCTCCACAGCGCCCTTTACAGCAACGGCGCTAAGGTCGACTATCGCTATGAGACGCGGGAGTCGCTGGCGCCGGAGCCAGCCCACGCCGAGATCCGGATCCTCAAAGATGCCGACGGCTGGGCAGAGCAGTACCAGGCGGCGTCGGCGCGGGTTTTACCCGCTGTCACGAGGGTTGAAGCGGCGGAACTGGAGCGACTGGATAATCAATTCTGGGTGATGTTCTGGGACGTCTACCGCCAGCTTCTCCGCGGAGACGCGGAGCGCCCCTTTATCACCTATCTCAACCTGTTGGACTTTACGCTGCCACCGCTGCTGGAGGCACTGCCGCCTGAAGACGCTTCCTACCAGGGGCTGATCGACGTCGCCTACAGCCGCGATGCCGAGGCTACACTGGTTCACCTGCGGCGCCTTCTCGACGCCTACCTTGCCGCCCGCTCCGCCGTCATTCGCCGCCATAACGTCGGCTACATTCCCGATCAGGGATTCGAACGGGGGATCATGCAGACGCTGAACCGACGCGGACGTTAACGCTACTCACCGTCAGTTCCCGCCAGAGCGGCCAACCAGCGGCGCACGAGAGCGGTCGCCCGCGCCGTCACCTTTTCCTCCTGGATCTCCAGCCAGTGAATCTGCGGATCATCGCGGCGGAACCACGTGTACTGCTGGCGCACAAAGCGGTGTGTCTCTGTCTTGATCCGCTCTACCGCTTCGGCAAGCGTGCTCTTGCCCGCCAGATAGTGGCCCAGCTGGCGATAGCCCAACCCGCTCATCGCCGGGAGGCGAGGAGCGTACCCTGCTTCCTGGAGCGAGCGCACTTCCTGGAGAAGCCCGGCTGCCATCATCCGATCGACGCGCGTGTCGATTCGCCGGTAGAGGATGTCGCGGTCGGCGTCGAGGCCGATGATGAAGATGTCGTATGGCGGCGATGTTTTTCGCTGGAGCTCGCTGATAGGCCGCCCGGCGACCAGCGTCACCTCCAGCGCCCGCACAACGCGGCGCACGTTGTGGGGATGGATTCCTTGTGCGGCTTCTCGATCGATCGCCTGCAGCCAACGGTACAGTTCCGGCCCGCCCAGTGCCTCCAGCGCGCGCCGCAGCGGCGGTTGCGGCGGGACACGGGGGATGCCCCACCCTTCGACGACGGCGCGCACGTACTGTCCGGTACCGCCGACGAGAATCGGCAATCTACCTCGCGCCAGAACGGCGTCGATCGCCGCGTAGGCCATCTCCTGGTACTCTGCCAGCGTCACTGTCTCGTCCGGCGACCGGATGTCGATCAGGTGGTGGGGTACGGCGCGCTGCTCCTGCGGCGAAGGTTTGGCAGTGCCAATACTCATGCCACGGTAGAAGAGGCGCGAGTCGGCGGAGATGACTTCTCCATCAAAAATCTCTGCCAGATCGAGCGAGAGCGCCGTTTTGCCGATGGCGGTGGGCCCGACGATCACCAGCAGAGGGCGCGCAGACGAGCGGCTGCCGGACATCCCCTTACCACCCCCGGATCGCGTTCGGGATGTGCTCGCAGCGCACCAACTTGCCGCGGCGGTCCAACTCTACGGCGACCAGATCGACGCGCCAGTCGACGTCGCTCAGATTACGCTCGGCGATGTAGCGCGCTGCCAGCGACAGCAGCTTTTTCGCCTTGCGCGGCGTGATGCTCTCCTCGGGGGTGCCGAGATGGCGCCCGCGCCGCGTGCGCACCTCCACAAAAAGAACGATCTCCCCCGCGCGCGCTACAAGGTCAATTTCGCCTCGTTCACAGCGCCAGTTCCGCTCCATAATCGAATAGCCCTTAGCCTCCAGATGAAGCGCAGCCACACGCTCGCCCCACTGACCCAGACGTTTGCGGGCCCCGCCCGTGTTGGCGTCACGCTCCGACATCGGTTTATTCGTCGACCGGCAGGAGGCGGCTGAGCTGCTCTACCAGCGGAAAGTCAGGCAGCTCCGCCCGCCCACGGCGCAGCCAGCGACCATGCTCGCGCTTGCGCTTCAGATCGGGTCGTGTCTCTCGCAGCTCCTCGTAAAGATGCACCGTTCTGGCTGCTGTTTCGCCAATGTCGTAGCGCGCGCTGGCTTCACGCGCCCACGCGCCCATCGCAGCGCGCCGCTCCGGCTGAGCAAGCAGAGCGACCATCGCCGCCGCCAGACCCTCGGGGCGGCTGACGAGCAGCCCGCTCTTGCCGTGGTCGACGGTCTCCTCAATGCCCGGCGAGCGCACGGCGACAACCGGCAGTCTAGCGGCCATCGCCTCGACGATCGAAAGTGGATGGACTTCCGAGACCGACGCGGTGACGAAGACATCCCCCGCTGCCAGAAGGTTGGGCACCTCCTCTGGTGCAACAGCGCCCGCAAATTGGATGGCCGCCTCTATCTGGAGCACGCGCGCCTGTTCGCGCAGGGTAGCTTCTTGTGGGCCGCTGCCGACAATAAGCAGGCGCAGGTCGGATCTGAGTTCTTGGGCGAGGGCAAACTGCGACAGCAAATGATGGAGATTCTTCTCCTCTGCAAGCCGTCCGACGTAGATGAGCAGTGGTGCGTCGTCGGGGAGACCCAGATCACGCTTACCGCAGGGCGCCGATGGATTCTGAAACTGTTCCACCTCTATGCCGTTGGGGATGACGGTGATCGGGCGGCGCACGCCAAAGTTGCGCATGACTTCCCGCACACGCTGTGACGGCGTGATGACCACGTCACAGTAATCGGTGAACCCGGGCCAGATCTGGCGCATGATCGCATCGGCAGCCGGTTGGGGAAGCGGCGTGTAGGCGCCGGTGTAGAGGTCGTAGCGTGTGTGGTTGGTGTAGACGATGGGGCAGTTCCCGTAGCGGTGGGCCATCTCCACACTCATGAAGAGGTGGTGGCAGTGCAGTATCTCCATCTCTGCCAGCGCCTGCTGCGCGGCGTGGCTGTAGCCGAGGGTGAAGTAGTAGCCGCTATCGCCGAGCGGGACGCCCGGGGAGTGGATGACACCCGCTTCCTCCGGCGCTCCTTTGCGGTTGGGGGCGCCGAGGGTGAAGATGGTAACCTCATGCCCGGCGGCAGTAAGCGCCTCGCGGTAGAGATCGATCATGCGCGTAACGCCGTTGACGACCGGCTTATAACACGCAGTGACCATCCCGATCCGCATCTGCTTACCGTCTGCTATCCTGCGCGAAGACAGGCTCTTGTGATACGATGCTGCTTCAATGGACAGACCTCGTGGAGGGCGATGTACGGCGGAAATTCTAGCATAAAGGGTAGGGGGTCGCAAAAGTGTTCCGGCGGCACGATTTCCAGATTCGGGTAGAGTATGATGATAAAAGCATAGTGGCGGGGGACGGGACAACCATTCAATAGCAGGAGGATCTTTATGCGCATCGTAATCGGCGCAGACCACGCAGGCTTTGCCATGAAGGAGCAGTTGCGCGAGTGGCTGGAGGCGGAAGGACATACTGTGGTGGACGTGGGCGCGCATGCCTATGATAAAGACGACGACTACCCGGATTTCGCCGCGGCGGTCGGGCGGGCAATGGCGGCGGGGGAAGGAGATCGGGGCGTATTATTCTGCGGCAGCGGGGTCGGCGCCTGCATTGCCGCTAACAAGATTGCCGGCGTCCGCGCCTGCCTGTGTCACGATATCTATTCCGCAACCCAGGGGGTCGAGCATGACGACATGAACGTCCTTTGTCTGGGGGCGGTAATTATAGGCGAGGCGCTGGCGAAAAGGCTGATCGCCGGCTTTCTGGAAGCGCGCTTTATCGGCGAGGGTCGCTTCCAGCGGCGCCTGAATAAGGTGCTGGCGTTGGAGGATTAGGCGCGCAAAGAGCCCATCCACCGTAGCGGCAGACGGGCTCCTGTGCAGGTTGAGCTTCAATTCTGGCGCAGGCGCGACTCAGGCGATCTCGTCGTGCTCTTCAAGGGTGAAGCCGATCTTGACTGTCACCTGCCAGTAGGCAACCTCGCCGCCTTCGATGTAGCCGCGTGTCTCGGTGACCTTAAACCAGCGCAGATTGCGCAGCGTCTTGCCGGCGCGGGCGATCGCATTGCGAATGGCATCTTCGAGGCTGGTTGTGGACGAGCCGGTCAATTCAACCTGCTTATAGACATGTTCGTCGTTGTTCATGGTTCCTCCTGTAACAGATAAACGTCTGACAGTGTAAACGATAAGCCCTTGACCGCCTGCAGCGCTCAGACAACCTCTTCCAGTCCGTCGATGGCGTCGCGAATCACGCGCGCGCTATGTTGCAGCGCTTCCTGCTCCTCGTCGTCCAGCGGTAAGGGGAAAGAGGCCAGGATACCCTCGCCGCCCACAAGGTGCGGGAGAGAGATCGTGACGTCCTCGACCCCGGCGACCTCCGGCAGGCGAGTGCAGACGGTGAGGATGGCGCGCTGGTCGCGCAGGATCACATTGATGATCCGCGCCAGGGCACTGCCAATACCGTAGTAGGTGGCGCCTTTCCCTTCGATGATCGTATATGCGGCGCGGCGCACCTTGCGGTCGATCTCTTCGCGTTCCGCCTTACCAAGCTGGATTCCCTCCAACTGGCAGAACATCGCCAGCGGCAGATTGCCGATGTTGGTCAACGACCAGGTCAGGACTTCCGAATCGCCGTGTTCGCCGATGACGTAGCCATGGACGTGGCTGGCATCGACCCCCACGTGCTCGCTCAGCAGCGCGCGGAAGCGGGCGGTGTCGAGCGTGGTGCCGGAGCCGATCACGCGATGCGCGGGGACACCGTGTTCGCCGGCATAGACGGCGGCCACGTGGGTCATCACGTCGACCGGATTGGTTGCGATAAGCAGGATCGTCTCCGGGGCGTGCTCCAGGACGCTCGGTATAACGCTGCGGAAGACGGCTGCGTTGCGGCCAAGTAGCTCCAGCCGGGTCTCTCCCGGCTTCTGACTGACGCCAGCGGCGATGACGACGACGCGACAGCCGGCAAGGTCAGCGTAAGCGCCGCTACGCACGCGCAGCGCGTGGGCAAAGGGAACGGCGTGCAGCAGATCGGCCGCTTCGGCCGCAGCACGCGCTACGTTCAGATCGACAAGCACGATCTCCCGCCCGATGCCCTGCATCACGAGCGCATAGGCGGCGGTGGCTCCGACCAGCCCCGTTCCCACGATGCCAACTTTCATAGTGGCTTGTCTCCACATTCTTCTGATTGATGCTGCATGAGCGGGCCCTGTTTACGCGGGAAGGGCGATCCACATGACGGATTGTAGCGGTAGCGGGCGTCGAACGCTACTCATTGCCACCGGCACCACCGGCGCGGTCGGCGCCAACCAGGCGCTCGAGCCAGCGGCGCAGGCGGGGCGGCTGCATATATTCGGTGCGGTGAGTGTAGATCAGTAGCAGGGTGTTGCCGGTCCAGACGGAGAGTAAGAACGCTGCTTCTTCGCCGGGGTGATTGAGCAGTAGATGGGCCCCTAACCCGCCCATGCCAAAGAGAACAGCCCAGGCGTCGCCGTTGAGCAGCAGTTCGCCTAACGTAAGGAAGATGCCGAGCATCACGCCGCTCGGGCCAAAGGTGAGGCCGGTCCAGAGGCCGACGGTCGCCGCAATCGCCTTCCCACCGCGCCCGCGGAGAAAGGGAGAAAAGGCGTGTCCGAGCGCCGGGGCGAGCGCTATCAGAGCCAGCGGCCAGCCCGCAATTTCCGCTCCATAAGCCGCCGCGCCCACGGGGAGGGCACCCTTGAGAAAGTCGAGGAGCAGAGCCAGAATGCCCCAGGCGACGCCCCCGGCGTGGAAGACGTTTGTTGCGCCGGGATTGCCGTCGCCCACGTTGCGGATATTACGCCCCAGAAAGAGACGCGTGATCCAGGCAGAAAAGGGGAGAGAACCGGCAAAAAAGGCAAGCAGAAACCAGAGAAACGGGTGCATACGTGCTGCTTCGCGCTATAGCTTGCGCGCTTTCCAGCGCACGCCGCGACCGCTCAGCCGCGCGAGGATGCCCCAGATGGCTGCTATCTGCACCTGAAAGCTGCCCAGAGGGGCGAGGAGCGCGAGAGCGGGGCCAGGCGCTGTACGTAGCAGGCGCTTCAACGCCCCGCTGGCAGAACGGACGGCTCCTTCTTCTTCTGGCGAACGGTTCGAAAAACGGCGCGCCCACGGCAGCAGCCCGATAGCGGTCGCCACCCAGGCCAGAAGCGCAGCGCCGGGCGAGGAGCGCGCAAAAAGCGCGCTCAACAGGATCTCTGCTGGGGCGGCGACGAGGATGGTGTAGAGAACGGAGAGTAGGCTTTGGGGTCCCATCCAGCGCAGGCTGGTAACCGCAAAGCGGGCGAGGCCACTCCACATGTGGCCTACACTGCGGTACATATCGACGCTGGCGGCGTGCTCGCCGCGCAAAAGCGGCACCCGATAGCCAGCCCGCAGCAGGTGGTGGCCCAGCGCCAGATCTTCGGTTGCTTCGCACGGGACAGCGGCAAAGCCGCCGCTGTCCCAGTAGCTCTCCCGCCGTAGCAGGATGTACTGTCCGTTGAGCACGCCTGCGGGATCGCCAAGACCAACGAAGTAGCCTGCGTGAGCAACCATCAGCGCGAGGCGGATGGCGGTGCCGCGGCTTCGCTGGTCGAGGAAGAGGCTTAGCCCGTCGAGGTCACTGCGGCAGGCGTAAGCCACGGCTGCCGCCGGTCCATACGGCGCATGGTGGGTGTCGGCGTCGGTAAAGAGCAGCCAATCACCTTGGGCTTCGGCAGCGCCCCGGTGGCAGGCGTATGCTTTGCCGCTCCAGCCCGCTGGCGGGCCGGGCAGGCGCACGACGCGGGCGCCCCAGTCGGCGGCGATGGCGCTGGTGCCGTCCCCTGAATCGTCGTCGACGACGATAATCTCCAGCGCGCCAGAATACTCAAGCCCCTGTAGCGACGCGAGCAGGGGGGGCAGGTTGTGCGCCTCGTTACGTGCGGGGATGATGATGGAAAGGGGCGGCAGTGAGCTTGGTGCCGGCAGACGCCCGCTTTTGCCCGCTGAGGGAAGCGCCGGGAGGCTGCGATAGTTACGTTCGGCGCGCCAGGCCAGCGGCGCACTGAGCAGGGCACTCAGGAGACTCAGACGACGGTAGCGCCGGCCGGCGTCGCTGCGCTCGCGGGGCATCGGTGACCTCACCGCCGCCGTACGGTCATTAGCACACCCGGTCGTGGCTCCAGGGTCGCGCCCATGTGCGGGTGGACGTCGTCCTTTACCAGCCGCAACTCCACCGTCTGCAACAGGCGCGCCAGCACTACCTTGGCTTCGACCTGCCCGTAGTAGGCGCCGATACAGTTGCGGGGGCCGCCGCCGAAGGGGACGTAGGCATATGGCTGGTGGGTCCGATGGCCGCGGCGGGCGACAAAGCGATCCGGGACGAATTGATCGGCCCGCTCCCACTGCGCCGGGTCGCGATGGGTAAGGTAGGTGGAGTAGAGAATGCGGTCGCCGGCGGGGAGGCGGTAGCCGTCGAAGGCCAGATCGCGCTGCGCACGGCGGGTGCCGACGTGAATGGGAGGGTAGAGGCGCAGCGTCTCGCTGACTACCCGGTCCAGGTAGTCGAGCTGTTCGACGCCCTCAAAGGTCGGATCGGCGGCGCCCAGCTTTTCGTCCACCTCGGCGCGGGCGCGGGCCATGGCGTCCGGGTGTTTGCCCAGAAGGTAGAGCGCCCACGCGAGCAGAGCGGTGCTCGTGTCGTGACCGGCAATGAGCATCGTCAGCAGCTGGTCGCGGACGAGGCCGTCGCTCATCCACTCTGTCGCCACCAGCAGGTCCAGCAGGTCCGCTTCGCCGTTTGTTCCGACGTGGCGACTGCTTCGCCGCTCCTGGATGATGGTGTAGAGGTAGTCGTCCACCGCCTCGATTGAACGACGGTACCCGGGCCGCGGGATGTTGCGCCAGAGCAGCCAGAGGCCGGGCGAAATGTAGCGGAGAAGGTCCAGAACCGGCTTCCATAGCCGATCCATCTCGCTCGTGAAGTCGACGCCGTAGAGCGTATCGAGCAAAATGAGCAGCGCCGCCCGCCGCATCTCGTCCAGCATATCGAGCGGGCCGGGCTCACTCCAGGTTGCCGTCACCTGGTCGGTGCGGCGCCACATACTTTCGACGTACTCGGCAACCCGCTGCTTGTGGAGGGCGGGCTGCATCCGCTGCCGGAGCTGGTCGTGCCACTCTCCATCCTCGATCAGCAGGCCGTGGCGCAGCAAACGAGCGACGGGGTCGCCGGTCGGTCGCCAGCTCAGGCTATCACGCGCCTCTACGAGCACGAAGCGGTTCGCCTCGGGCCCGGCCATCATCACTGGGTTGAAGCCGGGAAGTGTGATGCGGAAGACGTCGCCGAGCCGACGGTGGAAGATCTCCAGCGTGGCCATGATGTCGCGTTCCTGCAGCAGAACGCGCAGCGCGCGCCGGCCAGCTTCGGCATCGGGGGGGGGGGGTGGGGAGAGGCCGCTTTCATTCACAGTTGCATAGCTCCACAGATAGGGCGACTGCCGC
>JAWVYW010000147.1:0-9567 GCA_033722535.1 Promineifilaceae bacterium (SeqCode)
GGGGATGGCGATGATCGTGCCCGCAATCGCCATGGCGAGATTGAGCACGGTGATCATCCCATAGGAGTGGAAAAGGGGAATGGCGCCGAGAATGATCTCCTCCGCCGGCTCCAGGTCGCTCATCCAGGAGCGGACCATCATTGTGTTGGCGACCAGACCGCGGTGGGTGGCGACAGCCCCTTTGGCGAGGCCGGTGGTGCCGCCAGTGTACTGGAGCAGAGCGACGTCGTCTGGCTCGACGTCGACGGCAGGCGCCGGAAGCTGCTTCCCGGCGGCGATAAAATCCTGAAAGCGTACGTCACCGGGCTCCAGTGTGACAGCGTGTCCCTCTTTCTTTTCTTTAAAGAGGGTGAAGAGGAGCTTCAGGTGCGTGGGCAGGTACTCCTTTACATTGGCGACGATAACTCGTTTGATCTGCGTGTGACCGCTCTTCTGGACCCGTTTCAACTGTTCGTAGAAGCGGCTCATGACAAAGACCGTTTCCGCCCCGCAGTCGCCGATCTGATGTTCGAGCTCGCGATCGGTGTAAAGGGGGTTGGTGGCGATGACGATGCCGCCCGCCTTCACGATGCCGTAGAAGGTAATGACAAACTGCGGCATGTTAACCATGTAGATCAGCGCGCGATCTCCCTTCTGAAATCCATTGGCTGCCAGAGAGGCGGCGACGGCGTCCGAAAGCTGGTCAAGCTCCCGATAGCTGATCTTATTTCCCTTGAAGATAATTGCCGGGTGGTCGGGGAAGCTCAGCGCGGATTGCCGCAAAAATTCGTGCAGCGGCTGGTCGGGAATATCGACCTCCGTCGGCACGCCCGCGTCATACTGCTTCACCCACGGCTTGTCATCATAAGTGGCGCCCATGGCAACTCCTCCTAAACTATTCCCCGGTAGGGGTGGGGGCGAAAATATGGGATTGATTGCCGCAGAGGCGGGTGCACGTCTATGCTGCCCTGCGTCATAACATAAGTATACTTGCGTTTCCGGCTGCCTGTCAATTGTGCTGCTGCGGATAGATCAGGTGCCGGCTCACTCCTCGTGTACGCGCTTCTACCCTTGCTGCCGGCTACACCTCCTGGGCAATCATGCCCTCGCGCTCCAGCCGCTCAACCGCTTCTTCCCAGCCGGGCGGCTGGGTCTCGCGAAAAGCGGCGATCTCTTCGTCCACGTCGTAGGCGATGCGGCGGTGAGTGACGTCCCAGCTCTCGCCGTTCCAGTCGAAAAGGGCGTATCCGGCCCGGGCATCGCCATCGCCCGGCATGCTGACGGCGCTGACGTTGACGAGGGTGACGTCGCCCCAGTGGCGGACAAAGGGCACGTGCAGATGGCCGAAGGCCAGGACGTCGGTGACCAGATCGTCGAGGAATAGCTCTAGATCGCGGTCCGACTGGCGTAGATCGCCGTAAAGCTCCTTCTGGCGCGCTTCCGGTGGGAAGATAATCTGATCGACGTCGTAGGGGTTGGCGTGAACGACGAAGAGGTCGTCGCGCGGATTGACTGAGGGCGAAATACGGCGGTGGAAAGGAAGAGCGGAAAGCCAGGCGCGATCCATGGGCGGCAGGCGTTCCCGCGTCCAGGAGACGATGTCGTCCACCTGTTGCCAGCGGCGCCGCTCAGCCTCGTCCAGATCGTCGCTGAGGATTGGGGGGCCGTCGATCCACTGATCGGTGTTGCCATAGAGCGAGGCGATCTCGTCGTCGTAGCTACGCAGAAGGTCGACACAGGCCTCCGGACGAGGGCCATAGACGCAGAGGTCACCGGCAAAGATGACGGTGTGGACACCCTCCTGCGTGGCGATATCTTCCAAAACGGCACGCAGCGCCGTCAGATTGCCGTGAACGTCGGAGAAGATTGCAACGCGCATTCGTTATGGTTACCTCCAGGTCTCTTGTTGAAATAGCTCTTTTTCTCGGGCCAGAATCTCTTCCAGCTTCACCCGGCGCGCGGCTCCGCCCAGCGTCTCCAGGACGCGCACGCCCAGCGGATCAATCTCCTCGCGCAGCAGTCGTAGCTCCTCGCCGCTAGGGAGCGGCGTTTCAGGAATACTGTCCGCATCCTCCGAAAGCAAAAGTTCGAATCCGGTCTTAGCCTGCACGCGCCGTAGTGTGACGCCAGGGTGCAGGGAGCGAAGGCGCATGCGCCCGCTGTCGGGATCGAAGTCAAACTGGCCCAGATCGGAAACGAGATAGCGCGGCCCGGCGCCGGCGCGCCGCGCGGGATGATGTCCCAACCCGCTGCGGAAGTCGAGCTCCGAGACGAAGGTGTGGCGCCCGTGGCGCGGCACGTAGAGACAGACCTCTTCCTCAAACACCGTGACGTCGGGGATGCCCCCGGAGCCGGGGAGCCGCAGGCGCGGTTGCTCGTAACTACCACCAATATGGATGTTGTTGAAGTTGCCGTAGGCATCGACCTGGCCCGGGCGGAAAAATTCCTTGGGTCCAAAGCGGGGCAGAAGGTCGAGCGCGGCAGGCACAAAGCCAACCGTTATCAGCCCCTGGCGAATCCAGAGCGCTTCGATCGTCGCCACGCCGAGAGGGGCCCAGTCTCGGCAGAGCGTCTGCCCGATGGCGGAGATGAAGGTAACGTTGGGTGCGTGTGTCAACTTCGCCAGCAGATAGCCGGCGGCGACGAGCGGGGTGGCGATGCCCTGCGCCACCATCTCGCCATCCTCGATCTGGCGGCTGATACAGACAGAGATGAGTTCGTCGACGGTATAGTGCATTGGTGGCACCTGGCGCCTCTATTGGATTGCTCGGTCGGGAGGCAGCGGTCGCATCATCAGGGAGGCAGCCCCTCCTGCGCTATCTCCTTCACATAGTCATCAAACCGATCGTCGTTGCAGGCGGCGATGTAGCGCAGGATCTCTTCGCCGTCGACGGCATAGCGTGGATAACAGGAGGTAGGCCAGGCTCCCTGCGGTGCATGGACGACCGTGGTCACCGTTTGTCCTACCAGATCCAACGGGCCATCGAGGTGCGGCACGAGCTCCTCGGCGGTGAGGATAACCTCACGTGCCATCAGAGTTAGCTCGGCATCGATAGTCGGGTTGCCGCCCAGGCGCGCATTGCCCGCGCGGTCGGCCTGCAGCACGTGGACGACGGCAACGTCGCAACTGAGGGCCGGGAAGGCGGTCACCGGCTCGCCGGTGTAGGGATCGCTGATCGTTTTGACGTCGGGTCGCGCCCGAAACATCTCCGTCCCCTGCCAGGCGCGTGAGGGCATGAAGCCGATGCCTGCGAGATGGGCGCGCAGGCCGCTGGCGATGCTCGCTTCACTCTCTTCCACGATCTGCAATGCGCCTGTAGAGGCGGCGCGGGTGAACATTGGCGCTAGGCCGAAAGTCTCCAGGCCAAAGTAACAGGTGCGGGTGCGGGCAACCAGCCCGGCGCCGACGAGGAGATCGGCGGCGAAGCCGCAGGTGAAGGCGAGCAGGGTCAGTTCATCTGGGGGCTGAGGCTGGCGGAGCAGGGCGCGCACAAAGGCGACCGGACGCCGGTAGATCGTCATGCCACCCAGGGCAAGCGTCGCCCCGGGCTCGACCCGGCGGACCGCTTCCTGCATCGGCACAGTTTTGTCGATCATGCGTTGATCTGAGGCGAAATTAACGACGGTGTGAGGTGATTTTACTCTGCGCGGTCGGTTTGTCAACGATGGCCAACAGGCCGCGGAATAGAAAACAGCCGGGGGAGAAGCCCGGCTGTTGCTCTGGGAAAGTTGCTGGCGGCGCAAGCGCGCCGAGGGCTCAATTAACGTTCCCGTTCCAGAATCTGATCGATGAAGCGGTCCAGCCGCTGCCGCGCTGGGGAGTCGGGCAGGTGATGGAGTGCCTGACGCGCGCGTGCGGCAACCTCAACTGCTTCCGCGCGGGCCACATCCACAGCGCCCGACTCGCGCAGGCGCTGCATCATCGCCTGGAAGGGGTCGAGCTCAGCTTCGGCGACCTCAGCCGGCGCGCCGTCCCCGTCTACCTGTGCTCGCCGCCCATTCTGCAGAAGAATGGCGCCGGTGCCCTGAACGACATCCCGGCCGACTGGCTTACCCAGCTTGTCCGGGTCGCCAATGATGTCGAGGATGTCGTCGACGATCTGGAAGGAGAGGCCGAGGTTGTAGCCGTAGATTTCAAGCGCCTCGACCATCTCGTCCTCTGCGCCGGCCAATAAGGCGGCCATACGCGCTCCGGCGGCAAAGAGGCTGGCAGTTTTGCGCGCGATGATCTTCTTATAGGTCTCGCGATCCATCTTGCCAGACTTGGCTGCGGCTGCCTGAAGCGTCTCGCCCTCCACCAGTTCGACGGTGGCAGCGGCCATGATTTCATTGTAGGGGCTGCCGTAGGGAGCCATCAGCTCGTATACACGCGTAAAGAGATAGTCGCCGGTCAGCAGCGCGAATGTGCGCCCCCAGCGGGCGTGGACGGTAATCTGGCCACGTCGTGTCAGGCTGTGATCGTTGATATCGTCATGCACAAGGGTCGCCGTATGCACCAGCTCGACGGCGGCGGCCAGGGGGATAACGTCCTCCACATCTTCGCCGCCGGCAGCCAGGTAGGCGAGAATGACGATCTGGGGCCGTACCCGTTTGCCGCCCGATTCAATTATGTGCAGGCTGGCCTCGTCGAGGACGGTCACATCGCTCTCAACGGTAACGCGCAGCGTCTCTTCAACCGCCTCCAACGCTGTCGCGAGCCGTGTCTTTTCGACACTCCCAGCTGTCAGATCACCAATCATGATGCTTTGCCTCGTTCACAACTTTCAATTTTTTTTGAACACTTATAACGTCAGTCACATTATAGAATGGGGGCGAGGGAGAGTCAAGGGAGTTGTGAAAGATATTGCAATCCGTTTATAATTCCCCTAAATCTCACTTTGGTGGCGAAGCTGGCGAACCGATCAGAGGAGGATCTATGAGCCGCCCGGCGGAACAGATGACGCGTATTCTGGGAATTGAGACGAGCTGCGATGAAACGGCGGCAGCCGTGGTAGAGAACGGCAGGACGATCCTCAGCAATGTGATTGCCAGCCAGACAGATCTGCACGCTCAATATGGTGGGGTCTTTCCCGAAGTGGCCTCGCGCAAGCATATTGAAGTGATTCACGCCGTCATACAGCAGGCAATGCGGGAAGCGTACGTCGGCTTCGAGGATCTGGACTGCATCGCCGTTACGCGCGGGCCGGGGTTGGCAGGCTCTCTTCTGGTGGGGGTGAACTTTGCCAAGGGGCTGGCTCTGGCGCGCGACATCCCGCTGCTCGGCGTTAACCACATCGAGGGGCACGTATACTCGTTGTGGCTGACTGAGGCGGTAGAGGAGATCGAGTTTCCGCTGCTGACATTGATCGTCAGCGGCGGCCACACAGAGCTGCTGCTGATGCCCGACCACCTCGAGTACCGTTACCTCGGCGGCACGCTCGACGATGCGGCGGGCGAGGCGTTCGACAAAGTAGGGCGCTTGCTGGGCCTTCCCTTTCCCGGGGGACCGCAAATCGACCGCGCAGCTGAGACGGGCAACAAGCACGCCTTCGATTTCCCACGGGCGCTGATGGACGAGAGCTATGATTTTAGCTTCAGCGGTCTCAAGACGGCGGTGCTGCGCGAGGTTCAGCGTTATGACGAGGGCCGCATGCCGGTTGCCGATCTGGCGGCAAGCTTCCAGGCGGCCGTCGTCGACGTGCTGGTGGAGAAGACGGCGCGCGCAGCGGAGGAGCATGATGTGACGGCGGTGCATATTGGCGGCGGCGTCTCCGCCAACCGCGCCCTGCGCCGGGAGATGGAGGCGGCGCTGGAAATACCGGTGCGTTACCCGCCACTGATTCTCTGCACCGACAACGCAGCTATGATCGCCGCGGCCGCACACCACCATTTCGTCCGCGGCGAGCGAGACTGGTTGGGGCTGGACGTCGTTCCTAGCCTACAACTAGTCTGAGGAGACCACTGGAGGAGCGGCGCGACGATGGGACAACAAAACGGGATCGGTCGCATCAGAGCGGCCTTTCGGCAGGCACAGGGGGCGGGCCGGGCGGCGCTGATGCCCTACTATACGCTGGGTTATCCCGACCGGGAGAGCTCTCTGGCCATTGTAGAAGCGATCGCGCCCTACAGCGATCTGATTGAACTGGGCGTTCCCTTCAGCGATCCGCTCGCCGACGGGCCGACAATCCAGCATAGCACCCAGCGCTCGCTGGAGGCAGGCACTACCGTCGTCGGCTGTCTGGAGATGGTGCGCACGCTGCGCAGCCGTGGCGTAACCACGCCGTTCATGATGATGGGCTACTACAACCCGGTCCTGGCCTATGGACAAGATGCGTACGCCGCCGACATGGCGGCTGCCGGGGCGGATGGCTTTATCATCCCCGATCTGCCGGTCGAAGAGGCAGAAGAGCTGGGTCGATTGGCGCGGGATGCAGGGCTGGCGCTGATTCACTTCCTCGCCCCCACCAGTAATCCACAGCGTGTGGCGAGTGTAGTAGAGCGGGCGCAGGGCTTTATCTACATGGTCAGCCTTACAGGCATCACCGATTCGGCAGCCGGTCCCGCATCCGGGCTGCCGGAGCTGGTCGCGGCGGTGCGGGAGCAGGCGAGCGTGCCGGTGGCGGTAGGCTTTGGGATCAAGACGCCGGCGCAGGCGGCGGCGGTCGGCGCCTACGCCGACGGCGTCATCGTCGGTAGCGCGCTGATCCGGGCGGTGGAGAGCGCCGCCGAGCGGGCGGCGATGCCGGAGACAGCGGCAGCATTCGTACGTGCACTCCGGGAGGGGCTGGAGGAACCGGCAGCGGCGTAAAGGGTTAGGCCGTTTGATTGCAATAAGAAAGGGCAACGACCATGCCAGGCACGGCCGCTTTCATGCTATCATGATCGAAACGCGATCTGACTTTCCTGGAGGATGCCCATGCCCAACCGGCTGATAGACGAATCGAGCCCCTATCTATTGCAACATGCCGATAACCCCGTCGACTGGTACCCGTGGAGCGAGGAGGCGCTCGAACGGGCACAGGAAGAAGATAAGCCGATTCTGCTGAGCATCGGCTACGCTGCCTGCCACTGGTGCCACGTAATGGAGCACGAATCCTTTGAAGATCCGGAGACGGCGGCGCTGATGAACCGCCATTTTGTAAATGTCAAGGTGGATCGGGAAGAGCGGCCGGATCTCGACAGCATCTACATGAACGCAGTCGTCGCCCTCACCGGACAGGGAGGCTGGCCAATGACAGTCTTTCTCACGCCAGAGGGCCATCCCTTTTTTGGCGGCACCTACTTTCCCAAGACGGCCCGCTACGGCATGCCCAGCTTCAAGCAGGTACTGCTCAGTGTCGCCGACGCCTGGGACAAGCGGCGGACAGAGCTGGTGGAGAGCGCGGGCGAGATCAGCGAGCATCTGGGCCGCCGGCTGAATTTGCAAGGGCAGGAAGGCGTGCTTTCGCCCGAGCTCTTGAAGCAGGCGCTGTCGGCCATCCACCGCAGCTTCGACCCCGCCGAGGGCGGCTTCGGGCAGGCGCCGAAGTTCCCCCAGGCGATGACGCTCGAGTTCCTGCTGCGCGTCTATCACGAACAGGGCGACCGCATGGCGCTGCATATGGCGGAACAGACCCTAACCAAGATGGCTGAGGGCGGCATCTATGACCATCTCGGGGGTGGCTTCGCCCGCTACTCCACCGATGACCGCTGGCTGGTCCCGCACTTCGAAAAGATGCTCTACGACAACGCACTCCTGGCGCGCGTCTATCTCCATGCCTGGCAGGTGACCGAGGATCCCCTTTACCGGCGGGTCGTGGAGGAGACACTGGACTGGGTTCTGCGGGAGATGCGCCATCCGCAAGGTGGCTTTTACAGCAGCCTGGACGCCGACAGCGAGGGGGAAGAGGGCAAATTCTATGTCTGGCAGCCCGAGGAGATCCGGGAAGCGCTGGACGACCCGGAGACGGCGCGCCTCTTTATGAACTACTACGACGTCACGGCGCATGGAAACTGGGAGGGTAAGAGCATCCTGCACGTCTCGCGCCCTCTGGAGGAGGTCGCCGCCGAGCTGGGGATGGATGAAGTACAGGCGGCAGAGCGGCTGGCTGCCGCGCGCGATACACTTTATGAGCGGCGCGCGGAGCGTGTGTGGCCTGGGCTGGACGACAAGGTGCTGACGGCGTGGAACGGGCTAATGCTGGCTGCCTTTGCCGAGGCCGGACGGGTGCTGGAGCGGGACGATTACACGGAAGCGGCGGTTGCGAACGCGAGATTCCTGCACAGCACGCTGCGAACCGAGACGGGGCGCCTGTTGCGGACCTGGAAAGAAGGCGCCGAAGCAAAATATAATGCTTATCTGGAAGATTACGCCTATCTCGCCGACGGCCTGCTGGCCCTCTATCAGACCGTCTTCAACGAGCGCTGGTTCGGTTGGGCGGAGGAGCTGGCGGAGATGATGCTGGCCCACTTCCTCGACGAGGAGGACGGTGGTTTCTACGACACGTCAGACGATCACGAGGCGCTGATCCAGCGACCGAAAGACGTCCAGGACAACGCCGTGCCCAGCGGCAACAGCATGGCAGTGCTGGTACTACTGCAACTGAGTCTCTTCACCGGGCGAGATCTTCTCTGGCAGGTGGCAGAGCGCTCAGTCGCCTCGATGGTGGGGGCGATGGCCCAGTACCCGACCGGTTTTGCACAGTGGCTCAATGCGGCGAGCCTGATCATGGGCGACCCGGTGGAGGTGGCCATTGCCGGCGCGCCGGAGCGTGAAGAGACGGCGGCGCTGCTGGAAGTGCTCGACGCGGCGTACCGGCCCCATCTCGTGGTCGCTGCCGGTATCGACGGCGAGACGGTGCCCCTGCTGCGCGACCGGCGAATGGTCGACGGCGAACCAACCGCCTACGTCTGCCGCCGCTTTGTCTGCAAGCGCCCGGTCACGACGCCGCAGGCGCTGGCGGAGCAGCTGGAAGGGGCCGACACAGGGCGCTGAAGATATAGATGTCAATTGCACCAGAGCACGTCTGCCGGCTGCAACCGACGCCGTCTGCCTCGCGTATAGGGAGTAGACACAGAAACTGAAGATATCTACCCGATAGCGCTCACTGCTCTGTCGGCCCTTCGTGGAGGTAATGTACCGTGAAACAGCATCGTCTTAGGCGCCAGAATGGCATTATCGCCGGCGTCTGTGGAGGTCTGGGCGCCTTCTTTGGCATCAGCCCTTTCTGGTTCCGTCTGCTCTTTTTGCTCCTGCTCATCCCCGGCGGTGCCCCGGGCCTAATTCCCTACCTGATCCTCTGGATCATCATTCCCCGCCGTCGCCGTTAAGGGCGCCTGCCCCTTTTCCGGACCGTTTTCGGAACGACCATGGCAGGCGCCGCGCCGGTCCCGTCTGGCGCCTGCACAGCCTACCACCCTCCTTTTTTCATTCCTGCACCTGTGCGAAATAGGGTATAATGGCGCTGTCGCACGCCCCCGCCGTCAACTGGCGGCTAGCGCCGGCGATAATCGTCGAGAGGAGGGACGATGAGCAGCCGCAACTGGTATCAGCTGACCTACACAGAGAGCGTAACGGTCGAGGTCCAGACGTTCTGGGGGCGGCTGTTGGGTCGTCCACCCCAGACGACC
>JAWVYW010000148.1:0-9486 GCA_033722535.1 Promineifilaceae bacterium (SeqCode)
CCCCTGGCTGGGCCGGGCGACATGGACGAAGGGATCACGCGCGTAGCCGTCTTCTGGGAGGAGCGCGGCTGGACGATGCGTGTGCGCCCCACCGCGTACGCCGGCCACGCCGTGGCGCTGGCGCGCGAGGCGGCCGAGAAAGGCGAGCGACTGGTGCTCGCCGCCGGTGGCGACGGCACCCTCGGTGAGGTGGTGAATGGCCTCGCCGGCAGCGACACGATCATGGCGCCCCTGCCCACCGGCACCGGTAACTCCTTCGGCAAGGAACTGCGTATGCCGCGCCCGAACCTGCTGGACAAAGAGGCGCTGGTCGAGGCAGCCACCCTGCTGGCCAGCGGGCGCGTACAACGGATGGACCTCGGGCGCTTCGAAAGCGGTCGCTACTGGATGTTGTGGACGGGGACCGGTCTCGACAGTTACGTGGTGTCGCAGATGGAGCCGCGTTCCAAGCTGGAGAAGCGGCTCGGGCCTGCCGGCTACGTGGCCCACGCGCTCTCGCTGATGCCCCGTTTCGAGCCGATGGAGGCGACGGTGCGCGTTGACGACCGCGCCTACCATGGGCGTTACCTGCTCGTGCTCCTCAGCAACTGCCGCCGCTATGCCGGCGGCGAGGTGCTACTCAGCCCCGACGCCACGCTGGACGATGGTTTGCTTGAAATCTTTCTCTTCGAGGGGAGCGGTAGCGTGCAGGCGGTACGTTACATGTGGCAGGTCTGGCGTGGTGAGCATGAAGACGAGCCCTCCATCCTGCGCCTGCGCGGGCGGCGTGTGACGGTGGAGACGGCCCGCACCATGCCCGTCCACACCGACGGCGATCCGGCGGGCGAAACCCCGTTCACCTGTGACGTCGCCCCCGGCGCTCTCCGTCTACTCGTCCCTCCCACCGCGCCCCCTGGCCTCTTCGAGAAGCAGGGATTCCCGATCACGTTGTAACCCCTGTTCCTTGCACCGGCTTTAGCCGTCCCTCTTTCCCGTTACCGCTTCAATACCCACACCGTTCACCTCCGGGAGGCGCGACTAACAGCTGCCCCCGCCACCGCTCCGGCGCGCCTCCCGAAGCTTTTTGCAGCTTCTCAGTCAGCTCTCAATCATCTTTCTTGTGCCACTCCCCATCGTCCCCCTTCTCATACTCATTTTTCACCGCCGACCACGCCACCTTGTGCGCCGTCTCCTCGCGCGAAGCGTCGCCTCTCCGATCTTCCGGATCCTCGTACTGCTCCCAGGCACTGTTATAGGCCTCTTTGTAGATTTCCTGGGCGTGGGAAGGCAAATTGTCGCGTACGCTTTCGGGAAGGTCACTTTTGCTATCGTAGGGCATAGAAGCCTCCTTTTGCAGCTTTCCACTATCTCTCTTCTCCAAGCGTACACTTCCCGCCGCTTTCGGCTATGACCGCCGGTATAATGGCAGGATATAAATAGGGTACATTTTCCTCGGCCCGCCCCGGCGCCCTCCTATAATGAAACTATGAGCAACGTACCCACGAGAACACAGGTGTCGGCGGGCGGGGTCGCTTTCCGGCAGCAGAACGATCAGGTCGAGGTTGCCCTGATCGCCGTCGAAGCGCCGCAGAGCACGGCGTCCGGCGGCGCCGAGGACGAGCGGCGCTGGCAGCTACCCAAAGGCATTGTCGGGCGCGAGGAAGCGCCGGAGACGGCCGCTCTGCGCGAGGTGCAGGAAGAGACTGGGCTGGAGACGGAGATGGTCGGCCCCATCGACACCATCGAGTACTGGTACTACGGCAGCGGCGGCAAAGTACGCTTTCACAAATACGTCCACTTCTATCTCCTGCGCTACACTGCCGGTCACACCGACAATCACGATCACGAAGTGCTCGAGGCGCGCTGGGTTCCCGCCTCCGAGGCAGATACAATGCTCGCCTTTAAGAGTGAAAAAGAGATCGTGGCCCAGGCGCGGGAGATGATCGCCAAGCTACCCTGACCCCGTTACTGGCTGCGGTCACTGAACTGCAGCGCTCCCCGGCGCTAATAGGTGATGCTGCGTATGAGTTGATTCTAACGCGCGTGCGCTACGTTTAGGCTATGAACCGCCACGAAAAGCGCCCCTTTCTGCTCATTTTGCTACCCCTCCTGCTGCTCGGCGGCGGGATCCTCCTCTTCGATCTTCTCGCTCTCCGCGCACCGGAACGCGTCCGGGCGCGCGCCGCGCTTCATCCCACGCCGCCGCCCGAAGGCGACGGTGCCGTCCCCACACGCCCGGCCCTGACTGGAGGCACCGCGTGTACGAACGGCCTCGCGAACAACTATCCCTGCACAAGCGTCGACCTTATGGCCCACCTGCCCCTCGCCACCTTTGGCGCCACCTCCGCCAGTGACGTGTGGGGTTGGAGCGACCCCGAAAGCGGGCGCGACTTTGCCCTCTTTGGTGTCAACACCGGCGTTGCCTTCGTGGAGATTACCAATCCCGCCATGCCCCGCTACCTGGGCCAGCTGCCGTCGCATAGCGGAGCCAATCTGTGGCATGATGTGAAGGTCTACGACCATTACGCGCTGGTGGTTAGTGAGGCGGGCAACCACGGGATGCAACTCTTTGATCTGCACGAACTGCTGGAAGTCGACGTTGAGGCCGAGGATCTACCCCTCACCTTCGCGGCAGCCGCCCACTACGACGGCTTCGGTTCGGCGCACAATCTGGCTGTGAACCAGGAGAGTGGTTTCGCCTATGCTGTCGACGCCGAACAGGGCCGCCACTGTGGCGGCGGTCTGCACATGATCGACGTGCGCGCTCCCCGTGCGCCCCGCTTTGCCGGCTGCTACGACGGTGGCGGTACCGTTCACGACGCGCAATGCGTCATCTACCACGGGCCAGACGCCGACTACCAGGGCCGCGAGCTGTGCTTCAACAGCTCCAAGAACGACTTCACCATCGTCGACGTCACCGACAAGGCGCAGCCTGTCGAAGTAGCCCGCCGCCGCTACCGCGGTCTCGCCTACGCCCACCAGGGCTGGCTGACTGAGGATCACGCCTACTTCCTCCTCAACGACGAATTCGACGAAATCAACTACGGCACCAACACGCGCATCTACACCTGGGCGCTCGCCGACCTCGACCGCCCGGCGATGACGGGCATCCACAGCGGCCCGACAAAGGCCACAAGCCATAACCTCTATGTGCGTGACGGCTACGTCTACGCCGCGCACTACACGCGCGGCATGCGCATCTACCGTATCGGGGATCTGGAGCGTGGGGAGCTAGAAGCGGTGGCCCATTTCGACACCTACATTCCCGGTAACCAGCCCACCTACCAACAGGGCGCCTGGACCGCCTGCCCCTGCTTTGACGAGCCCGGCAAGGTCGTCGTCAGCACCATCTACCAGGGCCTCTTCATCCTGCACCCTCACCTGCCGGCGGCGGCGCCACCCTCATCCTCTTCCGACAGCTGAGGCGACTACTCTTCCAATGCCGCCAGCGCCAGCTCCGCCCGCCGGTAGTACGGGTTATACTCCAGCGCCTTGTGGAAGAGGCGCCGCGCCGCCGATAGCTCGCCGCGCGCCTGGTGGGCCAATCCTTGGTACGTGTACGCTTCTTCGTGCGCGCCGGTGCTGGCGACCGTCGCCTGCGCCAGGTCGATCACGTCCTGGTAGCGGCCCACGCCGAGGTAAGCCTCGAACGGCTCGAACTGGTACCAGAACATGCGGAAGGGCAGCCCCAGCCGCCGCGCTTCGTCAAACGCCGCCGCCGCCGACGTGTAATCGCCCAGCCGTGTGTAGGTGCTACCCAGATTGAACCATGCAAAGACGTCGTGCGGGTCCGCCTGCGCCTCCTGGCGCGCCACCTCCAGCGCATGCGCCAGCATTGTCCCATCGTCGACCATCGGCCCCAGTAGTGCGCGCACCGTTGCCTCTTCTTCGGCTGGGAAAATTACGATGTACTTTCGATTAAAGACGCGCCAGTTCGCGTCAAAGCTCTCCACCGCCATCTCCCGGTCGGGACCGTAGTAGCTGTCCTGGGCGATCAAGGCGCCTCCGTCATAGCCCGGTGTATAGCCGGTGAAGAGGCGATAGTGGCCGATCCCGCCCCGATCTTCCGGCTCCATCCAATCTTCGACGATCACCGGATAGCCGTTGCTGATCAGGCGCTGCAAAATTTCGACCGTGCCCCCCACGCGAATCATGCCGCGAAATCCCTCGCGCTCCGCGTAATCCACCAGCTGCTTCGGGCTCACATTCTTGTCATCCTGGTCCGGCTTCAAAATCTCCGCCGCCTCGCGCTGGTCGCGGTCAACGTCGTAGTAGCTCAGGTTCATGGCAATCGTCACCGGGCCGCAGTTATTCCACAGCTGGTAGGCGTGGCGCACCCCGGAGAGGGCTACCTCTGCCGGCAGCGGTGTCGGCGAGGCTGCAGGCGTGGGTGAGGGCGGCGATGTTGCGGTCGGTTCCGGGAGCGGTGCCACCGCTTCCCCGATGGGCGCCGTCGTCGCCGTGGCTGCCACTTCCACCACAAGCGGCCGCGCCAGCGTCGGCGAGGGCAGCAGCGGCGCGCTCTCCGTCTCCCCGAGCAGGGACGCCCGCTGCTCCGGATCGGCTGGCGGCGGCGTGGGCAGCTCTGGCGCCGGGCGCACGGCGCGCAGCTGCGTGCGCACCAGCAGCGGCACTGTCTCCACTCGCTGTCGCCAGCCCTCGTCCCTTTGTGCTGCCACGCCCAACGCCACCGCGCCGAGCAGCAGTGCGAGGAGAGCAGTACCGGCGGCGACTAGAAAAAATTTTTTCATAAGTAACAGTTGTCTTCGGCCTGCAGCCGCTTTTTCCAAACCTCTGTCCGTCAGATGAAAGAGGGATTCCCTTTCGGCGGTCGAGTATAGCGTAAATGGAGTGCCGAGACGCCGGAGTAGGCTGCGGCTAAGCTTGTGCTTAACTGCGCCGGCTCTGTGCACGGACGCCGATCACGCTGTGATCACGCGCTGATCACGTTCGGTTGCTAAGTTAGAAAACGAGTCATCGAGTTGCGCAACTCCGACTCTCCAGAGTTACAGAGCACACCTTCACAAGGAGGTAAATCACAATGATGAACTCACGTTTTCGCCTTGCCGGCATCGCCGCCGCGCTGCTTCTGTTGGTCCTGCTTACGGGCGTCGCCTTTGCAGACGCCGAGAAAACGACCTTTGAATGGATCGAGGTCGGCTGCGCCATTACGCCGGGGCAGGTCTGGCAGAGCGGCAATGTTCTCCATGTCCGAGATGAGGTTCACACCGCCATCGTCCTATCCGACGAACCGCTTCTGCGGGGAACAAACACCATCGTCTCTAACGTTAACCTCAACCTGAAGAACGGTACTGGCACCGGATATGGCACGCTCAGAGCCGAACTCGACGCCGTCGACGGAGCCTGGGAAGGTCGCTGGAGCTTTCAGATCGAGGACGGCCTCTTTGAGGGCCGCGCCGTCTCCGAGGGCACAGGTGAACTGAGAGGTAAGCGCCTTCACTCGACGTTCGAGCAGATCCCGCTTTCCGAACTGGACGAGAACCCGTGTCCCGGTGCTCCCGTTGGCGCCCACGCTGTGCGCGGCGTCATGCTTGAACCCGCATCCAACTGATCTACGAACGCCCCCGGGACAAGAGTGCCGGGGGCGCTTCACTCCTGCCGCCCCCATAGCGGTTGCCACAGCCTCCACACCGCGACTATAATTCGCCTGTCCCGGCCAGGCCGCCCATCCCGGCTGTCGGCCAACACCACTTTTTTCCACAACCGCATAAGGAGAGGCGCCATGCTGTACGAGAACCGCGAACACAAGTGGGTCTATCTGTTTGAGGAGGGGCGGGCGGAGATGAAGGTCCTGCTCGGGGGCAAGGGGGCCAACGTGGCCGAGATGGCCCGTGTGGGGCTGCCTGTGCCACCCGGCTTCACGATCACCACCGAGGCGTGCAACGCCTACCTCGACTACGAGCGTCAATTTCCTGAAGGAATGTGGTCCCAGTCACGGGCCGCCCTGACACACGTAGAGGAGGCCACTGGCCGCCGCTTTGGCGATCCGGCCAACCCCCTCCTCGTCTCTGTCCGCTCCGGCGCCGCCGTCTCCATGCCCGGTATGATGGACACGGTACTCAATCTCGGCCTCAACGACGAAACCGTAGAAGGGCTGGCCCAGTTGAGCGGTAGCCGCCGCTTCGCCCTCGACGCCTACCGCCGCTTCATCTCCATGTTCGGCTCGATCGTTATGGGTGTCGACGCGGCGAAATTCGAGCGCGTCGTTGCCCGCTTCCCCGCTGGCGCCGGACAAGGGGAGGGCAGCCGCAGCGAAGAGCAGCTGGAGCAGATAATCGACGCTCACAAGCGCATCATCTTCGCCGAACGCCACGGCGAGCTGTTCCCTCAGGATGTCGAGGAGCAGCTGCGTATGGCCATTGCCGCCGTTTTCGACTCCTGGAACGGTCGGCGCGCGATCGATTACCGGCGCGTCCACCGCATTCCCGACAATCTCGGTACGGCGGTCAATGTGCAGGCCATGGTCTTCGGTAACCGCGGCTGGGACAGCGGCACCGGCGTCGCCTTTACCCGCAATCCGGCGACTGGCGAGCGCCAGATCTTCGGCGAATATCTGCTCAACGCCCAGGGGGAGGACGTCGTTGCCGGCATCCGTACCCCGGAGCCGATCGAGCGCCTGCGTGAGGAGCTCCCTGCGGTCTACGAGCAACTGGAGCAGATTACGAGCCAGCTCGAGGCCCACTACAAGGACATGCAGGACATCGAGTTTACAGTCGAAGAGGGCAAGCTGTGGATGCTCCAGACTCGCACCGGCAAGCGCACCGGTGCCGCCGCCGTGCATATCGCGGTAGAGATGGTGGAAGAAGGGCTGATCGACCGGGAGACGGCTGTGCTGCGGGTCACCGCCGAGCAAGTAGAGCAGCTTCTGCACCCGACGGTGAGCCCTGACGCCGAAGTCGAGATCCTCACGAGCGGCCTGCCGGCCAGCCCGGGCGCCGCCGCCGGGCGTGTGGTGCTGAATCCCGACGACGCGGAGGCGATGGCCGCAGAGGGAGAAAGCGTGATCCTCGTCCGTCACGAGACGAGCCCCGACGACTTCCACGGTATGGTCGCCGCCGAGGCGATCCTCACTGCCCGCGGCGGTATGACTTCCCACGCCGCCGTCGTCGCCCGTGGCATGGGCAAGCCGTGCATTGTCGGCGCCGAAGCGATACGCATCGAGGAAGATGAGGGCTACTTCTACGTCGACGGCGAGGAGGTGCGCCGCGGCGAGTGGATTACCCTCGACGGCGCAACCGGTAACATTCTCCGCGGCAAGGTACCCACCGAGCAGCCGGAGCTGGGCGAGCAGTTCCACACCCTCATGGCGTGGGCTGATGCGGTGCGCCGGTTGGGCGTCCGCGCCAACGCCGACACCGGCGAGGATGCCGCAACTGCGCGTGAATTTGGGGCCGAGGGGATCGGCCTCTGCCGCACCGAGCACATGTTCTTCGGCGAAGAGCGGCTGGCGATTGTGCGCGAGATGATCCTTGCCCCCGATCTCGCTGCCCGCAAGGCGGCCCTCGCCCGCTTGCTGCCCATCCAGCGCCAGGACTTCCTCGACATCTTCCGCGCCATGGACGGGCTGCCGGTCACTGTGCGCCTGCTCGACCCGCCCCTGCACGAATTCCTCCCTCGGCACGACGAACTCCAGGCAGAACTTTACGAATTGAAGCTCCAGATGCAGCAGGTCAGGAGTTTCGCCCAGATGGACCAGCTGGTACGGGAGGTCAACGAAAAGCAGCGCCTCCTGCAGCAGGTCGTCCAGCTCCGCGAGGTCAACCCCATGCTCGGTCACCGCGGCTGCCGGCTGGGGCTCGTCTACCCCGAAGTGACCGAAATGCAGACGCGGGCCATCTTCGAGGCCGCGAGCCGGGCGCAAGGAGAGGGGGTCGACGTCCAGGTCGAAGTCATGATCCCCCTGGTCTCGCTCGGCGTCGAGCTGGCCCAGCAGGCGGCGCTGGTGCGCGCAACGGCGGAAGCAGTCACCGGCGCCCACGGGATGACCGTCCCCTACACCGTCGGCACGATGATCGAATTGCCGCGCGCCGCCTTGCGCGCGGGCGAACTTGCCCAGCACGCCGAATTTTTCAGCTTCGGCACCAACGATCTGACCCAGACGACCTTTGGCCTCAGCCGCGACGACGGCGCGCGCTTTCTCTCCCACTACATCGCCGAAAAGTACCTGACCGAAGATCCTTTTCAGGTGCTCGATCAGAGTGGCGTCGGCGAGCTGGTGCAGATCGGCGTCGAGCGCGGAAGGGCCGCACGCCCGGGGCTGAAGATCGGCATCTGCGGCGAACACGGCGGCGAACCCCGCAGCATCGCCTTCTGCCACGAAATCGGCCTCGACTACGTCAGTTGCTCCTCCTTTCGCGTCCCCGTCGCCCGCCTGGCGGCGGCGCAGGCCGCTTTGCGCGAGCGCACGCAGCGAGACACCAAGGGCGACAGCAGCATGATCGCCCAGGGGGTTGCAGACGAGGAGGTGCTGGCTGAGGCGAGCGACTAGGCGCCGCCTCAATTGCCCTTCGGGGCGAGCAGGGACGTCTCGTACAGGCGAATGGTCGGCGGTTCCCGCACGAGCGCCAGCCCCGGCTGCTGGTCGAGCAGCGCTTCGATCGCCTGTAACCGCTCCGTCGGCAGCATTGTCCTGTGGACGACGATAAAGCCCACGTTGAATGCTTGTAGCCGCTCATTCAGATCGCGCTCGACCGGCTCCATCTCGCCGATCGCCTCCCCACCGAGAAAGCGGAAGGCAGGGGAGCGCTGATAGGTGTCGAACCACCGGCGCGGAATGCGCGCGACCATAGCGTTAATCGCCCGCTTTTCGTAGACCGTCTGGTAGTACTGAAGCGGATCGCCGTTTCCAAACCGCTGCGTTCCAGAGCGGAGGCCCACCGGCACCTGGAGCACGAGAAAGTCACCCTCTCTCGCGCCGATTTCCTCATAGATGCGCGCCTCCGGGTAGCGCTGGAGCGCAAATGGAGCAACGCTCCGCGAATCTACGACGGCGAGCGCAATGAACAGGCCTAGTACGACGCCAATCTGCGCCGGCGAGGGGCGCAGCCGGGCGCGCCAGTAAGTGGCGGCAGCGCCGACTGCCAGCGACAGACCGACCGTTGCGGGGATCACGAAGCGGTACGGCGTGCGAAACTGGCCCATGCCGGGCAGCCTGCGCAAGGCCGCGAAGGGCAGTGGAATGTCCGTTGGCTGGAAGACGATGCCCAGCGAGAGTAGGAGAAACAGCGCGGCGGCGACCAGCCAGACCGCCATAGAGAACGATCTGAAAGTCGAGAAAGAGGGCCGCGAGAAGGGCGAGCCCCATCCCCACCCCATTTTGCCACCGCCCTCCGGTTGCCAGACGGCGCAACAACAGGAGCGCCAGTGGGATGGGCCACATGGCGGCGCATGAAGGCTTCCCGGCGCGCAAGTGAAAGGTCAACGCAGGGCCCGCCGCAACCAGTGTGCCTGCAATCAGCGCGCCTGCGTCATCTTCCAGTACTTCCC
>JAWVYW010000149.1:0-9399 GCA_033722535.1 Promineifilaceae bacterium (SeqCode)
AGCGGTCGCCGACGTGCAACGCCAGCATCCCGTCCGCCGGCGAGACCAGCGTAGCCTCCAGGGTGGAGAGCCGCGCCCGGGTGAGCAGGGCAGGCGGCAGCAGGAAGTGGGGGGGCGGAGGCGGTAGCGTGGCGCCCCAGACCGGATCGTCGGCCGGGCGCCCGGCGAGCGCGTGGAGCAGCCGCCAGAGCGGGTCGTCCTGGTAGCGTTCGTACTGCTCGCCGAGCAGGCTGGCGGCGAGCGCGGCCAGCAGCTCCCATGGGTTGAGCAGCTCGAGGCCCGGGCAGTCCCCGGGCAGCCCGAGCGTCGAGAGCAGGTTGACGAGGTAGAAGGCACCGCCGAGGGCGGTCGTGTCCCCCGCTTCGGCGATAGCCAGGCCGGCCTGGCTTGCCGGTGTGCGGTCGGTGGCAAGCCGCGCGCTCTCACAGGCTGCGGAGGGTGCCGCCGTCCCTGGCTCGGGCATCGCCACGTCGATGGCAGTATCGCGCTCAGTCGGCGCCTGCGTCGGCGTGCGCTCTCGTCGCCCTATCGTTTCCGCGTGCGCTACGGCCGGCGCCCCTCGTGCGTCCTGTGCACGCTCTATGATCTGCGCCAGCCAGGGCGCAAAGCGCTCGTCCCGCGCCCACTGTGGATGGTGGGCGAGCGTATGACAGAGACCGGCGATGTAAGCGGCCTGCCAACTCAGACCGCCATATACCGCCGCCGCCGGGGACGCAAAGGGGGGCGGCGCGGCGCTTGTCTCAGGCGCGCGGCGCGGCGACACAGGCGGTAGCGGGTGCGCCGCTGAGGCAGCTGGCGGCACCCCCAGACGCAAAATATCGTCCGGCAAGGAGTAAACTTCGTGTAGCGAGGATAACAAACACCGCAAATCCGGCACAGCAAGCAGCGAAAGTGCACGCTGCGCCACATGAGGCGGCAGAGCGCTTAGCGTCGCCGGCAGGGCACGCGCATACCTCACCCACGCAGTGAGAAGGCGTTCCGGAAGCGGCGGCAGCAGCGGGCCGGGCGGGAACAGCTCCTGCCAGTACCAGGGGCTGCGGCCCGCAAGCAGGTCGCGCGTGTAGCAGTGGAGCAGCTCAACCTCGTCGGCAAAGAGGACGGCGGCAGCCGTTGCCGGCAGCGGCCCGCGGGCGGGTCGCTGCGCGGCTGCCGTCAGCTGGTTTAGCCGCCGCGCCACCTGCCGCTGCCACCGACGGCGTTCCGCTGCGCGGCGAGGGAAGGGCGGTAGGTCGTCGAGGCGGCGCACGATCAGAATCGCTGACGGCGGGAGCCGGCCCGCCGCCAGCGTCGCCGCTCCCAGCGCCTGGGCAAGCTGGGGCCTGAGCGCCGCGCCGGCGGGCGCTGAGGCACGCAGGTGCAGCCGTTGTACGCGCAAGTCATGGCCCATGCGGCGCCTCTACAGCTGCAACCTGGGCTGTTCCAGCGCCGGCTGGTGGCGCACGAAGACAACGTAGAACTGTGGCGCACTGCTCTTCCCACTCTTGTAAATTAGCTCCGCAGTATGCGCCACCCCACGCAAAGCAGCATTCCTCACAAAATTTTCCAGCAGAAGCTCATTGCCGATTTCCGCACTGACCTCTTTATAAAGGTTGGCGCTGGTAAAGCGGCCGCCACCGCCGCCGCTGAGGGCACGGATCGCTGCCTCAATGCGGTTCTCCATCTCCTTTTGGAGCCGCCTGTGGTAGGGCAGGAGCAGGTCGCGCAGAACCCAGATATCGACCAGCGGCTCCTGCTCCTCGTCCTCTTCTCCCTGGACGATTACGTTTATTTCATTCGCATTGTCAGGCTGGTGGAGGATGGCGTCGACGAGCTCGAGATTGCGGCCACTCTCGCGGCCGCCACCACCGGTGAAGATGGCAGGATCGCCGGCAAGGGAACGACCAGCAATCAGCTCGATGTCGGAGCCATACTTTTTCTTGCGCGTACCCGTATAGTAACCAAGGTTGCTGAGGACATTCTCGAAGTTGTTGGCGTCGACGCCGGTTACTGCGCTGTCGGCGGCAATCAGGTCAAAGATCCAGTCGTCGTCGCTGGGCGCCGGTACGGCAAGCGCCGGCTGAGCCATACTCTGGTGGAGGCGCGTGTGCACCGCGTCTTCGAGGACGAGGCGATATCTCTCCGGCAGCATCTCTTCAAAGAAGGTCTCGAGGTCGAAGACGCGGTTATTGCCATAGGCAACGTCGACGCCAGCGCGCACCCGTTCCAGCACCTGTTCTACCTCCAGACCCGATTCTTCCAGCAGCGCGCCCAACTCCTGGTTGCTCTCGAGGGTGCGGGTAAAGAGATCGGCGACGATGAGCTGGAACGGATTGACCGGCAGCAGGCCAACCGGCGGCAGATAGGCAAAGTGATCGGCTGCGCGCACCGAGGCCGTCTGAGCGCCGTAGTTGCTCTGGAGAGAAGCGAGCTGGCTTTGAAACTGGATGAAGCGCGCTTCCCCTTCGGCGACGCGTTGGTCACTCAGGTTCGCTTGCCACGTGGATGCCGGAAAGGGCGTCGCCGGGCGCCGCCGCACAGCCCAGATGTCGACGAAGCTGATCCGTCCATTTTCCCAGAAGAAGGCTGCCAGAGGCAGGTCACAGGGGGTCAGATCCTCGGCGGAGATGTCATTGAAGCCGCTGTAATTGGGATCGAATTGGAAGGGGTCGTGCATCAGCCTGTGGAGACGGTCGCTGCCGTAAAACCAGTGGGCGAGCAAATTGCGGTTGCGCGCGGCGCGGTTGCTGGCGGGCGGCTGGTAGGCGGTCAGGCGGATAATCTTGAAGGACACCCCCTCAACCTCCCACTGGTTAGCGCAGGTCGCCGTTTCGGCGCCGTCACAGGCGCGGCGAGGCACCATTCCCTCGAGGCGGGCCAGCGGCGCTGCCACGAGTAGATAGGCGCCGCGGTCGAGGCTGGCGCCCGGGGCCTCGCCCTCGCCGAGGCACGCCTCAAAGCGCCCCGCGCGGCGCAGCGGCTCTTCATCCTCCGTTACCGGCTGTACCGGGAGTACAATCGCCTCGTCGGCGGCAAGCTCCACCACCGTCCCCTCGCCATTGATGCCCAGACCGGGAGTAACGCGCAGGCTGCTCTGGGCAGAGACGGCAGAGACTTCAAAGCCGGAGATGACGCCGGCGCCCACGCCCTCGCCCAGCGCAGCCAGCCGCGCCAGCATTGCCTGCTGATCGTGGCGCAGGTCTTCGGCCGTCAGTAACCGACCGTTGGTATAGTGGGCGGCGCGTATCCCTCCGGAAAAATCGCTGCCGATAGTGCGAAAGTTACTCATTGCTTTCTACCCTCCGGGCGCGACCCTGCTCACGCACATAAAAGACCATCACTTCTCCGAACCTCTCCGACTCCATCAGATGGCCGTTAAGGCGCTGGCCCGTCTCCTCCATGTATTCGCGCAGGGTGGGGAACTCGCGGATATCTTCTTCGTTGGGATCAAACGCCTCGATGACGAGCTGGGCGTCGAGAGGAATGGCGAAGCGGGCCAGAAACGTTCCAAATCCTTCATTAGAGCGCGCCGGGAAGGCGTACCATAGATTGGGGCGCTCCTGGTCCAGCTCAAAGAGCACCTGCTGGATGCCGTTGGCAGTCTCGTTGAAGAGCAGCAGGTTTTCGTTCGTAAGCTCCCGAATGGCCCCGTCCAGCGTTCCCAACCGCCCGTCGAGGTGAAACCATAGCTCAAAGCTTTGCAGCAGGTCGAACTCACCGCGCCCGCCGGTAATCGGCGTGATGGTAACAAAGGGTAGGTGCGGCGACGGAGGCGGGATATCCGGCATCATCTCGCGGATCAATTCACGCAACTGTTCCTCGTCGATTGCCTCAGGGCTGCGGCCGATGTGGAAAAGCATCAGCCGCTGGTCGTTGCGGTTGTAGTTGGCGTAGGCCACCGGCTGCCGCTCCATGAGGTCGCTCAATGGTTGCGTCCGAGCGGAGACGGCAACGGGAATCGCGTCGGCGTCGAACTGCATCAGCACAAAGTCGCCGTCGCGGAAGGCGCGCCGGGTGCTGACGGTGTAGAAACGACTGTCACTGTTGCGCCGCGTCTCGTCTTCTTGCAGCGCGAATTGAAGCGGCTGCAGATCTCCCTGCCCGCCGACCAGGAGCAGGTGCACGTTGTCCGCCGGGCGTAGCTCCAGGTTGCTGCCGATGTGCAGCCAGAGGCTGAGGGTCTGCGGCCCGATCTGCTCCAGCGTACCGAATTCGTACGCAGGCCGTTGCGGAGCCGCTGCTGCCTCTCCACCCTCAGCCGGAAAGCGGAAGAGCTCCTGGATGAGGCCGCTTTGGAGCAGCAGCGGGCGCTGGACGTTGTCAACCAGGATCTCCTCCAGGGCCGGTTCGGCTCCATTCTCGGGCACCGTCAGGGTAATCTGCGCCAGCACGACCTCTGCCGGGGGTGGCTCTTCGCCGTTGTTCTGCGGCGTCTCCGGGTTAATCAGATCCGGGCTGAGGGTGGGGCGCACGACGGTGACCCAGTAGGCAAAGATGGCGTCGCGCAGAGCAAGCGCTTCGGCAGCCTGGATGGGAAATAGGCGCGCGCCCGGCGTTTCGAGCGCTTCCTCGATCGCCGTGTTCAGATGATCCTGAAAGTCGTCGCTGGACAGGCTGATAAAGGAAGGGCCAATGAGCTGCGCCAGACTCGTGGGCTGCTGCAGTTCAGGCAGGGGCGCAGCGTCGTCTTCGATACGGAAGCGGGCCACAAACTCGCCCAGGTTTCGCAGCGCCTGGTGCGCCGGTTGTGGCGGCGGGGCGAGCGTCAGCTCAATGTGGAAGATGTCGCGCAGGCGGGAGGGGGCGTTCAGCGCTTCGCTGCTGCTGCATGGCTGGCCCGCGATCGGCACCAGCTCCGTCTCGCAGACGTCGTAGCGGGCAACGACATAGATCTGCTGCTCGCCCGTCTCCAGATCGTGCTCGTCCAGCCAGGTGAGGAGGCTGGCACACTGGGTGCTGCGGACAACGAAAACGCGCCCGTACTGGTCGATGCCGATGCCGGGGGCCACCCGGACCTCGATGTCTTCCCCATTTTGCTGGCGCGTCACCTCCAGCCCGCTGACGGTGCCATACCCGTGCAGGCCGCGGTTGTGTTGGTACTCTTTTTCGAGGAAGTAGCGCTGTTCGTCAACGAATTCGTCCACGCCCAGCACCAACCCGAAGCTGTAGTTGACCCGCTCCAGCGGGTCCTGATTGCCCTGAGCCAACGAAATACAGCGAGTGGTTGTTCCATTCATAATCGTTTCCCTCTGCGACTTACCATGTGGACCGCCGGCGCGCGGGGCGCGACCTGATTACGGCCCATGACAAAGCGGTCTTCAACATTAAAAGGATAAGGGCAGCCAAGCGTGGCGTTGGGCAGAATCGAGTCGCCCAGCACGAGCGGCTGAAAGTAGGTCGAGTGGCCGATGCCGGTGTCCAGCCCCAGCCGCGCCTCGCCGACACGAAACATATTCCAGTACTCTCGGATCTCGAACGACGTGTGCGCTGGTTTCTCCAGCTCCACGATACGCTCGACCATACGCCGTGTGTCGGTGGTCGTGGGACGGCCCTCCTGCCGGGACCCATCGCCGTTGAATCGATGCGGCAGGAGCACGCTAAAGCGGTGGGCGTTCGCCGCCACGCTGCCGTCGGCGGCAGACTCCGCGTCGGGATCGCCGAAGACGCGCCCGGCGACGTCGCGGGTGAGGAACTGTTCGACGATGCGGACGTGGCTACGCTCCACGCAGTGCGGGTCGAACAGGCTCTCGTCGACCTCTTGGTCGAGGAAGATGCGCAGGGCGACGATCAGTCCGGGCACGGTGCCGCGCATCGGGTAGAGGCGGTGGGCGAAGCGGATGAAAAAGCGCCGCCGCTCCTCATCCCAGAGGGGGTGCAGGACCACGCCCATCCAGCCCGCCAGCCACTCCATCGCCTCCGCGGGCACGGTGCGGGGGTCGAAGAGACGATAGGCGTGGACGATGTGCTCTTCGATATCGGTGTAAAGCCCCTCAAAATTGGCCAGCAGCCGCTCGGTGAGGCTAGCGGAGACAGGATCTTCGCCGTAGACGGCGGGCAGATACTCGTCCTGGTAGGAGAAGCGCGGATACCAGATGCGCAGCGAGCGGATTTCAGGCGTCGCCCGGCCGGTACCCAGTAGCGTCAGCTGCAACTGGACGTAGCGCCCGCGGATGCCCTGCAGCAACAGCTCCCATGTACCTCCGCGCTCGCCGAGAGTGCTGGCGTCGGCGTCGGCAAATGGATCGTAGTAGGGCAGCTCGGCGCCGCCGCCGCGCAGGTAGGGGCGCGGCTGTGCCTGCCAGGGAGCCATTTCCAGCCCGTCCGCCTCGTCTGCGGCGCGCGCCGCTACCAGCACCTGCGTCCCCGCCGGGATCTCGGCGTCGAGGAAAAGGCGGTGCCACTCGCAGCCCTCGATGTTGCTGTCAAATGGTTGTTCCGGCAGTCCGTTGACCAGATTAGCCGGATCGGCGCTGCTGCCCGGGCGGTAGCGGCGCTGGAAGTCGACCGGAGACTGAATGACGCTGCTCGTGGCATACTCGCAGTCGAGAAAGACGCCCAACCCGATCCAGCGCCCGCCGAAATCGTAGTGCACCTGCCCGCCGGCGGCGACCAGTCCCTTCTCCTGCCAGCGGCGCAGCGGCAGGTAATCCGGCTGAGCGTCGACATCCATCTCCTCTGGCTCCAGCCGGTAGAGCACCACCTGGTTGCCGTCGCGCCGGGCGACGAAGAGCAAGTACAGGCGCTCTCCCTTCTCTGTCTGCTCCACGACCTGCAGCGGCAGCCCTCTGTCCTCGCCGATGGTCAGCTCGAGATAGGCCATGTCGTGCGCCTGCAGCTCCTTCTCCTGAGCGCCGGCGTCTGGATCGGAGACGGAGTAGGTCAGCTCGTAGACGGTGCGCAGCTCGCCGTTCACGTACTCGTAGACGGCAGAAGGGCCGTCGGCGGGGGCGTTGAGCACCAGTGCTGAACCCCCGGGGCCGCTCTCGATGCTGATGGGGTCGGCGGGCGAGCCGTGCTCGTCGCCGCCGGGCAGTTCGTAGCCGGCCAGCGGCGGCAGGCGGCGCTCGCGGCGCGGTGGCGCATCTGCAGGGCGGTCATCTGGCTGAAACGTCGTCTCTGGAGGCTGATCATCCGGCGCCGGCGTGGTGGTCGCCAGCCGGAAGTTGCGGTCGAGGCGCCAATAGCGCGGCCCCTCCTGACTGAGGATGAGCAGCCCGCCGTCGGGGGTAGCCGCCATGTCCCAAGGGGCGAAGCGCTCCCCCTCCGGCGAGTTCCAGAGCAGCAGCAGCGGCGGGCCGCCGCGATGCAGGTCGAAGATCAGCAGGCCCTGGTCGACAACGCCGACGACCAGATAATGCCCGGCGGTCACCGCGAGGCCGCGCAGCAGCATCGCCGCCGGGCTTTCCTCTTCGACAGGGGCAAAGCTACCGGGTAGGGGAACGCCGGGCGGGCAGTCGTCGGCGGTGGTTGAACTCCAGAAGCGGACAGACTCTGTCTCGTCCTTCGCCAGAAAGCGGATGGCGTTCTCCTCTTCAGATATCCAGTACCAGTGCCCATAGCGGTCGCGCCCGGCGCCGCGGCGGTTGGCGAGATCGGTAGGCGGTTGCTCGCCAGCGCTACGAAACTGCACCAGCTGGCGCGCGAGGCGGATCGTGCCTTCACGCCGGTTCCACTCCACAGTGGCTCCAGGGTGCGCTTCGTCGAGGTCAAAGAGCTCGCCCAACGTCACGTCCTCGGCGGGCAGACGCCAGCGGCGCCAGTCGTCGCGGTCGTGGACCAGATGGAATTTGCTCCCGTTGACGTTCATTCTCTTTCCCTTGCTAACATCTCTTCGGAATCACCGGCACGGGCACGCTGTCGGCGACGACGGGCGAGATGCCGGTGAAGACATCCAGCTCCGCCGGCTGGTCGCCGACGTCGACGCTGCTCAACCACGGCAGCTCGAGGCCCACAATCTTCTTTGAGGCCACGTCCTTCAGCACACCGCCTTCTTCGACGCCCAGACGAATGCCAGTTACGAAGCGCACGCCCGCCACGCGCACGGCGACCGCTTCCAGATCCTGGCGCCGGACTTCCATGCCCAGAGGCCACCCTTCGCCCTCCTCGCTGCCCTTTTCACAGCTCTGGGGTACACCGCCGACCAGGGGCGAGAGGTATTGGCGGATCGCCTCGCGCACCCGTTTCTCCACCAGGCTGCGCACCTCGCCCGGCATCGGCTCGATGCCTACCGTCACCCACACCGGGATGTACTCCGGGCCGCGAATGTGCAACTCGGTAGTCACCAGGCGGCGCGGGTCCAGGTGCTGGCAGATGGCGTCGAGGAAGAGGCGATCGGGTTCGGGCGGGTCGGGAGCGTCTACCGCCTGATCGGGAATGGCCATAACGGTGACGACGCCGGGGAAGCGCTCGTTGGGATTGCTGCGGTCAAATTTCTCCGGATGGAAGAGGGGCAGCACCTCGACGCGGCCGATGTCGAGCCCCGGCGTCCGCAGCGCCAGATCTTCGAAATCCTCCATCGTCACCGCGCGGTCGTGGTGTCGAATATAGGCGGCGATGTTGCGCTCACCATCCTCCAGCGTTTCGCCGCGGCTGGCGCCCCAGGTCGGCACTGGATTGGATACCTTGAGGCCCCCGGGTAGGAGGGAAGATTTGTTGATCTGGTCGATACCCAGTGCCCCCTCTGGGCCGCCGCCGTAGAGATAGGAGACGCGAATGCGGCGCCCCTGCGGCGGCCGTTTGCCGCGCAGGCCGCTGCCAAAGCGCACTTCCCCGGACTCCGGGTCGAGGGTAAAGACCGTCTTGTCCTCGCCCGCCGTAAAGATGTCGTCGACGCGTGTCCAGCGCTCCCACTGGACCTCGCCGCTGTTGCCGCCGCTCTCCACCAGCAGCTCGAAATTCTCATCTTCCACCGACGTGCCGGGGACGAGCACGCGCTCGACGATCACCGGGGTATGGGCAACGCGGTACAGCTGGTGGGGCGCGCCGTTGGCCACGCCCAGTAACTCGTTCTCTATCTGCACCGCCTGGATAACCTGTGCCACGTTGACGCCGACCCAGGCCAGGCGCGCTTCGTGGTAGGGGCCGGTTTGCTCCTCATTCGCCAGGCGAAAACGGATCCAGGTGACCAGCCGCTCCGCAATGTCGCGATCTTCGAGGCGTGGTGGGTAGTCGCCGGTGCCCTCCTCGGTCGGATCAAAGCTCCAGAGTGTCAGCTGTGAGGCGGCGGGCAGCGTTACCTGGACGATGCCCGGGCGGTCAAGCACATTTTCGGCGTACTCTACGTCGAGGCGGCGATAGCGAGCAGGGGCGGGGCTTTCGACGGCGTTGGGATCGGGAGCCGCGATCTCAAAGAGCAGGCCGGGATCGGGTACCGGCTCCGGTTCGGCGGACATCGGCTCCGCCAGCTTGCCCTCGGTGCGCGGA
>JAWVYW010000150.1:0-9269 GCA_033722535.1 Promineifilaceae bacterium (SeqCode)
ATCAAGGTTGTACGCAAGTGGGGCTATGAGACGAAAAGCGTGGAAAAGGACAGAGCGGAGATCATCGTCTGCGAGGGCAACTTCCACGGCCGGACGACGACGATCGTGGGCTTCTCCAGCAAGGAGAAGTACCGTGAGGGTTTCGGCCCCTTTACCCCCGGTTTCGTTCACATTCCCTATGGCGATGCACGGGCGCTGGAAGCGGCAATCACACCGAACACGGTCGGCTTCCTGGTCGAGCCGGTGCAGGGGGAGGGCGGCGTGTGCGTGCCGCCTGTCGGCTATCTGAAGCGAGCGGCTGAAATCTGCCAGGCCCACGATGTCCTCCTGATGGCCGACGAAATCCAGACCGGCCTCGGCCGTACCGGGCGCCTCTTCGCCAGCGAGCATGAGGGCGTGCGCCCCGACGTGATGATCCTCGGCAAGGCACTAAGCGGCGGCTTCTACCCAGTCTCTGCCGTCCTTGCCGACGAGCCGGTCCTGGGGCTGCTGGAGCCCGGTCACCACGGGAGCACCTTTGGCGGCAACCCGCTCGGTGCCGCCATCGCCAGGGAGGCGCTGCGGGTGCTGGTAGAAGAAGACCTCGTCTCGCGCGCCGCCCTCCTCGGCGACTACCTTCTGCAGTGCCTGCGGGAAATCGATAGCCCTCACGTCAAGGAGGTGCGCGGAAAGGGGCTGCTCATCGGCGTTGAACTGGACAAGGCGGCTCGCCCCTTTGCCGAGACGCTGCGCGACTGGGGTGTTCTGGTCAAAGAGACACAGGGAACTGTCTTGCGCATCGCTCCACCGCTGGTGATCGAGAAGGAGGAAGTCGACTGGGCGCTCGAGCGGATCGCCCGCGTGCTGACGATGCGCTGAGCTCGGGCATGAATGATGAGTAGGCGGCGCCAGGGGCTGTTACAGCAGCATCCTGGCGCTGCTCTTTTCTGCCGTGATTAGGCGGCGTCTTTTCTCTCCCCAGACGCCGATCGGAGGCGCGGATCGAGCACCTCGTCGAGGTGCATCCAGAGGGCGCGTGAATAGCGGAAGATGAAGGGTGAAAGCAGGGTGAGCAGGGCGAGGTTGCCGAAGAGCAGTACCAACGGATCGACACGCAGAATGAAGAAAAGGGCGTTCAGGGGCAGGATCGCTAGAAAGCCCAACACGTAGCCGAAGAAGATGGCATTCATGAAGTACCCTTGCTCCCGCTCGTACACGATGCCACAGTTTGGGCAGTTGGCGTGCATCTGCAGCAAAGAGTGGAAGATCGGACCGCGCAGGCAGTGGGGACAGCGAAGGCTCAGAAAGGCAATGATTCGGCGCATGAGAAGGATTGTACCGCAGGGTAAGCGGGCGTGCGCAGACGATAAGCCGTTTGGACCTATCTCGGTATAGCAGGCGCCAGCTCAGGACCTGCTTTCGGCAGGGGGGCGGCTTTCGTCGCGCAGGGCGAGCAAACGGTAGCCCCGGTTCCAGTAGATGAGCGGCGGGGCTTCGGCGCGCGGCGTGGCGCTGGCCTGCACCTCCCCGATGTAAAGGGTGTGTGTGCCCGCGGGGTGGCTGTCGTAGACCGTACAGTCGAGCCACGCGAGGGCGTCGGTCAAAAGGGGAGCGCCGGTAACGGCGGTGTCCCAGGAACCGGCGGCAAAGCGATCCTCGTCTTTGAGCCAGGCGAAGCGATTGGAAAGTTCCATCTGATCCTGGTGCAGAATGTTAACGGCAAACACGGCGCCCTCTTCCTGCAGCATCTCATAAGCGCCGTGGCGATGGTCGATGGCGATCATGATCAGCGGCGGCTCTGGCGAGATGGAGGCAAACGCAGAGACGGTGAGGCCATGAATGGTCTCGCCGACGCGGATCGTGACGATCGTCACGCCAGAGGCAAAGTGGCGCAGGGCATTGCGGAACGCTTCGGATGAAATCGGCATAAATTTTCTCTATCGTTAAAGGTCAAGAAAGTGGCGGATGACGCGTGCAATGTCGGTCAGGTCCGTAATCTCCGGCGCCAGGCGGGCATGGTCGCGGCCAAAGAGGATCGTCGGCACCGGGTTACGCGTGTGCTGGCGCTGGTTCTTGGCCTCGATATTACCATGATCGCTGGTGATGATCAGCAGGCCATCGTCATCCCAGGCGGCGAAAAGCCCCCCCAGAACGGTGTCCAGCAGCTCCAGATGGTCCACTGCCTCCTCTAGCGTACCCCGATGCCCCAAGCGGTCGCTGGGCCAATGTTCGAAGAAGCTAAAGGTGTACGTACCGGCGATGGCGGCAATCTGCGCCCCCGCTTCGGTAAGCGAGAGAAGGGGGATATCGTCGTAGCCCAGGTGGTCCCGCCAACCCTGCCCCGTAAAACCCGGGCTGACAGCCCTTCCGGCCCGCAGATCTTCAGCCGTCATCAGCGACAGACCGGCACTGCTGGCGGCGAGGGGCACCGCCGAAAGGAGCCGCCGCCCGCTCTCAATGGCCTCAAAATACCGCTCGGGATAGGGTGTGAGCAGCGCCGCCGTCCCGCCGGCGGCGATCACGTCGTGGAAAAGTGTGCCAGCGCGAATGAGCGCGGCCACGGCGTCATCTGGTTTAGGACCGTAGTGCCGGCCGACCAGGCGCGGGACGTTGCGGCCCGTGAGAATGGTCGCCTGCCCGGTGGCGCTCTGCGGGCGGCCGGAAACGCCCAGCGTCGGGTCCGTGGGAATGAAGCTGGCGCGCGGGGTGATAATCGCGCTGTTCCGGTTCAGGAACCAGCCGTCGCCGAAAAGGGCCGTCAGATTGGGCAGATAGGCGCGCAGGAAGGGATTTTCGGCCGGATCGGGTGCACCGAGACCGACACCATCCATAAAAAAGATGTGGGCGAAGCGTTTCATCTGTTGCTGTCTCGTATCCACGACCGGATCAGTTTACTCACGCACGCGCCCGCCGTCAAAGGGGACTCTCTTACGCAATCCAAACACGCAGAGCGGATAATGACTGTATGGATAATCTGAACGAACTGCCGATCAACGACGAGCTGAGCATTCCAGAGTGGGAGCTAACCTTCTCCTTTTCCACCAGTGGCGGGCCCGGCGGCCAGCATGCCAACAAGGCAGCCACACGGGCGACACTATTCTACGACGTCGCCAACTCGCCCAGCCTGACCGATACCCAGCGCGCGCGGATCATGAAGCGACTGGGATCGCGCATCGACCAGAGTGGCATTCTTCAGATCAGCGTGCAGGAGACGCGCAGCCAGCATCAGAACCGGACGCTGGCCTTGGAGCGGTTTCAGGAGCTGCTACAGCAGGCGTTGAAGAGGCGGAAGCGGCGCCGGCGGACGAAGCCGCCGCCCTGGGCAGATGAACGGCGATTGGAACAGAAAAAGCAGCGCGGGCGAATAAAGCGGCAGCGCAGCCGGGACTGGTTCGACAAGATAGAGTAGAGTCCGCTTTTAGTCCGCTTTCACTTCTCGTCTGTTACAGGCCTCTGGGGCCCCACTAGAGGCTCGTCAGGGCAGGAAGGCCCGCGGCGCGCCAAAGGGATTGAGGCACGGATCGAAGTCGTGCCCCAGCACCACGCGATAATCATAATCGTAGGGTGTGTCCGGCACCAGTTCGATATCGTAGTCACGCCGGTTGAAGATCCAGCTGATCAGCCAGTCGAACGAGCCTTTGAGATTCTGCCCGTAGTAGGAAATCGTCGTTCGGTCGACCGGGCCCGGCACCGGTTCGCTGATCACCGGCACAAAGCCGTAGTAGGTGAGATTGTCGGCGGCAAGCCGCGCCAGATCCTCATTGTCCGTCCCATTGACGATCTCCACATAGATGGGCGCGCGCGTGGAGCGATTGAGCGCGGGCGGGATGAAGAGGCGGTAGAACGTATCCTGCATGTACTCCCACCGCGGGAGCTGGACGGCAGCCCCGCCCGGCGTGCGCCAGGGCTGGAGCTGATTGCGACCGACGACGTACAGGTGCTGGACGCCGTTATCACGAACGGCGGGCGCGATGGAAGCCAGCTGCAGCATCCGGCCGAGGTCCATATCCGTCTCTACCGTATCCTGGTAGGCCTCGTAAAGCTGGGGGGCCTGGGCGATCATATTCAAATCGACCCCCTTGTTAAGAATCGCCCGTAAGACCGTCTGCTGCCGGCGGCCACGCTCGAAATCGCTGCTGCCTAGCCGCGTCCGCGCGTACCACAGGGCAAAGTCGCCGTCCATCTCGTAGATACCTGGTTCATAGCTAACGCAGGCAACCTGCTGACCGCTGGGCGCTGTGCATGTTTCTTCGTCTGGCTCAGGCTCTCTGGCGAGCGGAATGTCCACCGGACAACTCACCGGTACGGTGATCCCGCCGAGCGCGTCCACGATCTCTTTGAAGCCCTCGATCTCGACCAGACCATAGTAATGAATGGGCACGCCAAAGTTGTAGAGAATAGAGCGGCGCAGATTCGGGATCGAACCGGCGGAGTTGATACGACCCATCTGCGTGCGGTCCGGATGGTAAACATAAAGATCGCGGGGTAAGGAGACCATGGAAGCGGTCTTCGTCTCGCGGTCGACGGCGACGATGATGATCGTATCTTCCCTGGCGCCTCCCTCGTCGTGAGCCAGGAGCAGGATGTTCGTCATGCTATCCGGCACGTTGAACGGCGCGACCGGCGTGGGAATGGGTGTCGCCGGCGTCGCGGTCAGGAGGGCGACGGGTGTCGAGTAGACGGGGAAGCGCAGGAAACCCTGCGGAGCGCTGGTCGGCGAAGGGGAGGGCGGCGCCGTCGGCGAAGGGGTCGGCGAAGGGGTCGGCGTTATAGTTGGCGTCGGCGTCGCGCCGGGTGTCGGCGTTTCAGTCAGCGTCGGGACTGGGGTGAAGGTGCTGGGGATCGTCGGATCGGCGGTCGGCGGTGCATCTGGCGCGCTGCTTGTTACTTCCGCTATCTGTTCAGGGGCACCGGCGCCTCCCAATTGGCCAGCAGCCGGCGTCGGTGGCGTGGTCGTACAGGCAGCAATAAAGATGAGAGTGGTGAGGAGCACCGCATACAGAGCCAGCGCTTTTCGTTGCTTCAGTGAATGCACAGGTAACGTCCTTTTTCCGGATCTCCAGACAATCGCTCATTATAGTCAGGAAGGAGAAAGCGGCACCATTTAAGGGCGGGAAGCAAGTGTCCTGTCACTCTCTCTTAATCTCATCTGAAAGGTGGTGACTGGTGACAGCCGACGGTGGTACACTCGGGAGGTGCACATCTTTCACATCATCATCTTTGGTCACGCCTACTGCTAGCCACCATTGCAAGGTGGATGGACGCCGGAGCCGCAAGAGAGCATGAGTCGACGCTCTACCATTCTCCATATTTTGTTAGTCTTTGCCGCCCTCGCGCTGGCTGGCTGCCGCCAGCCAGCCGCTCCAGCCGCCGCTCCGGCGGCTGCCGCTTCAGCAGCAAGCGCCACGGCGACTGGACTGCCAACGCCGACAGCATCGGCCACACAAGCTGCACTTCCTGAATCTACTGTCTTGCCTAAGGAGGTGACGCCTACGACCGTTGCCGCGTCGGCGCCGCTTCCGGTCATACCGCCGACGCCGCTCCCCCCCGCGCCGCTCCTAGACCGCTTTGACCCCACGCCGATCACGGCCGCCGAAGCGACCGCCTTACACGCGCTGATGGCTAGCGTCCCGCCGGCCCGCGACGACGTGCGCCTGGCGCAAGAGTATGCCCGTTTCGATGGCACCCTTGCCGCCGAGATGACGCCGCAAGCGCTGACTGTGGGCGCAGAGAGCGCGTTCAATGTCATCGACTACGTCCACAACGTCGTCGTGCCCATCGAGGCGACACTGCTGGCAATCGGCGACCACGGCTACTTCTGGTTCGACGTCGCCGGCCGCCAGCCGACTACGGCCGAACTGGCGCAGATAACTGTCGCCTTCGACGAGATCTACGAGCGGGATGTGGCCGTGTTCGGGCAGGAACGGACGCCCGGCATCGACAACGACGCACGCCTGCACATCGTCCACGCCTCGCCCGCCGCACTATGCGGCACCTCCGGGCGCTGCGGGCTGGGCGGCATGTTCGTCGGCCGCGACGGCCTCCCGCGGGCCGTCAATCCTCATTCTAATGAACGGGATATGTTCATCATCAACAGCGACATTCTGGCCAATCCCGCTTACTACCTGAGCGTTCTCGCCCACGAATTCCGACACATGATCGAGGACAATTACGATCCCGCCGACGTCGATTGGGAGGTCGAGGGATCGGCGATGCTCGCCCAGGAGCTCGCCGGTCATCCGGGTAGCGTCTACAGACGCGGCAATGACTTCCTGGCAAACCCGGACCAGCAGCTCAATCGTTGGACCGACGGCAATACCGGCCCTTACTATGGCATGGGCTACGTGCTCAACCGCTACATCTACGACCGGCTCGGCCCCGACCTTTACCGAGAATTCGCGACAAACCCCCTCGACGGGCTCGACGCCATCACCGCCGTTGCCGCCGCCAACGGCCTCGATCTGACCGGCGAACGGCTCTGGCAGGATTGGCTGGCGGCGCTAGCCCTGCACCGGCGACCCCAGCGGCCGGAGATCTACCGCCTGGGAGAGGGCCAGCTCGATACGGTAGCGATGACGCCGCTGACGGCGCTGTCGTCGCAGCGCGCAGAAATGGTTCACCAGTATGGCGCCGACTACTATCACCTGACCGGTGCCGGGCCCGTCACTCTGAGCTTTGCGGGCAGCCGCCGGGTGCCTCTGCTGGGCGTGCCCGCTGCCTCCGGGGATCACTTCTGGTATGCCAACCGCGCCAACTATAGCCACCCGCAACTGGCGCTAGCTATCGACCTCAGCGGGCAGGAGAGCGCCACGCTCGAGTACAAGGTCTATCACGACATCGAGCATGGCTATGACTTTGCTTACCTCTCCGTTTCCACCGACGGGGGCCAGACGTGGCAGGGGCTGGAAGCACAACAGATGCAGGGACTGGTGGAAACAGACGATCCCGGCGAGGAAGCGCTTACCGACCGTTTCTACACCGGGCAGAGCGGAGGTTGGCTGCAGGAGACAGTCGATCTGGCACCGTATACCGGGCAGGAGATTATGCTGCGCTTCTCCTACGTCACCGATCCGATCCTGACCTACGGCGGCTTCGCCGTGGACGACATTACCATTCCCGAGCTCGGTTTTTATGATGGCGCAGAGACGGAGAGCGCCCTGCTGCAGCCGGACGGCTTCACGCGGACGACGGCTGCGCTGCCGCAGACGTGGCACCTGCAGCTGGTCACCTTCCCCGACGGAGCTCCCTCCGTCGTGACGTTGCCGGTGGACGAGGCTGGCGCCGTGACAGAGACGGTCGAATTAGATACAGGTGGCGGGGAGGCGATCCTCATCGTCTCCGCCAGCGCGCCCTATACGCTCGAAGAAGCGGCCTACCGGCTGGACATCGACTGAACGGAGAGCACAAGGGGGATCCGATGACGGCAGACTTCGTCGTTCCAACGCAATACTGGCAGATGCTGGAAGATGGGCGCGTGCAGTGCGATCTCTGCCCGCGCGCCTGCCGCCTGCACGAGGGGCAGCGCGGCATGTGCTTCGTGCGCATGCGCGAGGACGACCAGATCGTGCTCACCACCTACGGTCGCTCCAGTGGCTTCTGCATCGACCCCATCGAGAAAAAGCCGCTCAACCACTTCCTCCCCGGCACCCCGGTCCTTAGCTTTGGCACAGCAGGCTGCAACCTCGCCTGCCGCTTCTGTCAGAACTGGGACATCAGCAAGTCGCGCGAGGTGCAGACGCTGGCGGACCAGGCGGCGCCGGAGACCATCGCCCGCGCCGCGCTGGCCTCTGGCTGCCGCAGCGTCGCCTTCACCTACAACGATCCTGTCATCTTTATGGAGTACGCCATCGACGTGGCCCAAGCGTGCCAGGAAATGGGGATTAAGACGGTTGCCGTCACGGCGGGCTATATTTGTTCAGAGCCGCGGGAAGCATTCTTCCGCCACATGGACGCCGCCAATGTCGATCTTAAGGCCTTCAGCGAAGCGTTTTACAAGAAGATCACCGTTGCCGAACTACAGCCGGTGCTCGACACGCTACGCTATCTCAAACATGAGACCGACGTCTGGTCCGAGATCACCACGCTGCTGATCCCCGGGGAAAACGACTCCGACAGTGAGTTAGAAGAGATGACCCAGTGGGTGGTCGAGACGCTGGGGCCAGATGTGCCCATCCATTTCAGTGCCTTCCACCCTGACTACAAGATGCTGGACCACCCTCGCACGCCCCCATCCACCCTATCCCGCGCGAGGGCGATTGCCCTCAAAAACGGCGTACGTTATGCGTACACGGGCAACGTGTTCGATGCGGCGGGCGGCAGCACCTACTGCCATCGCTGTGGCGAACTGCTTATCGGCCGGAACTGGTACGTGCTCGACCAGTGGAATTTGTCCCCCTCCGGCGACTGCACTTTCTGCGGCGCCCCGTGTGCCGGGGTCTTTGAAGCCCAACCCGGCACCTGGGGCGCATGCCGCCAGCCGGTATATCTGGCGAACTATCGCTGACGGTAGGTGAAGCGTCTGCAGGGCGAGTCCAGGAGTCCCGGCTGAGTGCGCGGCTCCAACATGTAGAAAATACACCACTTTTCCCCCTTGCAAGCCTTCCTCTTTTATTGTATCCTCTCATCAAGTCTTTTGTTGTAGTATCCCACATGATTCATATGGAAACGTCGGCGCCGACAGAAATTGGCATTAAAGGGATCCGGGAAGGGATTCTGGTTACGTTAGACGAAGCGTTTGACCACGCACCGTTTGAGACGGTGCTGGCCCGGCTGGCGGCGGAACTGGGTGACAGACGCGGTTTCCTGCAGGGTAGCCGCGTCGTGCTGGAGGTAGGGTACCAGCCATTGAGCCGCTCCCAGCTGCGCCAGATTCAGACGTTGCTAACCGAACACCAGATGGAGCTGTGGACCGTGCTGTCAGAGTTAGAGGCGACGCGCGAGGCGGCGCGTGCACTGGACCTGGCGACGCGACTGCCGGGCAGCAATACCGATCTGGAGGGCAATCTGCGGCCGGAGGACGGGGCCGTGACGGCCCAACGGCCAGTGCAGGATCAGCTCCCACCGCCGGCGATTCTGCTGCGCGAGACGCTCCGTTCCGGGCGCAGCGTCACTCATGAGGGGCACGTCGTGATCCTCGGGGACGTTAATCCCGGCGCCGAAGTGATTGCCACCGGCAACGTGGTCGTGTGGGGGCGTTTGCGGGGCATGGTTCACGCCGGTGCGGCGGGCGATGAAGAGGCAATCATTTGTGCCCTTGAACTGGCGCCGACGCAACTGCGCATTGGCAACAA
>JAWVYW010000151.1:0-9232 GCA_033722535.1 Promineifilaceae bacterium (SeqCode)
GAGGCGCGCGGCTTCCGCTTCCGCGACGGCGCGACCTCCCTGGACAACCTGACCGCCGCTCTGGACGGCGTCCACATCTTCCATTTTCTGGGCCACGGCGAGTACGACGCGCGCGCGGAAACCGCCTCCCTTTACCTGGAGGGGGAGCGGCTGCGCGTGGACGACGCCACCATCGCCGCCAGAGTTCAGGGCCTCGACGCGCCCCCGCGCCTCATCTTCCTCGCCTCCTGCGAGACGGCCTCCACCGGCGCGGCCCCCTTCACGGGGCTGGCGCGCCGGCTGGTGCGGGCGCGCGTGCCGGCGGTGGTCGCCATGCAGGAGCTGCTGGACATGACGGTGGCGCGCACGCTGACGGCCGAGTTCTACCGCCACCTGCTGCCGGAGGGCGTCGTCGACCGCGCCCTGAACCGGGCGCGCAACATGCTCTTCCACAGCTATCGCCAGAACTGGGACCGGGACTGGGCGATTCCCGTGCTCTACATGTGGCTGCCGGAGGGGCGGCTGTTGCGATAGAGCGAAGCGCCGTCGCCTTTGCTGATGGGGCATGGCCCGACAGCAGCATCCACAACCGGGTGGCCTACACCTTGCTGACGGCGGGCGACGACCTGGGCGAGCGCGTCTTCACCCCGCGCGACGTCGCCATCCTCAACTACCTGACGCTGACCCGGCCAGGCCTGCTGGCCGCTTTCCGCGACGCGCTGCAGATGATGATCGACGTCGCCTCGACCTGCTACCGCGGCGATCCCGCCATGATGGAGAGGAAGGTGCGGGCGGTTAAGCGCGCCTACGGGGCGGTGGGGATCTGGCTATAGGGGGTAGTGGCGCAGGCAGCGCCGTTGCAGGGCCTGGTGGGTCCCCGGCCACTTCGTAGCGTCAGCCGCTGCCGGGGACCTCACTCGCGGGCGTCCTACTCGACGGTAATTCTATCGATGAGCCGGAACTCCTCGTCGGTGTCGTCGTCCTCCTCAAGAGTCAGGCGCAAGCTGACGACGACGTCTTCGGCGTCGGGGTCGTCCTGTTCGAGGGTGGCGCGAACGGAGGCGATGCCATCGCCGCCGCCGGCGTCAAGCACGACGTACGTGTAGGTGCGCAGGGTGTCGACGCCGAGCAGGGTCAGAATGCCTTGCTCCTCCGCGTCTTCGATCAGCTCCTCGCTCAGGAACTCCTCCACGGCCTCGACGCGCGGGTCGAAGAGGAGCTCGGTCAGGAACTCGCTCACCACCTGGCCCGGGTCGTCCGGTCCGGCGGGCGGCTCGATCGACTCGATCTCGCTGATGTACCAGGAGCCGGCGATCCGTGTGAGGGTGAAGCGGCGGTAGAGCGTCTCTTCATAGTTGAGTGCGGCGCGCACGAACGCTTCGTCGTCCGTGCCGGCCCGGTCGTCGCTGCGGGTGAGGGCGTAGGAGCGGAAGCGGGCGGTGATGTCGAGCAGGTCCTCAAGGTCCGCCTCACCTGCCAGCCGCGCGCGCAGGCCGTGGTCGAAGTAGATCATCAGCTGCTGTTCGTCGCGGGTCGCCAGGTAATCGGCCAGCAGGCGGTTCACGATGTCCACCGGCGTCCCGCTCAGCGGTCGCAGGGTGGGGGTGGGGCCGACAGCCGTGGGGGTCGGCTCAGAGGTCGCCGTCGGGCCGGTGGTCGGCGTCGCGGTCGGAGCCAGCGTCGGCGTCGGCTGTTTGGTCGGCGTCGCGGTCGCTGTCGGCGTCGCGGCGATTGTCGCCGTGGGCGGTACCGGCGTGTCGGCCGGCGTCGCGGTCGCTGTCGGCTCCTCCGTGGGGATGACGATCGGCTCTACGGTGGCGACGCCGGTCGGCTCGGGTGTCAGCGTGGGCGGCTCGACGTCGGGCGTTGGCTGGCAGGCGCCGAGGACGAGGGCGAGCACCAGCAGAAGTATGGGAAGGGAAAAGCGGGTCTCGAACAGTTTGTATTTCATCTTACATTCCTCGCTGCCAACGGTTGATAGGGTAATTGTAGAGGATTTCAGGTCGAGCGTCATTGGGCCGCGGTGGAAAGGGCCGCGGCGCAAACCCTAATACCCGCTTCCTGAACCAGGGCCTCTACTCGTCTGACGTGCAATGACGTCATTTTGTTCCCGATTGCGCTCGACTGGGGAGAATTCGCCTGCTGAGGGAGCGTACAGCCTGAGCCGGCTCTGCCGGCTGTGCCGTGGAGCGGAAGCGCCGGAGGCAGTACCGTCGTATCACCGGAGGCGGACCATCTTACCTACGTTCAAGTACCCTGGTAAACGTACATTCACTACGAGCGGGTGATTTTTCTTCCCCCCTTTGCGACTTTCAAACGAACCGGAGCCGCGCCAGGATACGGCGCCAGCCGATATCCGCCCGCGCAGCGACCGGGTCGGCGCCTCGCCGGCCACTTGCCGCGGGAGCCGGGTCGACGAGCGGAGAAGTGAATTCAATTGTCAAACATGGAGGTAAAGAAGTGAATCAAAGGCGAAAGAAAAGTTGGAAGCGGTTGCTCCTGCTCCTAGGAGCGCTCTTCCTCCTGACGGCAGTAGTGGTGGCCTGCGACACGGGCGACGGGGACGTGGACGTGGTCGACGAGGATATTATCCTCGAAGAGGAGGATCTGGTCGACGACGCCGAAATTGCTGAAGAGATTGTCGAGGAGGAGCTCGGCGAAGATGAAGAGGACGTGCTCGAGGACGAGCTGGCGGTGGACGAAGACGAAACGTTCGCCGAAGATGGCGACGACGTGCTGGGAGAGGACGAATCGGACGTCATCGTCGCCAATGAAGAGGATGCCACCGTCTTGAGCGAGGAGGAGTTGTCTGAAGACGACGAAGAAGAGATGGCCGCCGCGGACGATGAAGAGGATATGGCCGCCGAAGATGACGAAGAGGAGATGGCGGCCCAGGCTGGCGACGACGGGCTTGAAGATGACGAGGCGTTTGTCGGCGGCGAGACAGAGCCGAACGAGGTAGTCGGCGCGCCGAATCCGGCCTTCGCAGAGCTAAGCAGCGTGCGCTGGATCCTGCCCGGCCCGCGCGAGCTGGACCCGAATATCTTCGGCACGCCCCAGCAGCCGCTGGGGACGGAGGATGACGTCGGGGTGGCGCTGGATCAGCGGCTGAGCAACGAAGCCGGCGACGCCTACACGACGACCGCCGGCCCCACGCCGCACTCCGACCGCTGGGCCGATGTGAGCGGTGAAGCCTCAGTCTTCGTCGAAGATGTCACGGCCAGATCGTCACAGACGACGCGCGATGAGATCGATGCGGAGTTCACCTTCACCAGCCCCGATGGTGAAATCGGGTACCGCGTGGTCGTCCAGCAGGCACTACCCGCTCTGCCGGGGCACGAAAACTTCGGCGGTGTCGGCCTGAACGTCATCATGCACGGGCGCACCGGCATCGGCACGAAGCTCCAGCCGCAGCAGTTTGCGTATGTCACCTTCTGGGGCGTGGGCCAGCTGTACCGTGACGGCGAGCTGATCGCCGACAATCGCCTGGTCCACTTCATGCTCACGGAGGACGGGCGCAATGAAGATTATGAACTGGTCTTCGACGCGGATGTGAATCCCAACGACTATCACGCGCATCTGATTCTGCCGCCGGTAGAGGTTACGCCGGACGGCCCGGCCGAGACGGTGGTGCCCACCGGCTTTATGCTGGAGAACGGGCAGGAACAGCCGTTCTTGCACATTATGTATGACGATGTGGAGACGCTTCAGGGTGGGGTGACCGGTGTGGAGTGAGCACCCTGGACTGAGTTGATAATGAGGCGCGCGGCGCGGGGGAGCGCGGCGGGCGCTTTTGCTTCATTGAGCTCCCTCTGAGAGAAAGCGGCAACGCGGAAAAGTGAAACGCGCCTTCACCACCCACTGGCTATAGTGGAATCTTAAGTAGGCGGGCGAGCTTGCGTCTCTTCTCGCACGCTTTGACTTTTCGTGCCGGTCCCGCTATGGTTATTAGTTGCATGCCATCGTCTTTATTCCCCCGGCATCGCAGATCACTTACCACCCCGCGGGAGATGAGGGTTTCCGGCTGCCTGTGTCTGTGCGTATCGCCACGAGCGAAGGGGAAACAACCCATGATTGTCGTCATGAGCGATCTACACCTGGTGGACGGCACGGCGAGCGGGCACACGCTTTCCGCGCCCACGCGCGAAGCCTTCCTCGCCGACGTCGTGGCCCTGGCGCGGCAGACCGGTGCTACTGAGGTCCGGCTGCTTCTGCTGGGCGACATCGTCGATCTGATCCGCACGCAGCAATGGCTTGAAGAGGCGCCGGAGGACCGGCCCTGGGGAGCGCATGGGCTTCGTGACGTCGCCGGCCCTGCCCCGGGCAGCCGCACGGCGGCGCGCTGCCTGGACATCCTGGGCTGCTTTCCCGCCGACGGGCGGCGGGAGTCGGTCGCCCAACCGAGCATCCTCCGTCACAACTGGGAGACCTTTGCCTTCTTCCGCAACTTCCCCGAAACCATTCGCGAGCGATTGGGGCGCGAGCTTCCGGTCGAGGTCATCTACGTCATCGGCAACCACGACCGCCTGTGCAATCTTTATCCCGCGGTGCGCGACGAGCTGCAGCGCGTTCTCGGCCTCGAGGTCGACGAGGAGACGACGATCACGGTTCCCTCCGGCGAGTGGGTCTACCCGTACCATTACGTCGACGAGGCGCACGGCCTCTTCGCCCGCCACGGGCACCAGTTCGACCCCTTCAGCTTCGAGGGCCCGGAGTTTGACCACGCGGCGCACATGGAGCCATCGGTCAGCGACGTCATTTCCGCCGAGATCGTCGTCCGCATCCCGCACACGCTCGCCTCGCTGCAGCCGCATCACCCGGCGGTCGAGGACCGACTGATCGAGAATCTGAAGGACGTGGACGACGTCCGCCCCTTCGGGAGCGCCGTGGACTGGTTCCACTACCGGGTCGACAAGGAGGACAACCGGGCCGTGCGGCGCGCGCTGGAAGAGACCTTTGACCGCGTTCTGAGCGACTTTCTCAGTCTGCCCTTCGTGCGTGAGTGGGAGCATCCGCGGATGGAGCTAGACGAGGTGGTGCGGGCCGTGACCCATCCCCGGCTGCAGCCGCTTGTGGACCGGGTCATCGACGTAACCAACAGCGACTGGCTCTTGCGGATCTTGCTGCCCAACATCGATAAGTTCGCCTACCACGGAGGCGGCAGCGACAAATACACCGAGGCCGCCTATGAGGAGGCGATCTGGCGCAACAACCCGGCCATTCACTTCATCGTCTACGGGCACACCCACCGGGCGATGGTCCAGCCGCTAAGCGCCTCCTCCGGCGACCAGGTGGTCTACCTCAACACCGGCACCTGGCGCAACCAGATTTTCCGCACACTGCCCGCCGACCAGTCGCAGGCGCCGTTCGTCAAGCTAAAGCAGATGACCTACGTCTTTCTCTATAACGAGCAAGAAAATAGGCGCCGGGTCGGCGTGAAGGGGCCCGGTTTTGACGTGCGTACCACGCACAGCTACGAGCCCTGAGCGAGCGTACCATCACGGGCGGCGGGGCAGGCGTACGCGCACGCGGTGCTGTGACCGGGGGTGTGGCCCTCTTTCGGCGCCGCTGCGGCGGAGGAGGACGATCAACGGAGGGTGGGCAGCGCGCGCATCGAGAGCGAGCCGGGCCTGTCGCCGTTGCCGACTTGCCTGGAAGATCTACACCCGTTTTGCCTGTGGCTTGCCGCGCATGAGCCGGAAGTAGAGCGCTGGCAGTCGCGGCTGATTCTGGAAGGCCCACGGGAGGCGGTGATGAAGTGGGGCGACGCCGGGGACCTACAGCTCATCATCAGCATCGGTACGCTGCGGGCGAAGGCGTGTGGGGAGAGGCTTGCACACTTTGCGCGCAAGGAGGGTGGGCGGGCGGCTTTCTAGTCGCCGCGTGAGTGGCGTGCGCGGCTGACCGGCCTTCTGCGAAGGGTGCGACAACGAAGGGGCACGGTGACGGGTGTAGGTGAGGTTCAACGTTTCGCGGGCGTATTTCTGTAGGGGGAAAGAGAGCTACAATGGAAGCCGTCCAGCACGATGTGGAGGCAATGATGGTGGATCCGGAAACAGAAGCGGATTGGGAGAGGCTGTCTGAGCAGGTAGCGAGCGAGGTGGCCGAGTGGCGGCGGTAGCATCCGAGAGCAACGTTTAACGAGATAGGGAACTTTATTGACGAGCGGATGAACCGCTGCCGGAGCCGATTCACCAACTCCCGTTTGCTTCGATTGCTCAGTCTGTTGTCCGTTTCCATGCTGGCTAGGGGAACGTTTTTTCTGAGGCAACCAGGTCCCCCTTGCTAAAAGTTTTTATTGAGCCCATGCCCGTCCTTGCCCGCTCCGGCTGCCCTGTAGTACCATCTGGACGTCGGTATCTTGCCGTCGACTGAAATGTACAATAGAAGGAGAGAGACCCATGGAACGCTGGAAAACGATCGTCGTCCTCGGAGTTCTGATTATCGCGCTGGGGATATTCGTGGGGATGGTCGCCGGCGCGCCGGCTTTTGCCCAGGCTTTTGCCGAACCCGACAATCCCGATAGCGCCGAGAACCTGCCCGCGAACGCCATTCCCGTTCGTTGCCACGAGCCCGTTGCCCCCAACACCAAGGACGACATCGGCTGCGTCCGCGCCGACACGGGCGCTTCCTTTCTCGCGGTGCCCGCCAATCACTACCTGCTGGTCACCGACGTGCTGATCAACCGCAATGCGCTGGAGGAGAGCGGTAACTACTTTGCCACCCTAGGCGCCAACAGCGCCGGGATCTTACCCGGACAACCCTCGATGGAGTTCAGCGGCACCCCGCTGCAGACCGACTTCTACAGCTTCCAAGCACCCTATATCATCCTCGAAGGCGGCGAAAACCTCCAGGGGCGCAACGACAGCAACTCCGATTTCGGCATCGAGTTCTACGTCTCCGGCTTCCTGGTGGACGACGTGACCTACCAGGTGCTGATGCAAAATTACCTGCCGGCGATTATGCGGGAGTAGCGGTACGCCCGAGCGCCCAGTCTGAACCTGGCCCGATTTTAACTACCCTCTGGTTAAGAGTATACTGTTCCCACGGTCGCGCGTGTGAAGCGGTAGGCGCGCGTGTTCGTGCAGCGACGGGAAAGGTATGGCTGGCTCTGAGCAGTTACTGGAAGATTTAAGAGAGACATTGCTCGACTGCGCGCCGGTGGGCAGTTACACCGCCCTGCGGGCGCTCTTTGTCGACGCGCGCCTCAGCCGCTGGCGCCACCTGCTGCCCTATGGCGAGAGCCCGGCGGACCAGGCGGATGCGCTGATCGTGCTGCTCCACGACCGCGCAGGCGAGGGGGGCGCGCCGGGGCTGGCGCTGCTGCTGCGCGCCGTCGCCGGGCGGCTGGAGGAGGCGGACGCCTGCCACGGGCGGCTGCTGGCGCTGGCGGAGCGGGTGGAGGCCTCCTCCGGGGCGGCGCACGCTGACGAAGTCGACGGCCTCTTCCCCGCTCTGGCGGAGGCGCGGCGGCAAACGAGCGACGTCTACGACCTCTCGGGCGATTTTCGCGGCGCCGTCATCAACATCCAGTCGACGATCGTGCAGGAGGCGGAGGTGGTGGAGCTGGAGTCACTGCCGCCCGAGCCTGGGGAGCCGCCGTACCGGGGGCTGCAATATTTCACCGAGGCGGACGCCGACCGCTTTTTCGGGCGCGAGCGGCTGACGGCGCGGCTGGTGGCGCGGTTGCGCCCGGAGCCGGGACAGGCGCGCTTTCTCGCCGTCGTCGGCGCGTCGGGCAGCGGCAAGTCGTCGCTGGTGCGCGCGGGGCTGCTTCCCGCGCTGCGGCGGGGGCAGCGGCTGGCGGACGGCACGGTGCCCCCTACCGACAGCGCCAGCTGGGCGATCCGCACCTTCACCCCCACTGCCCACCCGCTGGAGGCGCTGGCGGCGGCGTTGCTGCCGGAGGGCGACGCGCTGGCGGAGGTAGCGGCGCTGGTGCGCGAGCTGGAGGAGAACCCTCAGAGCCTGGGCCCCCTCGTGCGCCAGGTGGTGGCGCGGGCCAGCGGCAGCCACTTGCTGCTGGTGGTGGATCAGTTCGAGGAGCTTTTTACGCAGTGCCGGCGCCCGGAGCTGCGGCAGGCGTTCGTGGAGGCCCTGCTGGCGGCGGTGGACCCGGCGGCGGGGCGCCCGGCGACGGTAGTCGTCGTGCTGCGCGCCGACTTCTACGCCCACTGCGCCGAATATCCCGGGCTGCGCGAGCTGGTGTCGCGGCAGCAGGAGTACATCGGCGCCATGAACCGGGACGAGCTCTTCGAGGCGATCGTGCGCCCGGCGGCGCTGGGGGACTGGCGCATCCAGGAGGGGCTGGTGGAGCTGATGCTGGACGAGGTAGAGCACGAGCCGGGGGCGCTGCCGCTGCTCTCGCACGCGCTGCTGGAGACGTGGGCGCGGCGGCGGGGGCGGGTCATGACCCTCTCCGGCTACACGGAGGCCGGCGGCGTGCGCGGCGCCATCGCGCAGACGGCGGAGACGATTTTCCGCGAGCGGCTGAGCGAGAAGCAGCAGCACATCGCGCGCTCCGTCTTTCTGCGGCTGACGGAGCCGGGAGAGCAGCGGGGCGACGAGGAGGCGGCGCCGGACACGCGGCGCCGCGTGCCGCTGGCGGAGCTGCTGACGAGCCGCGAGGATGAGGAGGCGGTGGCGGCGGTGCTGGAGATCCTCTCGGCGGCGCGGCTGGTGACGACCAACACCGTCGCCGCCGCCCAGGTGCGCGTGGTGGAGGTGGCGCACGAGGCGCTGATCCGCGAATGGCCGACCCTGCGCCAGTGGCTGGACAGCGACCGCGAGCGGCTGCTGCGGCAGCGGGAGCTGACGGAGGCGGCTTACGCCTGGGAAGAGCTGGGCCGCGACGAGGGCGCCCTCTTCCGCGGCGCGCGCCTGGCACAGACGCTGGCCTGGGCCGCTCAAAGCCCGGAGCCGCTGAGCCTGCTGGAGCAGGAGTTCCTGGAGGCGAGCCGCGCGCTGGAGGAGCGGGAGACGGAGCGGGCGCTGCGGCTGGCGCGCGCCACGCAACGGCAGCGGCTGCTGGCAGGGCTGGCGCTGCTGCTGATTATCGTCGCCGCCGCCCTCGGCCTCAACGCCATCGGTGCCTTCGAGCGGCGGGAGATGAACCGCTTTTTCAACATCGCCGTCGACGACTTTGTCATTGTGGAAGCCGCCGACAGCGCGGCGGTGGGCGGCGCCACGGCGGCGGGGGGCGGGGCGCCGCCCGGGGACGGCGCGGTGGGCCAGCGGCGGGCCCGCGGGCCGC
>JAWVYW010000152.1:0-9195 GCA_033722535.1 Promineifilaceae bacterium (SeqCode)
AGAGGACGTTCAGCAGTACCAAATCCGCCCTGCATAGATGTGATGAGTCCCCATTTCACATTCAAACTGAGAGAAGTGGCGATCAAGCACAAAGAGAGACCATAGCATATGTCCTTCATCCACACCTCCGACGTCCTCGGGGAACGGCATCAATTCGATACGGAGATCAAGACGCCGCGGGCGGCGAATATCCACCCGGAGGCACTCGCCGCCGCGCTGGAGGAGCGCGTGCGGGGAGAGGTGCGCTTCGACGAGGGGTACCGCGCACTCTACGCCACAGACGCATCCAACTACCGGCAGGTGCCGATAGGCATCGTCTATCCCCGGGACGCCGACGACGTGGTTGCTGCAGTCGCCTGCTGCCGGAAGTTCGGTGCGCCGGTCCTGGCGCGGGGCGATGGGACCAGCCTGGCCGGGCAAAGCTGTAACGTTGCCGTTGTGCTGGACATGACGAAGCACATGAACCAGGTATTGGAAATAGACCCGCAGCGGCAGATCGCTCGCGTGCAGCCCGGCCTCATCCTTGATGATCTGCGCGAGGCTGCCGGAGAGCATGGCCTTACATTCGGTCCGGATCCCGCGACCCATTCGCACTGTGTGTTAGGGGGCATGATTGGCAACAACGCCTGCGGAGTTCATGCCCTCGCCTGGGGCAAGACAGTGGATAACGTCGAAGAGATGGAGATCCTGACCTACGACGGCTTGCGCACGCGCGTCGGTCCGACGCGCGATGCGGAGCTGGAGGAGATACTGGATGAAGGCGGGCCCCGGGCGGATATTTACCGGCGAATGATTGATCTCCGCGAGCGTTATCGTAACGCTATCTTAGAAAACTATCCGGATCTGCCGCGGCGAGTCTCGGGCTACAATTTGCCGCAACTGTTGCCGGAGAATGGTTTTAATGTGGCGCGGGCGCTGGTTGGCAGCGAAGGCACGTTGGCTATCGTCCTTGAAGCGACTGTACGGCTTGTACGCCAGCCGGTGGATCGTTCTCTGCTGGTCCTGGGATACGGAGACGTCTACCGCGCCGCCGATGACGTGCCGGAGCTTCTGGCATTCGATCCGATCGGTCTCGAGGGTCTGGACAGCCGCCTTGTACGTTATATCCGGCGCAAAGAGATGCATGACATCGACGTCGGCCTTTTACCCAGTGGAGAAGGCTGGCTTCTGGTGGAGTTTGGCGGGGAGAGCGAGAAAGCGGCCGACAACAAGGCGCGCGAAGTCATGGAGACGCTCGAGCAGCGGGAAGAGCCGCCGCACATGCAGCTATATGAAAAGCAGGAAGAGATAGATCGCATCTGGCTGATCCGTGAATCTGGGCTGGGAGCGACGGCAAATGTGCCCGGCCTGGACGATGCTTGGCCCGGTTGGGAGGACGCAGCCGTAGATCCGGCGGTTCTCGGTGATTATCTCCGCGACCTCCGTGGACTTCTGGACAGCTACCACTACTACTGCTCCTTTTACGGTCACTTTGGCGATGGCTGCGTCCATGTGCGGATCGATTTTGATCTCCGCAGTCGCGATGGCGTGAACAAGTATCTTGCGTTCCTGGAAGAGGCTGCCGATCTCGTGAAAGGGTATGGCGGCTCTTTCTCTGGGGAACATGGTGATGGACAGGCGCGGGCAATTCTGCTGGAAAAGATGTTCGGGCGCGAGGTTATGGAAGCACACCGCGACTTTAAGCGGCTCTGGGATCCGCAGAACAGGATGAATCCAGGCAAGGTGATTTCCGCGGAGGGCGATCCTTATCGCCCCGATGACAATCTGCGTCTGGGAACCGATTATGCACCCTGGCAGCCGGAGACTCATTTCAAGTTCCCTGATGACGATGGTAGTTTCGCGCGCGCCACACTCCGCTGTGTCGGGGTCGGCAAGTGCCGCCGGGAAAGTGGCGGCACGATGTGCCCCAGCTACATGGTGACCCGCGACGAGAAACATACGACGCGTGGCCGTGCTCACCTGCTCTTTGAAATGTTGCAGGGGGACGTCGTAGACGGTGGCTGGCAAGATGAGGACGTAAAGGAGTCGCTCGAGCTCTGTCTCTCGTGTAAAGGGTGCAAGGGTGACTGCCCGGTACAGGTCGACATCGCGACCTATAAGGCGGAGTTCACCAGCCACTATTATCAGGGCCGGCTCCGTCCGCGACAGGCCTATCTCTTTGGGCTGATCCAGTACTGGGCGCGCCTCGCGGCGCGGATGCCGCGGGTTGCCAACTTCTTTACGCAGACGCCCGGATTCAATCACCTGGCGAAGTGGCTGGGCAACATTGCACCCGAGCGTGAACTGCCGCGCTTTGCCAATGAGACCTTTACCCACTGGTATCGTCGCCGCGGACCCCGCAACGCGGGCAAGCGCCAGCTCTTGCTCTGGCCGGATACCTTCAACAATCATTTCTACCCGGAAACGCTCAAGGCGGGGGTGGAGGTTCTGGAAGATGCGGATTATCAGGTCGTGGTTCCCGACGTCTGGCTGTGCTGCGGCCGGCCGCTCTACGAATTTGGCTTTCTGAACCTGGCGAAGCGGCAGTTGCAACAGATCTTGGAAACGCTGCGGCCCCAGATACGGGCCGGACTGCCTCTTGTCGGCTTAGAGCCCAGTTGCACGGCCGTCTTCCGCGATGAACTGTGCGGCCTCTTCCCCCACGACCAGGATGCGCATCGGCTGGCTAAGCAAACCCACACGCTCGCCGAGTTCCTGACGAAAATCCCTGATGGCTACGAGCCCCCGCGCCTGTCCCGGAAGGCGATCGTCCATGGTCACTGCCACCACAAAGCGATTATGAGAATGGAGAGCGAAGGGGAGATTCTTCAAAAGATGGGGCTGGACCAGCGGCAGCTCGACAGCGGCTGTTGTGGCATGGCCGGCGCCTTTGGTTTTGAAAGAGGTGAAAAGTACGAAGTTTCAGTCGCGGCGGGCGAACGCGTGCTGTTGCCGGAAACGCGTGAGGCCGATTCTGATACATTGATCCTCACCAATGGCTTTAGCTGCCGCGAGCAGATCCGGCAGGAAACGGATCGTCGCGCACTGCATCTGGCGGAGGTAATGCAGATGGCCCTGCGCGAGCGGCAACCGGAGCGTGCGGAGCGGCCCGACTATCCGGAGCAGGATCGTGAAGAGGAAACGCCGCCCCCTGACTGGCGGCGACTGACTGCAGTTGCGAGCGCCGGTTTGCTGGCGCTCTTGTGGCTACTTGAGCGCCTCTTGCGGCGCCGTGAGAAAGAGAACGAATAGCTGGGTGGGGCGGTATGAAGATACTGCTGCTACCCTTTTGTAAAGGAGAGTACCACCATGCAAACGAAACTGTTGAATGACGATCAGGAAAAAACCTACGCCGTGATCTACGATAAAGGTGATGAATTCATCGCCGAGCTGAAGCGCTTTGCCGAAAAGCAGGGGCTGAGCAGTGCTCGCTTTACCGCTGTCGGCGCTTTCAGCGACATCATCCTCCAATATTTCCAGCGCGATAAGAAGGAGTATAAGGACATCCCGGTAGAGGAGCAGGTGGAAGTGCTGACACTGACCGGCGACATCGCCCTGACGCCAGAAGGGAAGCCAGAAGTACATGCGCACGTCGTGCTCGGAAAGTCTGATGGTACGGCGATTGGCGGCCACATCAAACAGGCCCACGTCTGGCCGACGCTGGAGCTCGTTCTGACCGAATATCCTGACTATCTCCAGAAGCGCACCGATCCCGAAACGGGCTTGACCCTCATCGATCTCGACGCGCATCAAGTCAGGTGAATTCGTCCGCCCCACAGCGGGTAGAAAGGAGAAGTTTCCATGGGAAAACAGGCAGATCGTTGGAAGGGCGCGGTCGCCGGACTGCTAGGGAGCGTTGTTGGGCTGCTGTTTATGCGCTTTTACTGGCAACAAGTGGCCCCAACTCTTAGGCAACAGGTCACACCGCCGGAGCAAAAAGGCGAACAAGGTAGTCAGGAGCAAAGCGGCAATGACCAGGCGTCGGAGTGGCAGCGCGCCCTTTCGACGACGAAGCTCTATCCTGACGACCTGGAAATGGACAGCATTTCGCTGGTCGGTCGGCAGCATGGAAAGAAGGAATCGTCGACGGCCGCCCTGGGTCGCATTCTCTACGAGTCGGCCTCCGGCAGGATGCTGGAGCATAAAGAGACGCATGAGTTGTTGAGCTATCTCGTTCATTGGGGATATGGCCTGGGCCAGGGCTCCCTCTATGGCGCGACGCGCGCCGGGGCCGCATTCCCCGATCTGACAGGAGCTCTAAGCCACGCAACGCTGGCATGGTTGCTCGGAGATGAGCTGCTCGTTCCCGCGCTTGGGCTCCAGAGCGGTCCCACCGCAGCGCCACCGCTCCAGCACCTCAATCGCCTCGGCGCTCACCTCGCTTTCGGCGTGGGTACGGCTGCCACGACCCAGTTGCTGCAGCGCGTTCTCTGACAACCAGGCAGTACTCATAGAATGCGCGCAACCCGCAACGAAGAAAAAAGGAGAATCTACAGTGCCTGAATTCGGTTACTGGCTGTCCAGTGAAGAGCATGGGCCGAGGGACCTTGTCCGCAACGCGCAGCGTGCAGAACAGATCGGTTTCCCGTTTACCATGATCTCCGACCATTACCATCCTTGGCTTAGCGAGCAGCCGGAGGCGCCTTTTGTCTGGACCGTCGTTGGCGCCATCGCGGCCACCACGGAGACCCTGCGGCTGGGTACTGGCGTGACCTGCCCGCTTTTGCGCACCCACCCGGCGATCATCGCCCATGCCGCGGCGACGGCGGCCGCCATGATGCCCGGTCGCTTTCTGCTCGGCGTGGGGACCGGCGAGAATCTGAACGAACATATCCTCGGCGACGGCTGGCCGACGATAGAGATTCGCCAGGAGATGTTGAAGGAGGCAGTCGAGCTGATCCGCAAGCTATGGGAGGGAGAGACGACGACCTTTTACGGCGACTACTACGTGGTGGAAGACGCGCGTCTGTTCACCGTGCCTGAGGATCTGCCTCCGATCCTCGTGGCTGCCTCAGGCACCGGATCAGGCCAGATCGCGGGCGAGATTGGCGATGGGCTGATCAGTGTCGGCCCGAACGCCGAGGTGGTCGAGGCCTTTGCAGAGGCAGGCGGGCAGGAAAAGCCGCGCTACGCCAAGCTGACGATTTGCTATGCGCCGACGAAGGAGGCGGCAATCGAGAGGATGTTCCCGCTCTGGCGGCAGGCCGGCCTGCCGGGCATACTGCGGCCCAACGTGCGCACGGTGGCCCACTTCGACCAGGCGGTAGAGATGGTGAGCGAGCAAGATCTGGCCGACCAGATTGCACACGGGCCCGACCCCGAGACGTACGTGGAGGCGATCCGTGCATTAAGCGATGCCGGCTTCGAAAAAATTGCCCTCCACCAGATCGGCGCCAATCAGGAACAGTTCTTGGAATTCTATCAGAAGGAAATCGCGCCCCGTTTTTAAACCTCAACGGCTATGCGCCAGAATGGAGAAAAGCGATGCCTACGTTTACCTGTGACCTCAGCCAATCGCCGCAGCACCTAGAGCACCACTGGGAGCATACCGTGGGCAGCGGCCATGCGCCGCTCGCGCTGCGCGCCGACTGGCAGAGACAGCTAGAGCGCTGCCATCAAGAGCTAGGCTTTAAGCACGTCCGCTTCCACGGCCTGCTCTCAGACCCCATGAATACCCTCATCGACCACGGCGGCGAGCTGCTTTACTCCTTTTTCAATGCCGATCAGATTATGGACTTTTTGCTCTCGATTGGGATGCGCCCCTTCGTAGAGTTGAGCTTCATGCCGGCGGCGATCGCCGCCGGTAGCAAGACCGTCTTCAGCTATCGGAGCATCGTAACGCCACCTACCGAGTATGCACAGTGGGCCAGTCTGATGGAGAAGTTGATCAGCCACTGGACCGACCGCTATGGCGTAAAGGAAGTGCGGCGGTGGTTTTTTGAGGTCTGGAACGAGCCGAACATTGAGCACTTCTGGACCGGGACACAGGACGATTACTTCCGCCTCTATCGCCACACCGTAGAGGCGATAAAGGGTGTGGACGCCGACCTCCGCGTTGGGGGTCCGGCAACGGCGGCAAACGGCTGGATCGAGCCTTTTCTAAACTTCTGTGATGCTCACGACCTTGCTGCCGACTTTGTTACCACCCACTACTATCCTACGGACGCCTTCGGCGAGGTCGGCGCGCCCACCGAGGAGAAGCTGGCCGATAGTAGCCCCGACATCATGGCCCGGCGGGCGCAGGAAGCGCACGAGTCGGTGCGGGGTCGCCCCCTCTACTACACAGAGTGGAACATCGCCTCCAACCCGCGCCACCGTCTGCACGACATGCCCTTTGCCGCCGCCTTCGCCACCTACATCATTATGACGGTCGCCGACTACGTGCAGGGCTACAGCTTCTGGACGTTCAGCGACATCTTCGAAGAGCTGTACTTTCCGTCGGAGCCGTTTCACGGTGGCTTTGGCCTTCTGACCCTGCACGGCGTTCCGAAACCGGTCTACCGTGCTTTCCAACTGCTGCACAGACTGGGGGACCGGCAGTATACCGCACAAGGGGCGCACGAGACGGTTACCGTGTGGCCGGTGGCCCGTCGCCGGCGGGAAGGTGAGGGGGATCCTCGCTTCGAGAGCCTGACCCTCCTCATGGTCAATCTTGCCATGCCCCAGCATCCCATCCAGACGGAGATTGTCGAGCTGGTGCTGGAGCAAGCGCCGCACCCGGCTGCCGCGTGGGTGGAGAAGATCGATGCGGAGCATGCCAATCCGCGCCGCGTATGGGAGGAGGAGATGGACCGATCGCACTATTTGCAGCCACACCAGGTGCAGGCACTCGTCGCCGCCTCCCAGATGCGGCGCGAGTCGATTCCCGTCAGCCATGAAGAGGGAACGCTCCGGCTGCAACTGAGCCTGCCACCCCAGAGCGTCGCGGCGGTGACAGTAGAGTTCGCATAGTGAATAGACCACGAAGAACACAGCCGATTGTCCGCAGAGGCGCCTATTTATATCGAAATTGTGACCCCAGGGGAGGCGGTGGTTGTACCTTGATACATTCCTCGGCCGCTTGAACGTGCTAAGGTAAAGGTAACTGAAGGAGAGTATGGGGTGAAGGCGCACGTAACGTCGCTCTCGCATCCCGCCGAGGAGATGACTATGGCTGTTGATCCTAATCCAGATCCGTATGATGCCGATCCATATGACCCCGATCCGGTTTACGATCCATGGTACCGGCGCTACTGGGGCTACTACAGTCGGCCCTACGCTGGCTGTGGCTGTCTCTACACCGTCCTTCTCTTCCTAATCCTCTTGCTGCTTCTCTCTCTCTTCGTTCCGGCATTGGAGCCGGTGCGCTTCTGGGAGGTTGACGAAGGTCTCCAACTGCTGTTCACGCTGCTTTAGCCGGCGTGATCACCTCCTGCCGGAGGGCTCGCCCAAGAGGGGCAGGACGGAAAGAATCTGTACGCGGCAACTGATCCGCAGGGCTCCGGCGCTGCGTGTCAGTTGCTGATTGCAGATCGAGAGGACGATAAACGAAAAGGAGTGTACCAGCTTATGAAGAATCCACTATCTTTACTTGGCGGCATCGGCGTGGGAGCAGCTTTAATGTATCTGATGGATCCGGAACGTGGGCCGCGCCGACGCGCTCTGCTCCGTGACCAGTTTGTGAGCGCCGCGACCGATCTAGGCAACGTGGTCGAGCCGACGCTTGATGATCTCTCCAACCGGACCGGCGGACTCGTCTACGAGGCGCGCGGACGGATTTTTGAGGGAGAGGTCACGGACCACGTACTCGAACAGCGCGTGCGTGCCGAGATGGGGCGCTACGTCTCCCATCCGGGCTCCCTGACCGTCACGGCCAGCAACGGCGTGGTTGTCCTCCAGGGGCCGGTGTTGAAACATGAGGTTGAGGCACTGATGACGGCGGTGGCGACAGTGCCGGGTGTCGAAGAAGTGATCAATGATATGGACGAGCACAAGACGCGGGGCGACGTTCCTGGCCTGCAGGGTGGGGACGTCCCACCCGCCAAACAGCCGGAGGTGTGGCCGCCCGCCAAGCGCTTCCTCGTCGGCGGCAGTGGTAGTCTGCTTACCGCTGTGGGCCTGAAAGAAGGGGGGCTACTCGGCTCGCTCTTCAGTGCGCTCGGCCTCGCAGCTGTGGTTCGCGCCGTCACCGACATCCAGGCCAAGCGCCTGGTCGGCGTCGATGCCGGGCACCGCTCCGTCGATGTTCAGAAGACCATTAATGTGAATGCCCCCGTGGAAGAGGTGTTCCGTCTATGGGACAACTTCGAAAACTTCCCGCGCTTCATGGGCTACGTAGAGGAGGTGCGCGACCTCGGCAACGGACGCAGCCACTGGGTCGTCAAGGGGCCGGGCCCCACGACCGTTTCCTGGGATGCGGCGGTGACGAAGCGGGTACCGAACGAGGTAATCGCCTGGGCCAGCGGCGAAGCGACGCCGGTTCCCAACGCCGGCATCGTTCACTTCACGCCCAACCAGGAGGGTGGAACGCAGATTCACATTAAGATGTCGTACAATCCGCCCGTCGGCGCGGCCGGCCACGCGGTCGCCGACCTTCTCGGCTACGACCCGGAGACGATGATGCACGAAGACCTGGCGCGCTTTAAGTCGCTGATCGAGGCGGGTAAGACAACTGCCAATGGCCAGACGGTGACCCGCGAAGAGCTCTGAGCGAGCGCTGTTAACGCATTGAGGGACCCACGAGTCCCGGCCTTAGCGCCGGGACTCTTTCTTTATGGAATGATCCTCCGGTGGAAGGGAGCGGCGGGGCTGAGGGACGGGCGGAAGCGCTCACGGGCTCTTGCAACAATTGTCTGTTCTCGTGCGTACAGAGCGTTGACAGACAGTTGCTTCAGATAAGGAAAAAATAGCAATGACATACGAACAGATACGCCAACATGTAAAGATAATTGGCTGGCTCCACATCGCCGGGGGCGTCCTCTTTCTGGTGATCGGCGGCTTTGTGTTCTTTCTCCTCACCAGCATCGGCTTCCTGAGCATGGAAGCTGAGGCGATTGGCGTCCTCAGCCTCGTGGCGACTTTTGTGGTCGGCATAATGCTGCTTCTGGCGCTACCGAGCCTGTTGGCGGGGTGGGGGCTCCTAAAGGGGCGCGACTGGGGCCGCATCCTGGCGATCATCGTCTCGTTTTTGAACATAACGAACTTCCCTTTCGGTACGCTGCTCGCCATCTACACCCT